>CAYVXE010000018.1:0-56846 GCA_964455375.1 uncultured Calditrichaceae bacterium
TGTTAATTAAAACGGTAGAATGTGTACTCAGTGCTGTTTGAACATTATTTCGAGTGACTGTCTTTATAATATCAAAAAACTCTCTTTGCGCCGATGGGAATAAATGTGTTTCTGGTTCGTCAAAACACCATAGAAACTTTTTATTGGAACTATTATTACTCGGTGATTGTTGAGCCTTCCATTTTAGTAATGCAAACCATATTTGTCTTTTTATGCCTTCGCCCTGTGAATCCAAATGAATATCACCATCCAAATTCCTTTTATTTAAAAATATATCTGTGATCTTGAATTGCATTTGAATGAACACATTGCTTTTAATTTTCTCTATACTTGGGACGTCCTTTGATAAAATTTCAGCTAGTTCAACCAAGTTCTTATTTATTTCCTCCTGAGCCAAGCTTGTTTGTTTGTTTGCTAATTCCTGTAATGGCTTTAAATGCATTTCGATTGTTGAATTCATTACGTCATTGGTAAAGTTAGTCAATTCATTCAGAGAAAGATTCCAATCTAAATAACGATACTCAGGGAAAATATTTTTATCCATTTTGTATTCTGCCCAAATTCGTTTTAAATCATGTTTTTTATAAATTGCCCTTATTAGCTCTATTTTTTTAAATCTTCCTGCTTTATTCTCATTTTCTATCTCGTCCTTAGATACTCCTTCATCTTTGACTATTTTATTTAAAGAAGTTGCACTTTCATTCCATAAAGAAGAGAACTTATCACTGTCCATTGTTACTAAGAAGTTTTGACTCAAAAACCGTTCTTGATCAAAAGTTTTTGCAAACCAAAGAATGTTATTATTTGAATTTTCGATAGCCCAGAGTAAGTGATTGGATAAACTGTCATGTTTATCAATTAAATCCTCATCCTCAACAACCATTTTGCCAATTATTATACACTCCCTCTCATTGTAAGAAATTTCAGGTAAACCTTTTGTTTGTAATATTTCTTTAACAATATTCTCTTCTAAGCAAGTATTTGACAAGTCCTTTTTAGCTTTATCTTCTTTTTCAAAGTAAAAAGTCGATTTGCTGTCTAATAATAATCCTATTGCATTTAAGATAGTGGATTTTCCACTGTCATTAATACCTATGAATATATTTGGTTCGTCTTTATGAAAACACAGATTTAAATTTCGGCAGCTTTTATAATTAATTATGATAATTTCTGACAAATACATTTCACACACTCTCCATAAAGACAATGATACCTTTTTCTGGTAAAACGTTATTTCTAAAATATAATTGATGTGGTATTTTAATTTGCATTATGATTACCTTGTTTTTTGATATCGATAATTTGCTTTTTTGATATTCCTGCCAAAATACTGTCCATGTGAACTTGCATTCATTAACCCATTGTAAATATTTTCAGGTACGTTAAAATACTGATAAATACCCCATAATTAAATTCAATTTCTATAATGCTATTTTCCAAGTCGTAGCCTACTGATGCTAAATTCGATGATTTAACTGCTATTCTTTCCATTTCTAATCTCCTAATCAATTCAAATACAATACTTTTAATTAGTTATGGGTAACTCCCATATCAGGATTACCGGATTCACTGTGTCCACCAGTTTGAAATGCTCGGAACAAATCGTTACTGGCTTTACATAAAAACGAATCACATTATGCAAACAAATTGCTGAACAGATGATTGAGTTCATATAGTCTCACCATGCGATTCCACCCTCCACTTCTCTATTGATATTGCCAGAGGCAAATCTCGTTTCCATCGGGGTCTTCAAATGAAGCGAGCATGCCATTGTCTGTTTCCTGAACCGGCCTCGTATGAATACCTTTCGCTTGCAACTCTTCTAAGGCTCGATGGATGTTATCAACTTTCAGGCAGAGACGGGCATTTCCACCTCCGTGAATCTTGTTCGCATTTGGAGTAGGAATAAGTTCAAATAAAACACCATCAATGTCAAAACGAGTAACAACATCCCGGGAGGTGAGTTTCAGACCCAGGACACCAGCATAGAAAGAGATGGCCCTTTCCATGTCCGTGACGTAGTAGAACACACAATCGAAGTGGAATTTCATTACAAACTCATTTCTCAAACCTTCGGGAGATTAAATATTCAATTCAGCAGTTCGGTAACCACCGTCATAATAAAAACGAATCACATTATGCGGGCGAATTGCTGAACAGATGATTGAGTTCATATAATTTCACCTACATTTTATAATATTACCACGAAAGACAGGCACAGGTAGAAAAATACAATTTTTTTCACGAACTGTCAAAAAAAAGCCACAAATTTACGCGGATTAAACACGGATGAGAAACGAAAGCATGTTAATTTCGGTTTTCTCTATTAAAAGTCCATGAGCAAGCCAGTGTCGTTGAGAAATTCTTTCGAAAAATATTTGAGTGAAATATTAACCAATTCACGCCTGACTTGAATTATCTATTCTAATATTCGAAACTACTTTTATCCGTGTCAATCCGGGTTAATCAGTGGCTAACAATTTTGCGGCTTTGCCGCACCGGGACTACTCAACATAAATTAACTTCTGCAGCAAAAATTGCTGAAATAATGGCATTGACAGGTGTCAGATATTATATACGTTCATCAGTGTGCGGGGCAAGTTTAGGCAATGGCATTTGGTTATGACATCCCCCTAAATCCCCCTTCAAAGGGAGACTGCCCCGCAACACTTGGGGCTGTCCCAAAAGTCAAAAAACGTTGTCATTTCGAATCAGGCGGAAGCCTGAGGAGAAATCTGAGCCTGAGACAGAGCGTGACATAAGTGTCTGTTTTTATAAGGTATCATGATTAATGCCTCACCAGATCCCTCTCTGGCAACTGCCGGATCGGAATGACAAATCGGAGCATTTTAGACGACCCCTGACTTCGAAATAAGTCAATAGCAAAAGAAGCAGCATTCCTAAACATGAAGTTGAAGAACATAAATCTAATTCATATCGCACATAACCGGACATTTGTGATAGACGTTAAGAATTTTCCGCGTCGTTGAGCCGTGCCGGTACCCTCTGATTTCAAGCGGAACACGAAACATGACCTTACAAGCTAAACACGGCCTGAAGGCACGTGCCACACGATTTTTTAGTCTTGTGTGGCAAGGGCGCGCAAAGAAAATGGTAGTGATTTGTTATGAGGCAATAGGCAAGCACGCCGACACCGTATTTTCTTTAACCCGCCTTTATCTCGCGGAGAAGATATAGATAACGTCTCTCGCTGAAGAAAATATTCTATTTATTACAGCCCCGGTTGTAGACATGGTAGATCTGGTTTTGAGCAAAGGGTTTGCTCATCGGGATTTTCTGTAGAACAAAACCTTGCGAAGGTTTGAAACCTTCGCAAGGTTATTTAGTGCACTCTTTTTTCATCTAAAATCGTATCAGTTGTCTTTTGGGCCGTGACAATAGCCGCAGAATCCAACCCCTGCCTGGTTTGTATCTGTATGACAGGAAAAACAAACAGCCGTGTCGTCATCATGGTAGCTGGAGCCTTCGCCGAATCGATTTTTAAACCCGCCTTCGTGGGTTTTGGGGTTGGTGCCAAGCACACCGTCGAAATCCGTATGACACAACAAGCAGGTAGGATCGTCTCCCTGCGTACTGTGACATCCGGCGCAACTTTCGATATCACGCTTTGCCAGTTCCGCATGCCGACCACCACCGGTACCCACAACACCGGCCAGCGCCCCCCAGTCCGGCCCGCCGTGCCACAGCGGTTTGCCGGCCACATCGACGCCCTCGGACTCATGGCAACTCTGGCAGAAGTTGTTGGTTTCATGACAGACGGCACACTCCTGGGTTCGTCCCTGTGCTTCCAAAGGATGCGTAAAACGGAAGTTCAATTCATGAACCCGTGTAACAACTAACCCCTTGGTGCCTATGCCGGACGGATAAAACGGTGTCTGAATGTCTTTGTTTGAACCGGAGGTGGTGGTGAAAAGAGAAGCGCCCTCATGGCATTCAGCGCAATCGTTGTCTGTGTGACAAACCGCACATTCCTCCTCGCCAAATCGAGCGACATTTTTATGTGTCACCATATAATCTGCCGTGTGATCTTGCGGGCGTAAATTCAAGGTGCTGGTATGGCAATTGGTGCATTCCAGAGGAGCCTGCACATTGTTATGGCATTGGGAACAAACCTGCATCTCCGGAAGATTCTTTTTAGTGGCAAAATCGACTTTTTCTATATCTCTGTGGCAGGTTTGGCATTTTATATCTTTCATGCCCACATGCAATTTATGATTAAAACGTAATGTTTTTTGAGGGCGTGGTAATGCCTGCCAATTTTCTTCTTCTCCAATATGACATTTTGTACAATTGTCCTCGGAATCAACGTCATGGCAATAGCCACATCTTTCCATATCAGGGAAGAGATCGTCTGTGGAAGTCACACTGGTCTCAGCACTGGCATGACAGTCGGTACAGAAGGCTTCCGCTTCCGTTACATGGAATTTATGTGAAAACTTTATGAGCTTATCAAATTTTTGCTGAGAAAATGAACGTCCATTTAAGCTGAACAATAAAATGATGACAAAACCGGCAAACCAATATTTTTTATTCATGAGTTCCGTTTCTTTACAAAAAAACTTAATAAATTAATGGATTTTAAATGCCCAATAATTGGCTTTCGCAAAAATTCTGAAATCATTATTGAAGAATTTATTGCGCGCTCCCTGGCCAATGATATCCAATGAAAAATGTTTTCCAGGCCGGTAGTTCACGCCCAGGCTGCCGGTCAAAGAGGTAGAATTGTCACTGTTTTCATTAAACAAACCGTAGCGGGCAAACCCGGTGCTGGCAGTGAGACCCAGTTTGTCCGTCAAAGGATAATTAGCTGCCGCATAGACCCCATTATTTTCACCGCCGTAACCTCTGCGAAAATTATAGCCAAACGATCCGTATTTATTGCGCACGCCCAAACTAAAGCGCACGGTTTCGTCACCATCGTAATTTATAAATCCGAAATTACCGTTTACAAACCAGGTTTGATTGATACGGTAATTTGCTCTAAAACCATAGTCCTGTGTGTTCTTCTGATTAAAAACAGAAAAAATTGAGTTTGCGTCTATGAACGGAGCCCGGTGCAGGAATTCAGCGGCAACATCCAACCTGTCTGTTGCTTTGAACTTTAGCTCCACCTGCCCTTTTCGTACATGCCGTTGTTCCACATCGAAATCGAGTCGACCGTACGCACTAACCCATTTTGTCAATGAACGATATAAGTCGAGTCCGGCCAGGGTTTGTTCGCGGCTTTCAGTCCTGATAATTTTTTGTGTGTACCGTCCCGGTGCAGAATAAGCCACCGGTCGTCTGTCCCGTTTTATGAAGCTCAGCAATACTTTTGTCCCGAAAAGATTTTTGGCGCCGGCGCGAAATCCAAATGCGTGTGCGTCATCCCACGTGGTAATAGCCACCTCATTGACAACGGGAACCAAAAACCCGACAAAACCACCAAACGTAAACTTTTTTCCGGCCCGTAACGACACGTCAACGCCATCAATACTGCCGTAAACCACCCCCGAATAAATCCGTTGGCGACCGACCCTCACTTTGCGCAGAATACCTTTTCTCTCATGCCATTGGAAATAAGCACTGTAAACGCGGGGGATGGGATCCTGGTCTGCATCTCTGGCGATATCCTGAGAGGCCAATCCGTTAAAATGGAATGACAATTTATTGTTCGCCATCTGTCCCAAAGTGAGTTGTGCCGTCTGATAAATCCGAAAATGATTTTGTGATTTCGTCTCTGAAAGATAGCGTTTCCATGTGTAAAAAGACGTGGAAAACCGTGCGTTTACAGACTGCGAATAAGTAAAACCCGGACAAACAATCAAAGCCACAAGAACGAATTTAAAAATATTTTTCATCTCCATACAATTACTTAGAATTTAAATAAAAGGTCTATTGGCTGTACACATCTGATGCTACAACTGTGACGTTCCGGTATGACATTCACTGCAAGGCGTCTCGCGCCACGCTTCATCAATATCCACCGGATGTTTGAATTCCAACCCGTCGAGATCGACCACTTTCGCATCACCGTCATTCCCTTGTGACAGGATACTATGGCAACTGTTACAATCATGTGTAATGACCTCTCCGGTTTCACTTACATGATTCCCATCGTGGCAGCGAAAGCAGCCTGAATTCGCAAAATGCCCGATATTTTCCGGATATTCATCCCACCTTACTTTCATCTCCGGGAAAAAGTTGTTTCGGTAAATCCGCTGCACTTGCACGATGGTTGTATCGATGTCAGCCGCACGGGACTCAGCAATTTCCGGGAATTCATCCTCGTATGCCTGCTTAACATGCTCAGCAATTCCAATCATTGCCGAATCCGTGGTTGAATAATCCTCAATCAACGATTCGATGGCAAATTGTTTAACGGACGGTAACGTCCGGTCAATTTTGTTAGCTGTAATGGCCTGCTCCACGGTTTTATCGGGCGAGAGATAATTATGGGCCGGACGGTTGTGGCAATCAATACAATCCATCGTTCGCATTTCATAGTTGGCAACAGAATCAGGTTCAATTGGTTCATCCTGACTGATAAATATGCGCTCTTTTCCGTTCCTGTCCCGAACCCGCACCCAGGGGATGTCCTGTCTTTTATCGTCAGTAGCAATATAGTCTATTTGATTGTCAAGGTTTAAATGCCAATGAATACCGATTGCTTTTCCTGTTTCTCTATCGCCGCCACCCGTTTTAATGAGCATACGGATGGGCCATGCTGTGTTTTCTTCATCAGCCAGATAATGATTAATTAATTTTTCTGTGGAACCGTGAAACTTATCGGGCCAGTGACATTGCTCACAGGTTTCCCTTGCAGGCCGCAAATTTTTAATTGGAGTCGGTATCGGTTTGGGATATTTATTAAACAGCGCCGAATAAACCTGGTAAGCACCGGATAATTTCGACTGGACATACCAGCCTGCCCCGGCTCCCACATGACACTCTGCACAGGTGACCCTGGCATGCGGTGAATTCTGATAGGCGGTATATTCAGGTTTCATAACTGTGTGACAAATTTGACCGCAGAACGTTACGGATTCAGTAAATTCGTATGCCTGATAACTGCCAACCGCAGTTGCAAGCAGGAAAATTGAAGTGCCAATCAGAAATATTGTTACAGCCAGCCGGTGCGATTTTTTTCCCAGATCGACATAAAAGGCTTTTGGCAATTCTCCTTTTTCTAATTTTAAACGGCGTTTACGCTCAATAATCATCCCTATTGGGATAAGAATTAATCCAAATATTAAAAAAACCGGAATCACAATAAATACCAAAATTCCCATATAAGGAGCGGTATGTTGGCTAAAAGCGTCCAAAAGGACTAAAAACAATATCGTACAAAAACTGACCAGCGCTAATGCCGCGCCTAACGCACTAATAGGATTATATACTGCACTCGGAAGTCGTTTCTTCATTTTCATATTTCTACAGTGGACTCGAACAATTCATATAAAAACCGGAGGCGGTTGCCTCCGGCCTTGATTTCAACATAACTTAAAGCTTATTTCTTCGGAATTGGGTGCGCAATTTTTGCAACCATTTCCTTAAATACAAACTTTTTGTACTTCGGGCTCTCTTCATTATGGCATGTTACACAAGATTTTTCATCGGGAAGCGTTAAACCGTAATCGGCAGGCTTGAGGGTTCCGGCGGTGATTGCCTTCATGGTCTTACGACTTTTGTAGTTAGAACCTGCACCATGACATGCCTCACAACTAATCCCTTCTTCCATGGTCAATTTTGGTCCCTTTAATTTAACATCTACGCCGAAAGCAGTTACGTGACATTTCAAACATTTGTCGGATTTAGACGGATCGGCAATCCCCTTCTTTTTGGCGATGGCCAAGGCTTCTTCACCCTTTAATGTTTCAAATGCTTTTGCATGCTTGGAGGCTTTCCAAATTTTATACTGCGCACCAGATTTTTTTGTCATGTGACATGCCTTGCACGTTTTCACGCCGCCATAAACAGCTGCTTTTTTCGTTTGTGCCTGTAAATTTGAAAACATCATACCCATCAGTAAAATAAAAGTTAAAGACAACAATTTCCTCATGACTGACTCCTCTTTAATTGTTAATTATGCCATTATAATGATCCGAACTAACTAAAACATCGGATATTCCTGTCCAAACACATTGACATTTCCGTTGATATGTTTTGCTTTGTCAATAATCACGCCATTGCCATCAACAACGGTTGTATGACAATTGGTACATTGATCCAGCGTAAAAGGGGTATGCCCGGTTGGTGGCAATCCGTGGCAGGTACCACAGGCAACAGATGCCGCGTCCGTCCACATCGGGGAAGAATTATTACCTTCAATAAAATCTGCCACATAAATGAAAGATGAATTGGATTGTGATTTTGCCAGCTTCCAGTTTCCGTGGCAATACGCATTTGTACATGAGGGTCCTGCAGCATTGAAATTCGGATTTGCACTGTCCGCGAGAGCCAAACCACTGAAGGTAACTTCAGCCGGAAGTTCCGAGTCCGTATGCCCGGGGACATCAAAAGCAGCCGGCACCACGTGGCAAGAGGCGCATGGAATACCGGAATTAAATCTATCTTCTTCTAAATGCGCCGTATGCGCACCCACACCCGGCGCCGTTTCATTGATGTCGCCATCTATATCTTCCGGCGGTGCGCCGGTCTGATTGTCTGTCCCACCGTGGCAAACGACACAATCCTCCGGTGTTGCAGGATGGCAGGTTATACAGGAGGTCTTCGCAATACCTCCTGTGTAATCTTCACCGTGACATTGCTTACAATTAGCCAAATCCCATTGACTGTTTCGAATAAAGAGACCGTGAAAATTCGCCGAATTCGCATCAAGCCAACCATCGGGATGAGCTTCCAACACAGGTGCTTGATTTGCCGGAATTGGTTTTTCCAAATCACTACATCTATTAAACAAGACCGCAAACAATAAGCCCATCAATACAAAAATGACATAGTTTTTTATTCTCATCATAATCCAGGAATACTTTTCCATTTTTTCGTTTATACCCGCTTTACAAACTCTCCATAAAATAAAGTCTTAAAATTAAGAAACAAGAAAAATCAACCGAATGCACACAAATAGAGACTGACCGAAAATATGCACTCGTTTACAAAAGGTATCATTCCAAATCCGGCTGCTGCCCAGTAAGAAATCTGTCAGCACATTGATATCTCTTGATAAAACACATTCTTACATGAAAGATATCACACTTTGCCAGATTTCTCCACCGCCTGCCGGGCAGAAATAACCAGACAGAAAGGGCGTTTTCGATCAAACACTAACTTATTTTTTCCTGTGGCCCTCAAAAAAATTTCTTCTTATGTTTTGAATAAATAAATGAAACAGCCAATAAAATAATACCTGTGGCCACAAAAAGTAAAATCCTGTACTCCGCGCCGAGTTTTGACATATCGATAAAAATAACGTACATCAGCATGGCCAAAATCGTTAAAATAGCCATCCAACGATATTTAATGTTATGCAAAATGACACTCATAATAAAATAGAAAATAGCAGCCCCCAGCCACGAAAGACTGATATAGTTTTCCGGCACTGCGTGGTACAATCCATACAATACAATGATGAAAGTCGAAACCAGATAGGCATTTCGAATTAAATCTGTTTTTAAATTTAATTGCTCCTTCTGCCAATTTAAAACTCTCGCACTAATCAATGCCACAAGAGCATAGCTCACATTTACAAAACCGTTGGAGGTGGCCAACTGCAAATATGCCAGGAAAATACCCAAATATATAAATATATTCACAACAATAATAATTCGTGAACGAAACCAGAGCGCCGTTGAAATAACCAACAAACTTTGCCAGCTCAGCCAAATAAAATAGTCCGGACGACTAAATTCCGAAAAAATTGCAATACTCAAAGCCATAAAACCAAGGCATGCATACATAGCTGACGCATATTTACTACCATGATACATCCAGCGCAACACTGCTACCGACAGCAACATCACAGTGCTCAACAAGAAATAAAATGGAATTTGCGACTCAAAATATTTAATTATAACGAGCGCATTTAACAGCAAAAAACCGAACCCGTTTAGTGTTGCCAGGGACATTTCAAAAAAATCGGTGTATGACTCTTTGTCCCGCCACAAGTTCGCACAGGAGAAACACGCTAAGTACACGAAAGAATAAAACAGATTAAAATGATGTTCCGGCACAAAATGCAATGCTCTTCCAAGAACAGGCGTATTGAATAACCAAATTAAATGCGCCAGATAAGTCATCAACAAACCGGTGACAAAAAGAGCATTCCAGTTATTGCGAATGACAAAATAAGAGGTAATCGCTGATGACACGGCAATGGTTGCCAGGGTAAAGTGGCCTGCGTCGATGATTAGTGCGGTACTTAAACACAGAAAAATCACCAGACCGGTAAGCATTTCATTTTTCTGTTTATTCACCACATAAAGCAGAACAAACAATATGACAACCACAGCCGCTATGCCCACAGATTTACTGGCGATGAGTGGATTTGCGGTGAAAAAATGTAACCTTAGCGTAGTAAAGTAAAGTAAAAATAAGCCGCCGCCAAAAAGTATTCGGGAAAGGTACTGAAAATTTTTCTTCCAGTATTTTGACAGACCGAAAACCAGCGCCACTGAAACATAACCTAACGCGGTGATCAGAATTGGCGGAAGCGTTTTAAACGGATAACTGATTAAAAAGGCAAGTCCTAAAAGTAAAACCACCGAACCCACCTGCGCCAGCCAAAATTCACCAATTTTATACTCAAGGGAAACCGCTGACGCGGATTTTTTTTCAACAAAATGATCGCGGTTGCCCTGGGCATTTTCTTTTGGAAATGGGCTTGTTGATTTTTCCTCTATGGTTGTCGTAACCGACCTTTCAAGCGCGGCAATCCGGGACTCAAGATGCGACAACAGGGCAAAAATCTTCTTTATATCAGAGTTTAATTCGCTGTTTTCGGTTCCCACGATTTTTCCCTTTTCTCAGAACCTATTTAAAATTTACGACTTCAAGACTCACTACGGTATTAAGAGAGTGTTCTGCTCGGATGTTTTTTATCTAATTCTTTTATTTTTAAATAGAGTCCAAGGGCAAGAATAGCAATAAAAACAATGGACACTGCCAGTCCTTTCCGACGGAATTGCAAATCCTTTAAAGCTTTTTCACCTCCGACAATCGCTTCGTTAACCGACTTCAAACCGGCAACCGTCGATTCTTTTTCTTTGTCTACCGAGAAACTGTGTACCATGGTCCGGGATTTAATCAGGGCATCGTTTGCATCTTTTAATTGAAATTGGGCTTCCGTTATCTGCATGCCGGCTCGTTCAGCTTTTTGCACCAAACTGTCGGCAAAAGATATCTTTGCTTTCAATGCGCGAATATCATTATGCATTGCCACCGCGGCTTTATACCCTTTGGAGCCCTCATCATGGCAATCGACGCAAATACTCTGGGCCCCCACACCGAGCAGGTCATCGGATGGATGCAAAATTTTATGATTTCCATGACATGCTTCACATTCAGGAATATCCTGTTCAGCAAATGCCTGACGATGCGGACTTTTCAAGAAGAGTTCGCTATTGTTCAAATGGCACTGCCCGCAAATGAATGCAATAGATGGCGCTCCGGGAGGAGAGGCACCATGATTTCCATGACAATCGTTGCAAGCGGGGGCAGCCAGATCTCCTTTTTGCAACAAATCAATTCCATGAACACTCTGTTTATATTCCTCTACCTGGTCTGTGGGAATATTATACGGTTTCATGTACTCCGCATTGGCGTGACATTTTCCACATGTTTCAGGAACATTCAACGGATAAACCGATGATCGTGAGTCGTTTGGTTTTCGAATGCCGTGAACGCTATGACAGTCGACACAGGTAGCGACTTTCGTGTCTCCTTTGCGCAATCGTTTGCCATGCACACTGGTTTGATAACGTTCATACTGGTCAGTTTGCAGCCGCGGATTAAACCTGCGCATGTAGTTTGGATCACTATGACATCTGGCGCAAAACTTAGGAATATCGGGTCGTTTCGGTGCACCGATATACCCTTTTGCCGGATCCATTGAGGCTTCCATGTCACCATCAAAACCCACCGTCGGGTCGCCGCCGTGGCAATCTGCACAGGACAATCCCACCTCTGCATGAACATCATTTTTAAGCCCTTCAACCGGTACAGCTAATTCGTCACCCATTTCCAGATGACACGATATACAACTATTTTGCAGAGAGGGTTTATCTCCTTGTTGAGCAAATATTGTTGTAACCCCACCAAAAGCAACCCACAGCATTAAAATAAATATTTTCGTCTTTAGCATCTCAAATTTCCTCTTCTAATTTAAAATGTCTGAGGCATCGCGTAAGAAATGATCGTTATGATTCCAATGTAAGCAAGCGCGATAATACCGAATACCGTAAACAGCTTGCTACTCTTTCCCTGACTTGCTTTTCGATCCAGAAATGGCACGAAAATCATAAGAAGTGCGGCTATGCCAAACCCCATAGCGCCAAGAATTTCACCATCCATAAAAAGAATTTTTCCAGGGATATATTTGAGCGTTTGAAACATGAACACAAAATACCACTCAGGGCGAATACCGGCAGGTGCAGAGGCAAACGGATCCGCCTTTACGCCAAGTTCCCATGGAAAAATTGCTGCGATGGCAACCAAACAGCCCAAAGCGATGATCCAGCCCAACAGGTCACGCACCAGAAAATTAGGAAAGAAAGGCATATATTTTAATTGGTATTTTTTCTTTTCCATTTCTATTGGCATGCTCATACCTTGTTTTTGTACAGCGATAAGATGCATCATTAACAACAAGGCGGTAATCATAGGCAAAATGGCCACATGAATCCCGAAGAATCGAGTTAATGTGGCGCCGGTCACTTCTTCACCACCACGCAAAAATTTCAGTAAAAAACCACCCACAACAGGGAGCACGGCAATGATTTCAGTTCCCACTTTCGTTGCAAAAAAAGCGAGTTCGTTCCACGGTAGCAAATAGCCTGAAAAACCAAAACCAAGCGCTAAAAAGAGCAGCAACACACCGCTGACCCAGGTCAACTCCCTTGGCTTGCGATACGATTTCATAAAAAAGACACTGAACATGTGAATAAACGCCGCTGCAATCATTAGATTAGCCGACCAACTGTGGATGGAACGGATGAGCCAGCCGAACCTTACTTCCGTCATAATGAATTGCACGCTCTCAAATGCAGATTGTGCAGTCGGTTTGTAATAAAGCAACAACAGGATACCGGTAACAACCTGAATTGAAAAGAAAAAAAGCGTAATACCACCTAAATAGTACCACAGGCTGTGGCGGTGGAGCGGAATTTCTTTTTCCTGAATAAGATGTTCCAAAGCGCTGAGATCATAACGCTCCCGCAACCAATTTAAAACACGTGAACTAGATTTACCGTTTGCATTCTCCGGTACGTCCGTTTTTGTATCAGTCATTGAGTTTCCCATAATTTTTTTCCAAATTTGTAAACAATGAACAAACTTACGCTATTTTTGAAACCACAATATCATCACCTCGCAGATCAACTTTATAAGCTTCGAGTGGACGTGGCGGCGGTCCGGAAATATTTTTCCCGGTTAAATCATAATGACCGTTGTGGCATGCACACCAAATATGTTTGAAATCCTTCCGGTATTGTACCGTACACTGGAGATGCGTGCAAATCGCTGAAAATGCCACATACTCATCTTGCTGAGTATGAATTAAAATACCGGGTTTCGTGCCAAAACGAAAAACCTTACCGGAGTTGAGTGACAGGTCTCCCACCTTTGCTGCCACAACACTACTCTGCACTGCCTCTTGTTTTTTAGGCGGAAGGACAAAGTTGATCAGAGGAACAAAAATTGACCCCACCGTCGTCAGAATCCCGCCACCCAAAATGAAGTTCACAAATCTCCGGCGCGGTATCTCCGGGGTTTGACTGTTTCTAATACTTTCTTTGGATTTCATACCTACCTCTCTCGATTATCATAATTTTTACCCTCTTTCTTCAAAACCCTTCAATACAGGATTTCCCGGAAGCTCAAATTCAATTCAAACAGGAACAATCTCCACTCCTTTCATTGTCGTCAAAACACATTCCTGCTCACAAATGCCGCAGCCGGTGCAACTCTCTTCAATAATCACCGGCTTCCCCAGCTTTAATTGGATAGCCTGTCGCTTGAGGGGACAGGCATCGAAGCAGGTCATACATTGACTACCGGTATAGGCCAGACAAATATCTTCCCGAATGACTGCAAGCCCAATGTGCGGAAACCCCTTGTTGTCAGGAAACAACAGGGCTTCGTCTTCACAAACCTTGATGCAAGACCTATCATCACACATGACACAGGCACGCCGGGAAGGGACAATCACCGGTAATTCTTTACCATTCGTTTGATTAACCTGTACCTGAATCGCATCCGCCGGACAGGCGGATACGCAGGCGCCACAAGAAGTGCACGCTTCAGAAAAATTCGGTACGGCTCCGGGAGGAAAAAGGTTGCTTTGCACCTCTTTCATCTCTGCCGGTATGTGCGTATCAATGATCTCAGCAACCTGACCGAAGACAGCCTTAAAAGACGTGCGTAAAAATTCCTTACGTGAAATCATTATCCAATTTTCAACTATTTAGGTTCATATTTTTGAAATGTGTTATCAACTTGAAAATCATTTGCAGTCGCTGTTTCCTCTTTTACCGGAATGTGACACTGCAAACAGTTGTTGCGCTCCGGATGCTTCGTTTGTGTAACGTCATCTGCCATGTCACTATTGTGATGACATTCAAGGCAGCTTTCACCGCCATTTTGTGACGGATTGATATCTTCACCAATAACAACCGGATGGTCTTGAGGAATCATCGGTGGCGCGCCAAAAGATGCAACCTGCGCCTGAGTGACTAACTTTAAATTCAAGCTATCTGCTGCCGTTAATGGCTTGTCCGACACTTTGACGTTTTGCTCACATCCAATTAAGACAAACAATACAACGAATAGAGACATAATTTTCGGCAACATTTTTCACTCCTATTTTAATTTAATTCCAAGTTTCAATGCTTTTTCAGGGCAAACATCCACACAGTTCAAACAATTTGTGCAAACGCCGTCTACGACCCAATCAGTATTGCCTTGCACCGGCGCCACAAGAACTTCCTGAACAAAACAAACCTGAAAACAGAGACCGCAATTATCGCAGGCAGTATGATCGATCTTTATTTTGGTTGGTGAACGCCTTCCTACCAGCGAATAGAACGCACCAACCGGGCAGGTGTATTTGCACCACCAACCTCTCGTCACAAAAACATCGATTAGAAAAATCGTCAGGATAATCCATAACGACCTGTTAAACACAAAGCGCCATTTTTCAACCCGGTCTGCTAAAATATCCGCTTTGACGTTGCCGTAGGCTTTCCCGGATTCCAACGCTAACTCCCTGCCGAATACGGCGCCCTGGTAGTCCAAGCCCTGGCTGATATTTTGACTTAAGATGCCGATGGGTGAAACCATCTCGAAAACCGGCTTCGATGTCACGAAACTCAGAAAAAGCACAATTCCGAGCACCCAGTATTTCTGATTCGATGACGGCTTATGGTTAAAAACTGTTAAACGTTTGTGCAGTTTTTCTGCAGCTTCCGTTAACAGAAAAACCGGACAAACCCAGCCACAAAAGACCCTGCCGCCCACAACAAAATAAAAGACCAAAATTAGCAATGCACCGAGTAACAGCGGCACGTACACGCTTTTTGAAGCAAGCATAAAATCAATTGCTGCCAGCGGGTCTGTTAGAGAAATTCCAAAGAACTCACCTGATATCAAACTTCCTTTGAAAATATGCAACCCCAATACAGGTGAAACCAGCACAAACAGCACACTGCTTTGCACCAACCTGCGTATGAATTTCCATTTATTATTTTTAAGCCATCCAATCATCAACCGGCCTGTTGATTGAGGAAAAAATAATGCCCGGATTTATTGCCACGCTGAGATGTGATAACTGTAATGGCCGGTTCATCCAACGGGCAGGCATTCTCGCAAATTCCGCATCCCGTGCAATAATCTTTATGGATGACGGGCTCAAAAACGGTATGGCGCCTGGTGACTGCCTGTTCATGCTTTTGTAAGGTAATCGCTTTATCGATGACCGGACAAACCCGATAGCATATTTCGCATCTGATGCCATTCAGTGAAAGGCACGCCTCCCGGTCTGTAATAACGGCTGTGCCAATATTCGCTTTCGTTACGTCCGTCAACGAATGGTCTAACGCATCCGTGGGACAGGCGGCAATGCATGGTAAATCTTCACACATATAGCACGGTGTCTCCCGGAATTCAATATAAGGCGTCCCACTGCTGCGGCCATCTTTTGAACTGCCCAATATAAGCGTATCATAAGGACATGCCGGAATACATTTCGCACAGCGAATGCAGGCAGCCAGGAATTCTTCCTCAGGTAAAGCACCGGGCGGCCGGAAGACTGTTCCATGACGGCTGTTTAAAAATTGCAGTAAAGAAAACCCGCCGGCGCCACCTATTGCTGTAACCGCCATCCCTTTTTTAATAAATTCCCGTCGATCCAAAAAAAATCACCTTAACCTGAATTCAGTTCCATCAGTAACCAAAAAACATCGGGGCCACACAGGAAGCACTTTAATTCTGCTCCCTTGAGCTATCTATCCTCAACCAACCTTCTCAATCTGAACGGCACACTTTTTATAATCCGGCTGTTTGGAAATCGGACAATATGCATCGAGCGTGATTTCATTCACCATCCTGGTTTCGTCATAAAAGGGAATAAAGACATTGCCTTTAGCCGGGATAGTCCTGCCGTTAATAGATGCGGGAAAAACAACGTCACCACGCCGGGATTTCACCCGAACCAGATCCCCACGCTTAATCCCAAACTTTTTAGCATCTTCAGGATTAATATTGACTACAGCCCGTGGCATTGCCCGTCGAAGCTCAGGTACCCGCATGGTCATGGTGCCGGTGTGCCAGTGTTCAAGAACCCGGCCGGTACACAACCAGAAAGGATAGTCCGCATCCGGTTCTTCGGCCGCCGGTTCATAAGGAACAGCTAAAACCGTCGCACGATAATCATTCTTAGACGCTTTATAAAACACGACGCCGTCTTTGTGTTTACGTTCCGGGTGGTCTTTGAGAAACTTGGCGGCGTACGGGTCATACGTTGCATTGTAGCGCCATTTTACCGAAACGAAATCTTCATCATCTTTAGCTTCAGGGCGCTGGAGATTTGCCCAGATGTCGTCGAAATCCTCTTTCTTGTTTACCGTCTTTTTCTTATGAACGTAAGGCCAGACAACGCCATGCCGACTACGAAGAACGTCATAAGGCGCCAAATCTTTTCCCATTCCCAAACCGAAACTGCGGTATTCTTCCCACAGTTCCTTATAATAATTTTCAGGGTCATAATTATAAATAACATCCGCCATGGTTCTGGTTTCATCAATTTTGAGTCGCCTGGCTACTTGCCACATCTGCCATATTTCTGTTTTTGCTTGCCCGGGAGGATCAACGATTTTATCCCAGTGCTGGGTGCGACGTTCCGCATTGCCGTAGGCGCCTTCCTTTTCAGTCCACATGGCGGATGGCAAAACAACGTCGGCAACCTCGGTGGTGCGGGTGGGGTAAACATCCGATGCAATAATGAAAACATCCCGCTCCTCGGCCGCCTTGCGATAGCGGTTAAGATGGGGCATGGATTGAAAAGGGTTACTCACCTGTGTCCATAACAACTTGATCTTGCCATTGTCTATTGCCCTGAACATCTCTACCGTATGATAACCGGGTTTCGGATTGATTTTTTCAACCGGAATCTTCCAGATTTCTGCTGCTTTTTTGCGATGCGCTGGATTTTTCACCACTAAATCAGCGGGCAGACGATGCGCAAACGTACCTACTTCCCTTGCAGTACCACAAGCGCTGGGCTGTCCGGTCAGTGAAAATGGTCCCATCCCGGGCTTGGAGATTTTGCCGGTCAGTAAATGAATATTGTAAACCAGATGATTAACCCAGGTACCGCGCGTGTGCTGGTTAAAACCCATGGTCCAATAAGAGACTACTTTTCGTTCCGGATCAGAAATCAGTTTCGCCGCCTCACGTAATTTTTTTACCGGCACACCGGAAAGCTTCGACACGTAACGCGCTGTATATTTGGCAACAAATTTCTTGTACTTACTGAACGACATGGGATACATTTTTCCGGCAGTTTTAGGGATGTCGGCGCCGGCATCTTTTAAACCGTAGCCAATGTTGGTTTCTCCTTTCTTGAAAACCACATTGGCATCAATAAAATCTTTGTCATACAATTTATGTTGAATAATATAATTTGCAAAATAGTTGGCAATAGCCAGATCCGTTTGCGGGCGGAATTCCAGAAACAAATCCGCCTCTTCGGAAACGCGTGTAAATTGCGTCCCCAAATCCACAAGCTTCACCTGATCAGGATTTTTTAACTTCGTATCCATGATACGTGAAAAAAGTACCGGATGCATTTCCGCCATATTGGCGCCCCAGGTAAAGAAGGTATCGGCGTGTTCAATGTCTTCATAACTGCCCATGGGTTCATCCGACTGAAACGTCCGCATGAATGCAGCCACGGCGCTCGCCATACACATGCGGGCATTTGGTTCCAGATTGTTTGATCCAACCCCATCTTTGGAAATGAAACCCAAACCCGCTTTCATAAACTTAGAACCAGCGTAGCCCTCGAAGATCGTCCATTGGCCGGAACCAAACATGGCAACGGCGTCGGAGCCTTGTTCTTTTAAAATTGTCTCAAATTTTGAAGCGATGAGATCCAGGGCTTCATCCCAGGTGGCTTCGGTCAACTTGCCGTTTTTACGAATGAGCGGCGTGGTCAAACGATCCTTACCATAGAGAATTTTTGCCAGAAAATACCCTTTAATACAATTCAATCCTTTGTTAGACCAGCATTCAGGATCACCCTTGGTGGCAACGACCTTTCCTTCTTTTCGTCCCACCAGGACGCCGCAACCTGTTCCGCAGAAACGGCACACAGACTTATCCCACACAATGCCGAGTTGATCTTTTTCACCACCGGATGCTTGTTTCAACGGTTCATCTTTCCCTCTCACGCATGAGGAGAACAAAGATGCCGCGGCGATTGAGCCGGCTGTAGATTTTAAGAACTGTCTTCTGTCTATTGTTTTCATGGATTGTTCCATTTCCAATTACATTTAATTAAAATTCATTCATTTTGTTAAGACGTTTCTGAGTTTTCCAAAACTTCTTCTTCAAAAAAATGTGCAACCAATTCCATATCGATCACACCATCGAGACCTCTGATGGTATCACTCAGAAGCACTGCGTCTTCCGTGTTTTCCGTTTCCAACACCACAGCTAATTTAGACGCATGGGTTTCCACGATATCGATATGCTCCATCTTGCAAATTTTATTTTTAACAAACGCAAACTGCGCTGCACTGCAATGGATGACAAGGCTGGATATGACCATTTAAGAATTCCTGTTAATCGTTTCAGCTTTATGTTTCATCATTAATGTTGATCAAGCATTATTTTGCTTTCGCCCGCAAATCTTCAGCCATGTTCTTGATAGCCGTCAAATCCCGTATCATCTCACTCCAGCCGTACCAGAGCGTGTAATCCGGGTTGTTGTGAAACGCACCCTGGAACGTGCGCATGCGATGCTTAAGATGCATCTCAAACAATCGTTGTTCGATTTCAGTCGGCGCATCATGAAAGGTCAGTAAATCCGGAAAATCGTACGTATAGCTTTCCGGTTTTGCAAGAATGCCGTCCTTGTACAGGTCGGCGATGATGCGGATTGCCTGAGCCAAAAGACGATCCGATTGTTTTATCATGTCGTCGCCTTTTCGCAATTCATCTTTGGCAAAATTCTCCGAATGACACTCACTGCATACGGCGAGCATTTTTTGTCTTTCTTTGTCAAAATCTTCCTGGGTCAAACGGGCGACATTGGCCGCTTTCACCACATCCAGGCGAGCGGTCGGTTTCCCTTCCGGGTCTAAAACACCCAGGGCTTGCAAAATAGTCACCTGGTCTGCTTTCCACTGCGGGTCTTCCGGCAAAGGTAGCCGTACCGCAAGAAATCCCCAAGCGGTATTTACCGCATGATCACCATTCTGCATGTGGCAGGTCTGACAAGTCGGTGCCGCAGCGTGCTCGGAAATGACGCCCATTTGCTTCAGCAGAAACCGCACCCCATGTTTCGAAGTGGAATACATTTCCCACTGTGGGTGGTCGAAACCCATGTGACACGTTTGGCAGGCCTGCGGCTGCTGAGCTTCCTTTTTCGAAAACGTGTGACGTGTATGACATGCATCACAGGAAGCCAGGCCAAAGCCACCACCGCTGGCTTTTAATTTCTTAATATCGTCGGCACTTTTCAGACCGATTTTGTGACAGCCGCCACACCCTTTCATACCTTCATTTAAAGCCATGGGCATCATGTGGGTGGTGGGCATTGCTTGCAGTGCGGCCCAAGCAAACGCGTGCTTACCGTTTTTGAATTGAGTTACCTGATCTTCATGACAATCGTTACAGGTTTCCGGGGTAGGAATATTTACTTTCGCCACATCATCGGCAGACGTATGATCCTCGCCGTGACAAACAGCACAACCTACCTCATTTTCACTATGCTTACTCAACTGCCAGTCGGAGACAATATTTGGTGTAATTTTTTTATGGCATTCAATACAATTTTGACCGTACAAAAGTGACGAAAAACCAACGTACACACAAACGATAAATATTTTTTTGAGGAACATTCCCTGCCTCCTTAATTTAGTGTAGGAAAAACTAACGTTGACAAAAGTGTGAAAATAAACCTGTGGAGTAGTCTCTAGTCAATTAAACCAATGAATTAAATTAATCAAGGAAAAAATCAATTATCACATAATAAATCATTTAACCTACACGGTTCACAAATTCACACAAAGATAATAGCATCTGAGTTACGTGAAACGGTTATCCCGACACTGCCCTGGTTGCGGAGACCGCCCCGAAAAAGCATCGGGACTCATTGCCGCAACCATCCGTCTTCCTTTCTGCTCAAAACGCTCGTTTATGAATAATGCAGATTAAGTGCGTTTGCAACAGCATTCACGAGCGCTTCCGCATGCACCGGTTTCACGCCGTAATAGCTGACCCCTTCCTGCAATACTTTTCCCCCAAGCTCTTCAGATGAATCTCCCGACAGGACAATTAAGGCGATTTTCGGTCTGATTTTTTTGATAATTTTGACCATCTTGATATTATCAACACAATCATCATTCAGATCATAAATCACAACCGGATAATCCCGCTCGAGGATTTCAAGAAGAAGATCCCTATCATCCAGCAATATTTTGTTTTGAACATCCACGCCGTTTAGAATAGACGTCAAATACGCCAGACAGCTCTCATCTCTACACGAAATGAGCACTTTTTTTCCCACGCTGTTTCTCCTATAAATGATAAAACGTTAACAACTATTGTACCATTTGTATTATGGAATATTTTTAAGAATTTATTAAACCATTGATTATACAGTTCTTACAATTCACATTTCGCATCCATTCCAATAGGTTAAAAACGAATCAGATCTCTCCAAAACCGGGACATGCTTGTCTCATTTACATTTATACAATACTGCTGTAATTCGTGAATATTCAAATTCTTATTGCTTTCACAACGACCAACTTAAATCGTGACAAAAATGTCTCAAACAATAAAAAAAGTCAGGGTGTTTGCACTGAAAACAGCACCCTGACTTGATTTTTGACCTGGTGTTTTTTTAGCGCAAATACGTCATCTTCTTTGTCTGTTTAAACTCCGGTGTTTCAATGCGGTAAATATAAACGCCGCTACTGGCATCAACCATTGAAACAGGAATGCGGTAGACTCCGGCGTTCATTCTCTTATCCAACAGCACCGTTTGCACTTTCTGACCCAAAAGATTGTAAATAGTCAGCGTGACCGTCGTCGCTTTTGCCAGATGAAATTCAATATTCGTTCCCGGATTAAACGGATTCGGATAATTTTGAATCAAACTAAAACTCTGTGGTATATCATCTGTTTGATCAGCAACACTCACACTTAAGTCAAATCGCATCGTATACATTTTCGATGTTCTGTGCTGATAGCCATGACGGACATTATCGAATTCTGCAATACCGAACGGATAGACATTCTGTACATCAAACTGGACATCATCATCGGTGCCAGTATTAAGATCCCGGCCAAACTCTGCGCTCCACGTACCATTAGTCCAAACAGAACCAAAAGCAAGATCAGCTCTGCTGCCCACCGGTGTTCTAAGTATCCGCTCCGGTACAATAGCATCCAAAGAGGCATACACCGGCCAGTAGGTCGCTGCGTCTGTATCGCTTACACCTGCTGTACCGTCGCCAACAACTTCGCCCGCATCTATCTCTTCCTGAGTCAATATCATCGCATCAGAAAAATCCACCGGTGACTTCTCCATGTATTTCGGACGTGACTTGTCACCAATACGATTGTGCGAATAGGCGCTGCTTCCGGCATCACCATAACGACCGCCATCTTCGCCATTTATTGAATCAGGCTGCCATACATCTACATACTTATCATCGGCAAAACCAAGCATCGAAAACGTACCGCCGGTTACTTCATGTGTTGCCGCGTCTATGGTCAGATTGGTACCAGAGGTAGAAAGATAACCGGTACCGCGGCCTGCCTTGCTGTGCCACATATCTGCCCGACCGCTCTCCAGCCAGGCATCATCAACGATACCATGAGTGCTTTGATGAGGATCCGTATCCGTCGGATTATAGCTATGGCACTTCGCCATACAACCACCCGTATTAAATGGATTCCCAGTTATCGCACCTATCGGCCATAAAAATGACATCCGGTCTTCTGACTGGTCTGAATTCGGCTTTTCCCACGTTCCATTGGCAAACGACCACGCACCACCACGCGTAAAACTCGCCGTGGGATCCGGCCACGTCGCCAATATATACAGACGATCAGATGTGTAGACTGACTTTAACGTCACGGTCACATTACTATCATATTTATGGCAGCCAACACAGTCGGAAATACTGGTGGGATCGTGAATATCAAACGTCTCGCCAAGCGGTACGGTTAATGCCGGAGCATTCGCCCATATATCATCCACAACACCATCAACTACAGGTGCATTCATTACTTTTTTTACAAACAATTCACCTTCTGCAGGTTGCGCTGGAATGAAATTGAGTGTATACATTTTCGATGTTCTGTGCTGATAGCCATGACGGACATTATCGAATTCTGCAATACCGAACGGATAGACATTCTGTACATCAAACTGGACATCATCATCGGTGCCAGTATTAAGATCCCGGCCAAACTCTGCGCTCCACGTACCATTAGTCCAAACAGAACCAAAAGCAAGATCAGCTCTGCTGCCCACCGGTGTTCTAAGTATCCGCTCCGGTACAATAGCATCCAAAGAGGCATACACCGGCCAGTAGGTCGCTGCGTCTGTATCGCTTACACCTGCTGTACCGTCGCCAACAACTTCGCCCGCATCTATCTCTTCCTGAGTCAATATCATCGCATCAGAAAAATCCACCGGTGACTTCTCCATGTATTTCGGACGTGACTTGTCACCAATACGATTGTGCGAATAGGCGCTGCTTCCGGCATCACCATAACGACCGCCATCTTCGCCATTTATTGAATCAGGCTGCCATACATCTACATACTTATCATCGGCAAAACCAAGCATCGAAAACGTACCGCCGGTTACTTCATGTGTTGCCGCGTCTATGGTCAGATTGGTACCAGAGGTAGAAAGATAACCGGTACCGCGGCCTGCCTTGCTGTGCCACATATCTGCCCGACCGCTCTCCAGCCAGGCATCATCAACGATACCATGAGTGCTTTGATGAGGATCCGTATCCGTCGGATTATAGCTATGGCACTTCGCCATACAACCACCCGTATTAAATGGATTCCCAGTTATCGCACCTATCGGCCATAAAAATGACATCCGGTCTTCTGACTGGTCTGAATTCGGCTTTTCCCACGTTCCATTGGCAAACGACCACGCACCACCACGCGTAAAACTCGCCGTGGGATCCGGCCACGTCGCCAATATATACAGACGATCAGATGTGTAGACTGACTTTAACGTCACGGTCACATTACTATCATATTTATGGCAGCCAACACAGTCGGAAATACTGGTGGGATCGTGAATATCAAACGTCTCGCCAAGCGGTACGGTTAATGCCGGAGCATTCGCCCATATATCATCCACAACACCATCAACTACAGGTGCATTTTTCACCATAATTGCATTTAGCGAACTTGACGGGTTGTCCCGGGAAAACGCAAAATTAACACTTAAGAAAAACATACAAAAAACGATTAAAGTTTTTCTGTTCATCAGGGTTACCTCCTTAACAATAAATTTACTAATTAATTTTACATCTGAATCTGAAAAACAAAAAAAATTCTCCTTCACCTCCTTTCGATTTAAATTTTCATCTCATAAAATTTTAATGATCACTTTTTAAAAAGGATTTTACGAAATGGGACACTGTTAAAACCCTTCTGCAACCTATCGACAAACAATCAAGCTTCTACTATGAAATCTATTAGCCAGTAAGTCAGGGCGCTTACCCTGAAAGCCGCACCCTGACTTGTTTTTTAGCCTCGCCTTTATTTAGCGCAAATACGTCATCTTCCTTGTCTGTTTAAACTCCGGTGTTTCAATGCGGTAAATATAAACGCCGCTACTGGCATCAACCATTGAAACAGGAATGCGGTAGACTCCGGCGTTCATTCTCTTATCCAACAGCACCGTTTGCACTTTCTGACCCAAAAGATTGTAAATAGTCAGCGTGACCGTCGTCGCTTTTGCCAGATGAAATTCAATATTCGTTCCCGGATTAAACGGATTCGGATAATTTTGAATGAGTGCAAATTTATCTGGAAGCTGGTCGATTCTTTCCGCAACCGCCACGGGCATCGACAGTTTAGACATTTGATCTGCGGTAAGTGGTGTTGCAAACAACATGTGACTGGCGTCGGCACCGGTTTTCAGAAATTCCCAATTAGCCGGATTCACCGGACTATCCAGCGGATCTTCAGGAGACCCTTTGAATTTCACAAAATCAAGTTTCAATGCTGTCTGCCAGTCCGGAGGTACTGGAATGACCCCCTGGGTGGTGTTTAATTTGCCCTCAGTTGCATCCCAGGTCACCACCGGAATCTCGCCGGTTGTTTTGTAGTCCTGCACAAGACTCGTGTTGTGGCAGTCAGTGCACGTCCGGCCTGTTGCCGTTATCGTATGCCCACTGAATCCGCCAACTGCATAAAAAGTCGTGTCCTGATACGTGAGTGATTGAAAAGAAGCAGTGGTCACTTTACCTTGCTTTTCGCCATTCACCAGCATCACAAAACCGTTCATCGGCGGCGGCCCGTAAAAACGCTTTTTGTGGGCCTGTACTTCCGTTTCAAAGTGACAATTGTAACAGGTCACCACGGTCTTTACGTGACAAGCCGTGCAATAAACGTCAGCCAGGTGCTGGGCGTGTTCGGCAATATTCGACAGTGTTGCAGCGGGATGGCAACCCTCGTTGTCGCATGAGACTTCTGTTGCTCCCGGCGCATTCATAGATGCGGAACTGACGCCATCGCCATGCATTTCTTTTTTGGTGTGACAGTCGGTACACACCATGCCGGCAGCCCGGTGCACATCTGTAAACCGTGCAGCAACATCCGGGTTCGGGTTTCCGGACAAACCGATCTCAGCCCCCTGACGGCTGTGACAACCGAGGCAGGTTGTTTGTTCCACAACAGTCCCTTTGTTTGCAAAGTCATGGCAATCCACACAATCCGGAGAATACGTCGCTGCATCAACGGTATCGCCATTGGCAAAGGTCTTCGCATGACAATCCAGACAGGGTAGCGAGTCCATCGGAATCTGAGTCAACTGCATGAATCCATTAGGATCTTCATACCAGGTCGTTTTGCCCTGCCGGGTGCCGTGCAGGCTGGTAGCAAAATCAGATTGTGCCAGAATAACCCCCGGCAACAACACTCCAAACAACAGAAAAACCATTAACCATTTACATTTCATCTTAAACCTCCTGCATTTAATAATGTTATGAATGTGTGAAACGTATTTCTCACCTCAACATGATATAATCAGCCATCTGCAAGACCTATTCCAAAAAAGAGTTTAAATAATACTTTTTTATAAATGGCCTATTTTAATGTTTTTATTGCCCTTACAAGACAACTTTAAAGAGCCCGATTTAGTCGGAAACCCGAACTCAAAATGAGTAATGAGGCATTTTTGCCACACACAGAAAATAGTGCAGGCTAAGTCTTTAATTAACAATTAGTAATAAAAACGAGACAACTGATGTTAAAAATGAGGGGGATATGTCACAAAGAGCCGTTTGGTAAATCCTTGGCATTGATATCGTAGCGGTTGAGCAGACGGTGAAATGTGCGCCGGTCGATACCACTGCTTTCAGCAGCACGGGTGATATGACCGTCATGTTTCTTGAGCATTTTCACCAGATACTCTTTTTCAAATTGCTCAATAATTTCTTTTTTGGCCGTTTTCAGCGGCATGTCTGTTCCAACGTTACGAAGCAGATTTTTTTTACAAACAAGGTTATCCGGGAGATCAAACAAATTAATTAAATCAGTAGTGGCAAGGGTCACCGCTCGTTCGATGACGTTTTCCAATTCCCGCACGTTACCGGGCCAGGGATAATTCTCAAGACACCGCAACGCATCGTCTGAAAACCCGAGAATGGTTTTAGGCGTCCGTTTGACATATTTTTTAAGAAAGTGATTGCAGAGCGGCAGGATGTCCTGCTTCCGTTCGCGCAACGGCGGGATGAGAATGGAAATAACATTGAGCCTGTAGTACAAATCCTCCCGCAACGTGCCTTTGGCAACAGCACGTTCCAGGTTTTGATTCGATGCAGAAATTAACCGGACATTCACATCAATCTCATTGTTGCCGCCAACGTGGCGGATTTTTTTATCCTGCAGCATCCGCAATAATTTTACCTGCATGGGCAAGGCCAATTCACATATTTCATCCAGGAAAAACGTACCTCCATTTGCATATTCAAGCAGTCCGGGCTTTCTTTGATAGGCGCCGGTGAATGCTCCTTTTTCATGTCCGAACAGTTCGCTCTCAAACAGATGCTCCGGGAAAGCGCCGCAATTCACCGGTACGAACGCCTTCTTTTTACGTCGACTGCGGATGTGAATGCTCCGTGCAACCAGTTCTTTTCCGGTTCCGCTTTCCCCGAACAAGACGATGTTCGACTCGCCTCCAGCAACTCGTTCAATCAAGTCGAAAAGTCTTTGCATTACCGGGCTTTTGCCCACCAAATCGTCAAAACCGGCATCATTTTGTAATTGATTTTCCAACGCCTGTTTTTCTTTAAACAGCCTGCGGTGCTGCAAAGACTTTTCGATAACCACTTTCATTCTGGCAGTTTTAAACGGTTTTTCTATAAAATCAAACGCTCCCTGGCGCATGGCTTCAACTGCTGTACCAACATTTCCGTAAGCGCTAAAAATAACAAAAGGCACTTCCGGGCATACAAGACGAGCCTTTTTTAACAAATCCAAACCGGACTTCCCCGGCATGGTAAGATCGCTGATAACTAAATCATAACCACCTTTTTCAATTTCATTCTCGGCTTCTGCACTGTCATCAAGTGTTACCACATCATAGTCACCATTATGACGGATGATTTTTGCACAACTTTCCAGGAGCGCTTTATCGTCATCTATAATTAGAATATGACTTTTTTCGTTCAAGAATTTACCTGCTAACTGAGGTTGAAATGATGCGATGATTAAGACAAAAACAATGCCAGTATTCAAAAGATTCAATAAAAATAATGTAAGATATTATTTTATATAAACTAACAGGACTTATACATTTTGCTAAATCACACCATTTTTTCTCATTTTTTATTAAATTCTAAAAAACTTTCTTAATTTTGGGAATCGGGGTTAGTACAAATGGAAAGAACAATTGTTTTAGTCGTGAGTGAAAATGTCATGTTTATCAACACTTTAATAAGCAGAGATTTAAATCTGCGGCCCCCTGCCTTCACAGGCATAACGAATCGTGTCCCGGGAAACTACCCAAAGAGATGAATCAGTTTTTGACAGATGTTCACAACTTATTTTTAATTGGGCGATTTTAAATACCGCACCAAAAAAATAAACAGCACTAAAAAGCAAATAAGCAGTAAATATTCCAACCCCTTGGTCGCAAAAATATTGACATACGTGTAGGTTTCCATTTTTGTTTTCCTTTCTCAATTCAGGCAAAATCGGGATGCTCCCGCATGACCGGCATGCGCGTCACAATCCAGCGGAACACCCATATTTCTGTAAAGACAACCATTAAGGTCACCACAATCTCTTCCCACGAAGGATAGTACTTTGGCGTCACGTTCCAGTTAAAAGCGATAATCGACGTATTTAATCTGTTTAAAATAATACCAATCAATGTCAGAATAGATGCAAATCTGATGATACCGACACTTCGATTGCGCACACCATAGGCAAACATAAAGCACGGTATCAGAACAAATCCGATAACTTCTACCAGATACCAGAAACCCCAAAAATCATTCATATACTGCCAGTCTTTTCCATGGATGAACAGCAGTGCTTTAAAAAAATAATAGACGAACATCGAAATGGCTGCACCTTTACCCAATCCGATGATGATGTCATCGAAAGAAGCATGGTGCTTCGGGTCGATATGATCTTTGAACACCTTATGGCTAACCGTACCTTCCAGGATAATCATGGAAAGACCCGCAAAAATACTTGAGACGAGAAATAGAATCGGAATAAATTCACTGTACCAGAGCGGATGAATTTTCGGCTTCGCCATTAAAAACAACGCGCCTAACCCGGACTGGTGTAATGACGACAGCGTCACTCCAAAAATCACCGCACCGAGAGTTAATGACCGCATAATTTTACGAAATCTCCGCCAGCCCAGCCATTCGGCAACCACCGGTGAAAATTCCACCAATTCAGTAATCATATACAACATAAAATGCCAGGAAACCAGAAACAGGACAGAATTATATCCGAAAGAATTTCCGATTATCGGATTGATGATATGCCAGGGTCTGCCCAGATCGAGGACAAGAGCACCGGCATAAAAAATGTAAGCCAGCAAACCACTCAACACCGTAGGTCGCACGATAGGGTGGTATTTTTCCAACCGCATCACGTAAACCACAAACGTGATCACATACGCGCCACCAGCAAAAGCGACGCCAGTGACCACATCGAAGCCTATCCAGAATCCCCATGGATAGTTCTGTGAAAGATTTGTTACAGAGCCCAGACCGTACACAAATCGGATCACCAGGATCACCAGACCGACTAGAATTACCGGTATAGAAATTACATTAAACAGCGTCAACCACTTGCCACGCGGTTTCATTTCATCCAATAAGAATTTAAGTAATGATCTTTTTTTAGCAGAAATAGTCATTTGCTCGTGCATTATCATTCTCCTATTCCTCACCAACATCACGGTTATCAGCCAACAGATTAAGTCCTAATAAAAAAGCCGGTACACCAAATAATACCACCGGAACAGAATAGAGGAATTCCCGTGAATATTCTGGGTAAGGCGTCGTCCCCAAATCGGTTCTGAAACCTAATTTCTCAAACGGAACAGCCGCCAGATATAGCCATCCGGTGCCGCCAACTTCATGCTCACCATAAATGTGGTGCACATATTTATCGGGATGATTATAAATTCGTGTTCTGGCAATTTCCATCAACTCGCGTTTCTTGCCGAACATCAAAGCACCGGTGGGACAGGCCTGAACACAGGCCGGTTTTTTGCCCTGCTGCAGCCGTTCCCAGCACAGGTTACACTTTTGAATTTTAGGATTCCAACTGTGATATTCAAACTTCGGAATATTGAACGGACAGGAAACCATGCAAAAACGACACCCCATGCATTTATTACCACGCCAGATAACCGGTCCCTCTTTGGTTTTGTACATCGCGTTGGTTAAACACGCTGCAGCACAAGCCGGTTGCCAGCAGTGCATGCATTGTTTTTTGACAAACACGTCGCCTTTTTCCGTTTTGTAGCGATTGACGACTGTCCACTGCTTCTCAGAGGTGGACCGTACTGTTTGCAAAGCACGATCGTTTTCGATATCCGGAACATAGAGACCGTGTTCTTCCGAACAGGCTTTTTCACAGGCACGACAGCCGATGCATCGTGTGGTATCCACAAGAACACCCACAAACTCTTTTTGAGGAACTTTCTCAGTCGCCTTTGCACGTTTGGTCATTAACGTGGCGCTTGCCGTACCCACAACTTTTAGAAAATTTCGCCGATCCATAAATTACCTCATTCTTTGACGATTTATTGTTTTCAGTTCTTCACTTAACATCTACCCGATTCCGGCGGTTGCCGGATTGAGCAGGAATCTATTGTTTCAGGTATTCTTTCGTTCGCATATTATCTTTTAGATTTAGGCCCGGAATGACAACTTTTACAGCTTTCACTGGCTTCTGCACCTGTAGTCACCTCATGACATCCCCAGCACGTTTTATGAATAACCACCTTCGAACTCAACGTTTCATCGGCAATGTTCGCCGGCGAACTGTGATGACAATTGGAACAAGGCTGAACACGCGCATGGTCATTTTCTGAACTGTGATGACAAATCGAACAATTAATCCAGAAATCCGCAAAATAACTCGGGTGCGGTAAATGCAACACCGGAGCATTGGTTTCGTGATGACATTCTTTGCAGTCTATCTCCAATTCAGTTGCGTGCATTTTGTGTGGGAAGTCAACTTCACCTGCAGAAGATGAGAACTTAATCACATCCTGCTGGTCGATTGTTTCTGCTTTAACTGCAGTTACCGTTTTCGTTAAACTCACCGCCTTTTCTGCTTCCGTTGCATGACTATCTTTCATGGCCGGACTTACTATCACGACTGCAACCAGTAGGAACATGAAAGCTACGGTTCCACCGAAGACCCTATTTTTCTTATCTGTGTAAGTTTTTCTTTCCACTTTTTCAATCCCAGCACTAATTTTGAGAATCCTTTTTTTCATGATTATTCTCTGTAAATTAATTTATTGAAATAAATGACTTAGAAAATGCTTCCCAGTTTTGCGCGTTTATCTCAGCTACTTTTCCGTTTTCTCCTTTAGATTTTTGAGCAAATTTATTCTCCTCCAAAATTTTCTTGAGTGTCTTCTGAAACTTATCGATTTCCTGCTGATACCAGGACACCGCATCGGCGCCGATTTTCAACGATTGCAACTCTCCCGTAAGATTTGCCGGTTCAATGCTGCACATCCAGCCTAATTCATACGGTTTCATATTTACGTACTCCACATGATCGAGCAGCTCTGAGTTCACGCTAATCACTTTTCCACTAAGCGGCGAAGGAATCGTTAACTCGTGTGTTCCCCGTTTTACCACAAAAAGCGCGTCGCCTTTTTGCACAGTCTTTCCCTTTCTCGGTAAAACGATGTCGTCCATTTTCCCCAGAATTTTCTGTGCAAAGTCATCCAAACCCACACGCGCCAGTCCGTTCAGTTCAACACTCACCCAGTTGTGTGCCGGTGAAATAAACACACCCGATGGCACATTAAATTCATGTTTTGAAACTGATTCACCCACAGATGGCGTAACCAGGTGGACACGTGGCTTAATCTGTTTTTCAATTCGATCCTGCCTGCGGATGAACGATTTATTCACGAAGTCCACAAGTTCATCTTCCGTAAACGGCTTTTGCACATAGTCCATGGCGCCAAATTTCATCGTTTCCACAGCGGTTTCAATGGTGGCGTAACCGGTGATGACGATGACGTCGATATCCGGGCGCAGATGTTTTACCGCTTTAGTCACTTCCACGCCATCCATATCCGGCATCTTTAAATCCGTAAAAACAAAATCATAAGCCTGTTTTTGAATGAGCCCTAAAGCTTCCGGCCCCGTCTGCACCGTGTCGATAGAATAGCCTGCCAAAACTAATATTTTGCGAAAACTGTCCAGCACAATTTCCTCATCATCTACCGCCAGAATCCTCGCCTTTGGATTTTCGACTTCCACACGCTTCAAGGATTTGGCTTCATCGGTAAAGTCCAGGCGCAAGCCCACCTCCAGAGCTTCCCGGCGCTCTTTTTTCAACTTCGCCTTCTTCATTTTTTCCATACCAAAGCGCAGGACAGCGTCAACAATGATAAATACGATGACCGTTAAAATAACTATGATTGCAACCATTACGCTTCCTCCACAAATTAATGAGGTTTTTCAATTTATTCGTAAAACTATTCCAATGGCGATTTTAAAAAAATCGCTAATCGTGTTTTTCGGCAGTTAAATACACCAACTCGGGTACCAAATTCGTCGGTAGTAACTTTAGCAACCAGCGACGTCGTACCAGATTTATATTTTTCAGCTTCGGGTCATTCTGTACTTTTTGATCTACTGCGACCACCTTTCCGCTTAACGGCGATAAAACAACGTGCTCGAACAACTGCTCTGAAACAAGTCGCATACAACTCCTACCCTGCAAAATCTCACTGCCAATCTCAGGAAACACGACCTCACGGATTTCCTTCAGCACACCACAAAAAGTCTCTCCCAACCCGACGACATACAAACCATTTTCCTCTGCTTTTGTCCATGAATGCTTCCCCAGAAAGTAGACTTTTTCCGCATCGTTTTTCATTTCCTCCACAAATCCTGACCTTTTCTCCGGGCTGCCATTCAACATTTCAAGATAGGTCGCCCCCCGACGAACAACGCCTAACAGTTCATTTTCGTCGAACGGTTTCGCAAGAAAATCAAATGCTCCGGCGGTGAATGCTTCAATGACAATTTCTACCGTTGCATATCCGGAAATGATGATCACCGGAATATCTGGATTTTGCATTTTCACCCGTTTCATGAGTTCAATGCCGGAGACGTTTGGCAGCATGAGATCTGCAATCAGTACGCTGTAGACATTCTGCTGCCATTTATCAAATGCCGTTTCTGCCTCCGCAGCCGCATCAACGGAGAAGCCGGCTTCATGCAGAATTTTCTCCGCAATCCCAACAATTATTTTTTCATCTTCGACGAACAAAATGTCAAACTGCGAGTTCATGTTTCTCCCTGGTAATTAAGCCCACGGATTCTTGATTTGCCGGTAAGCGTAAAGTAAATTTTGTGCCTTTACCGATTTCGCTTGCCACATCTATCTTGCCATAATGCTTGCCGATAATTCCCCAGGCAATGGCTAACCCCAGCCCGGTGCCTTTCTGGCCTTTTGTAGAATAAAATGGCTCAAATATTTTCGTTAAATTTTCTTCGGAAATGCCATTGCCGGAATCGGTGACTTCAATGAGAACTGCATCTTTTTCGTTTAATTTGTCCGCTCTGGTCGCAATGTGAATTTTTCCTCCCTTTGTACCGATGGCATCGGCTGCATTTACCAACAGATTGATCAGTACCTGCTGTAATTGGTTTGCATCTGCCCAAATAACAGGCAAATTCCCGGTCAAATTGATTTGAATAGAAATATTTTGCAGGTTAAATTGATTGTCCAGAATGCTTACGGTTTGGTTCACCACATCGTTGATGTTGACGTTGGATTTTTTCGGGGCTTCCTGGCGTGCGAAATCCAACAGACCTTTCACAATTTCCCGGCAGCGTTTGGTTTCCCGAACGATGACCTCAAGGTCTTTTTTATGATCCGGATTATCCGCGCAACGTTTCAGCAAGAAACTACTGTAGGTTAAAACACCGGTCAAAGGATTGTTGATTTCATGCGCCACTCCCGCAGCCAAACGGCCAAGAGACGCCAGCTTATCCGATTGGTAAACTTTTCGTTGCGCTTCATAGAGTTTGCGGGTCATTTCATTGAATGACTTCGCCAGATGACTTAACTCGTCTTTTCCGGATACTTTGATTTTATAGTCGAGATTACCGGAGGAAACAATATTGGTCGCTTCCGCTAAACGGCGTACCGGTTCCCCAACTAATTTTTGCACAAAAAACCAGAGGATGACACTGATAGCCACAATGGCACTGACGGCAAATAACACCATTTTCATTTGATTGTCGCGTATTTCTCTGGTAACTTCATCGAGTGACATGGTGACGTCCAGAACACCGAGCACCTTTTCATTTTCCAGATGGGCATGGCAGTCCGCTTGCCAGCAACCCGGCTCATTGTTGATGGGGTTGATAATTCCCAGCGTTTCATTGTTTTCCTGATCTGTAAAAAACCTCGTCCGCTCCGGGATAGAGACGCCTTTCAGCGGCTGGCCGGACGAATGACAGACATAACAGGCTTCGGCGCGTTTATCCACCATGGTGTTGATCTCTTTCTTGTCCGACGAATAAATAATTTCTCCCTCTTTGTTAAATATTCGCACTTTGTCAATCCCTTCCTGCTGGCCGATGCTGTCGATAATCCGGTGAATACGATCACGTTGGTTGAGCAGCATGTCATATTTCGTGCTGCTTTTGACGGTTTCACTGAGCTGGTTGGCATTGTGCTCCACCTGTGAAATAAGCGCCTTCTTTTGTGCATGGATGATGAAATAAGCAAAAATCAAAATAACTACGATTGCCACACAACCGACGGCAAAAATCAATTTGGATGTAATTCTATTTTTCATGTTGCACCTTATCTATCTCAAAAGAGCCATTTACAAAAACTGTACCAGTAAACACAAACAACATGGCAACGACCGGAAAGCAGGTCAGCATCAGCATTCAAGTCAGAAAAAATCCCGAAAATGAGAATCGTACTAAAAGATTTCTTAAAATCGGAAAAAAAACGTTGTCAGACACATCTTCTCATGGTCACTTAATAGTGCCATTGGTCTTTATTTATTAATGGCTTATGGTCATTTTTTAACCTGTGTAAGTTGTACCAATTTCTCTGGCACAAACTTTGACCTTTGATTTTATTAAGATTGGATTGCAGATTTTGAAAAAACAAAACAACGCCTTGTTGCGGAATCGATGCTTGTTCAGGATGTTGCAAATGGTTGCATCCATTTTCTCAATGAACCGAGAATTGCTGCAACATGGTCCAACCCCCGAAAAATAACTTTTACCGGGTGCATCGTTTATGAAATCAAATACAAAACAGTGCCTCACAGCGCATCATGCCAATACAATTTTAGACAGCATTGCCGAGGGCGTTTTCACGGTCAACGAGCAGATGAAAATCACCTATTTCAACAAAGCTGCTGAAAAAATCACCGGCGTGCCCCGAGAAGAGGCCATAGGCAACTACTGTTTTGAGGTCTTACGCTCGAATATTTGTGAGCAACATTGTGCACTGAAAAATACGTTTCGAACCTCTGAGCAAGTCATCGATCAACACGCCAATTTACTACGCCCAAATGGAAAGCAAATTCCAATCAGCGTCAGTACGGCTTTACTAAAAGACAATGGCGGCAACGTCAGCGGCGGCGTCGGAACGTTCCGTGATCTCTCGACCATCGAAGAATTACGGAAAGAAATTAAGCGCAGATACACCTTCCAGGATATTATTTCCAAGAACCACAAGATACTGGAAGTATTTGACATCCTGCCGAACATTTCCAAAAGTGAAAGTACGGTGCTCATTCTGGGGCCGAGTGGTTCGGGAAAGGAATTGTTTGCGCATGCCATTCACAATTTGAGCTTACGCAACAAAGGGCCTTTCATTGCCATCAATTGCGGCGCACTACCCGACACGCTTCTGGAGTCCGAACTCTTTGGTTATGAAAAAGGGGCTTTTACCGATGCCAAAAAGGACAAACCGGGACGTTTTGCTCTGGCGAAGGGTGGAACCATTTTTCTCGATGAAGTGGAAAGCCTCTCCCCCGCTACCCAGGTCAAATTACTGCGGGTCTTACAGGAAAGAGAATTCGAACCCCTTGGCGCCATCAAATCGGTAAAAGCGGATGTGCGGATTGTTTCGGCTACAAAAATCGACCTGGCGGAGTTAGTGGCTGAAAATAAATTCAGAGATGACCTCTATTTCAGGTTAAATGTTGTTCAACTTAACCTGCCGCCTCTGACAGCCCGAAAAGATGATCTGCCTCTGCTCATTGCCCATTTTATTGAAAAATTCAATCATAAGATGAGTCGAAATATTACCGGAGTTTCGCAGGATGTTCTCGAAACATTGATGCGCTATGATTTCCCCGGCAATATTCGACAATTGGAAAACATCATCGAACATGCATTCGTCATGTGCCGGGGTGATGTGATCCAATGCCATCATCTACCGGGTGACATTTTGCAGGCGACACTCACCACTTGTAAACAGGCGGAACCGCAACAACCGTTAGCGACTATCGAAGCCCGAATGATTTTACTGACTTTGAAGAAAAACAACGGAAATAAAATAGCCGCCGCATACGAATTGGGACTGCACCGCACCACCCTTTGGCGCAAGATGAAAAAATACAACTTGCTGTAATTCTTTAGCTGCACTTGCGCAACTGTTGCGGTAAAATGTTGCAAGCCTGCAACCCTCGCCAATGACCTCATTGACACCCTCCCTTTGCGTTCTTTGGCCTGAAGGCATACGCTCCAATCAACAAAAAACAGCAGACAAATAAATCCTTATCAACAATTTACAAAACCTGAATCGCTAATTTGGCCTGAGCTTTGCTTTCAAATATTGCATAAAACAGAGTTAAACATGCAGATCATCGCCATAACAAAGTTCAACAGCCGGGTCTCTTCCCGCCTGGATTACACCCAAAATATCGACTTGGTCTATGTGGAAAATCATAAAACCAGCAAATGGGAGCATATCCATCTAACGGCTAAGAATCCTCTGGATAAGATAAATACTCTAAAAGATTTAGGCGTAGAGGTCGTTATTTGCGGGGGCATAACCGAAATTTGTTTAAATCAGTTAAAAAACTATCGCATCGACGTTTATCCCTGGGTGCGTGGAGAAATTCAGGACGTTGTGCAGCGTTTTTTGAAAGGCACCCTGCAAAAACCAAATGATAAAAACTCATTTCCATCAACTGAAAAAGATAAAGGAGAAAAGGAACTTTTTTAACTGTCCGGGACTCTTTAACTATAGAATCATTTTGCAAGATCGTAACAATCCAAAAGGTTCAATGAAATCCTTTTTAATAAGGAGGTACGTGTATGAATAATAGAAAATTTATTCCAGTGCTCATGATCCTCCTTGGCGTTCTCATCATCGGCATTGCTTACATTCAAAGTCTGAATGAAAGGCCAACCGCAACCGTTCCTAAAAATTGGCATTTCACCTTACCAAAAGGTGATGCGACGGCCGGTAAAACCGACTTTTTGCGGCTACAGTGTCATGTGTGCCATAAGAATGCCTTGACTGAAATTGCTAAAGTTCCCCCGGACACAAAATGGCAAGGTCCGGATTTAACCTCCGGATATGAAAAACTGCCTGATACCTATCTTGCTGAATCCATCATTAAAAAGCATACGAAAGTAGCGGATCCATTTTACACATCTGGAGACTCTCACGAAGGCATGGGGAAATACAATCATCATTTAACGGTGCAAGAGCTGGTGGATTTAGTGGCATTTCTAAAACAACCGCCAAAGGACATCGCGCAAAAGTGATGCCGGAAGGCTTGCAAATCCATGCATCTCACTTCTGAGCGACTAAATGTAGGCGGACTTGAACATCTACGTCTCAGGTCAGAGCACAAAATGTCCAGAATGACATTGTGGCATTATTTGAAAAAAATTCGCCACAGAGCTCACAGAGAAAAAATGATAAACAGCAATGCATTTAAAATCAATGAACTATAGAGAAGGCAGGCAGAGTCACTACCGAAGAGGAATCTACTTGTGCATCAGACCCGCCGGCTCCGCTGTTGCGACTCAGGAATTCCTTTTTCGACAGGCTCAGCGATACAGAAACAACATTGCGTAAATAATCAAAACAATGACCGCAATTCCCATCGTCAGGCAACTTAGCCCGAATATTCTTGCCCCACTTACCAACCATCGCGGTGGAGGATCGACAAACTTTTCACGAATTGTACGATCTTTCGTAAGCTGCTTATACTCAAAGGGACGGTCGTGTTTCAACTCTTCCAGCGACACACTCCCGGTAAATATGACAGGATCCATCGGAAATTTATCCGGTCGAAAATGAGTGTTGAAAAAGTGCACGGTAAAAATAAAACCCGTGGCCAAGAGGGCTTCATCGCTATGAATGATCGTCGCAACATTAATTAACCAACCGTGCAAACCCATCTTTGTAAAAAATTCAGGGAACCACAGCAACAAACCACTTCCACCAATGACGACCACTCCCCAGAAAACAGCGAAATAATCAAATTTTTCCCAATAAGTCCAACGTCCGTATTCAGGCCGTGGACCGATCCCCAGGAACCATTTCATGGATTGAAAGAATTCTACAATATCCTTTTTTCTGGGAACTAATGTGTTTTCACCTGTCAACATTTTCTTTAAAGGAATTTTGCTATGACATTTTTTGTACAACATGTAACCAATATGCAGAAAGAAATAAATAAAGGTGATCAGTGCAGCGACACGGTGAATATGCCCGGTGACTGCGTACCCTCCTAACACTCTTGAAATAGATTGAAAGATGCCGACCCCCGAAAATTTGATGGTCATGCCCGAAATAGCCAGAGAGAGAAAACTGATGATCACCAACAAATGCAGAAACCGGGAAAAGCCGTCAAAACGTTGAACGTGAATTTTGTTCGAAAACGACGTACCTGCTGTTTTTGACGCATCTTTACGGTTCTTATTTATCCGACGTCGTTCATATCCTGCCCTGGGAAGCCACATAATTGTATGTAAACCAAAAAATCCAAACGTGCCAATCAGCAAAATAGACATACCCCAGAAGGTAAAAAACAGATAAGGATATTTCGTTTTGTTATGGTGCGTGGCGTGGGTTAAATATCCGACAAATTTACGATTCGAATTAGGATGACATTTTTTACACGTCTCAACAATGTTATAGTAGCTTAATGTCGATTTTGGATTGGACACCGGTAAAATATTGTGTGACCCGTGGCAGTCATAACATTTTGCGGTTTTTACCGAACCCAATTTAGACACTTTACCATGAAATGTGTCAAAGTAGGTCGACGCCACATCCAAATGACATTTACCGCATTGATTCAAAATTTTTTGACGGAAATCTCCAATATCAACCCGTTCTATCGTATGCGATTGATGGCAGTCGTTGCAAGCAGGCAGTTTTTTCTTTGATTTACTGACTTGTTTACTGTGGATACTCGTTTTAAATTTTTCATAGATGCCGAGGTGACATTGCGCACACGTTTTAGGAATATTATCCGGATAAACCGACGATGCAGGATCACTTGCAGGTAATTCATGGTGCGTGGTATGGCAGTCTACACAGGTTGCAGTGACCATGAGCCCGCTTTTGATAAGTCCCTTCCCATGAATACTCATCGTGTAATGTTTATAAATTTCATGTTGTTTACCGGTATAAACGACAGCCGCTTTCTGCCCCTCACGATGACATTTTCCGCACAAATCGGGGATATTGCGGGCAAAGGTTGGTGACGTAATATCATTTTTAGACGATGTATTATGCGTACCATGACAATCAATACAATAGGGTACATTTTGCTTGCCGTTCGCGTGGTCAATGCCATGTTGGCTGGTTTGGTAATTTGCAACTTCTTCGGCATGGCACATGGAACAGTCAACCTTGCCACTGTTCAAACAAACAGGCCTTTTTGAAATGCTTACATTTGTATGACATTTGATACAGGAGTTGTTGCGATGCACAGAATGCTGTAAATCGTTTTTATCCACATAAAGTGAAATAGTTTTGCCGTCTACTGTTTTTTTAAAACGTTTCTTTCCATGGCAAGAAAGACATTTTGAGTCAGGAAAGCTCTTCTCATAGAATACGCGTTGAACTTTGTGCGGCTGATGGCAATCCACACAAATGGGTAATTCATGCGGCTTGGCTTCCCACGACTCACCCCGGACAACTTTAAGGTGCACCTTTTCTATTTGTGCGTGACACTGCATGCAGGTACTGGCAATATTATTCCGGTTTATACTGGATTCCGGATTTTCAGGCGGGAGAATATCGTGCGACCGGTGACAACTCGTACAAACTGCCGTTACAATCAAGCCGGTTTGAAAAAGCCCATTGCCATGAATGGATAAAGAATAGTTTTCCAGAATATGGTTCTGAGACAAAATGCGCAACTTTGAAACCGGGGTACCCTCTTTGTGGCATGATCCACATAAAGCGGGAACATTCATCACGTAGGTTTTAGATTTCTCATCGGTATGGGGCAGGATATCATGTTTACCGTGGCAAGTTACACAATTTGGCGCCAAATACTTACCCTTTTTGAATGCCTCCCCATGCAAACTTTTTTGATATTTTTCAGAGATATCATCATGGCAGTTACTGCAGTCTACGGCAGCCAAATTCTCGTTGTGTGGGAATTCCTCAACATCGGCATCTTCATGACATGAGACACAGCCATTTTCGCCATGTATTGAATCGTGAAATTTTTTACCATCTACATAAAGCGATATTTCTTTGCCGCCGCGCTCAGTCGTGAAATCACGTTCGCCATGACATTCGAGACATTGATCGTCCTGAGCCTGAAGGTGGGACGGCCTGATAAAACAAAGCTGTAAGATTATCACAACAAAAAAAAACGTGACACACGTCCGGAAAGACGACTGCGGGAAAAAGGGCAGCTTGCGCTTCATGCCTCCTCGAAATTTTAATATACTTTTTGCGGAACTCTCCTCGCCGATTAATCCTGCCGGGTTTCTTTCTCCAATTCCTCCCACTCGCGAAAATATTCATGCCGCATTTCCTTTTCCGTTAAGCGGCCGTCAATCATACTTTTATTCAGCGGATATGTGTCAGGATTAAAAATGACATAATAGAAATGCCATACTACAATCGCAAGCGTTGCCAGCCAGGCTTCATAAAAATGAATAACCGTCATTAAATCGAGAATCCATTTGGGGAAAAATATCAAGGTTATTTCATTGAACCAGAGCATCAGGCCCGAAATCCCCATGATAATTGCCCCCCAAATCAGGGCAAGATACTCCGCTTTTTCCATATAGCTGAAATGGCCAAATGCAGGAGGATGTTTTCTGAAACCGAAATTGTAAGCGATGTTCTGAAGAAAGTCTCTCAAGTCCTGAATTCCCGGAATGAAGGCTTTACCGAGAGCTTTTCCTCTTTTGGTGAGACTTATATAAAATATATGATAAATACCCAAAAGCATAAAAATGGTTGCGAAAATTCGATGCACCGTACCTCTTAAGGCCGACAAATGATCAAGTCGAATGATGGGCTGCACCCACCATGCATTGGGGTATTTTAACCCAAATCCGGTTAGAACAAGCATAATAAAACTCACAGCCATAATCCAATGCTGTAGTCGTTCGTTCAGCGTCCAACGCAGATAACGTTTTTTGGGTTGATTATTAACCAAAGTCAATCCAGTCATTCTTCATCTCGCTGATTTAATATTTTTCTCGATTTTCGGACAAAGTCGGCACCATTATGGAGGATCATCCCACCGATGACAATGATAATCAACCAGAAATAAAGATTCGATACCAGTTTAACAACTCTCCCGGGGGTCGTGCTTGTTGTTAAATGGACGGCTCCTTTTAAAACATTTGCAGACACATCAGAATGGCACTTCCCGCAGGTTTTTCGCAAATTTCCGGGGTAAATAGTGGACCGCGGGTCTGAGGAAGGTAAAATATTATGAATACCATGACAGCTCGCACAATTGGCTGCTGACGCCTGACCTTCTTTTACGGCAAGACCATGGTAACTTTTATTATAAGTGTCAGCGTTCAACGTCGAAAGCCCGTATCGCTGCGTAAGAACTTTCGATGCATGACATCTTTCGCAGGTTTCAGAGGAAACTTTAAGCTGATTGACAGGCGAGTCCGGATTCGTCACAGATTTCACTTCATGCTCGCCATGACAATCGGTACAAACAGGAGCATCTCTAACACCTTCTGCAACGGCCTTTCCGTGGATACTTTCATTATATGCCTGATAAATATCACTATGGCATTCTCCGCATGTTTTAGGTACATTTTTCCAAAATATTAGGGAACCCGGATTATTTATCGATTTTATGCCATGAGCCCCATGACAACTGATACATGTGGCTGCCTTAAAATTGTGTTCTGAGAGGACTGCAACGCCATGAATACTATTTTTATACGCCTTAAGCGGATCTGAGGGAAGATTGTATTTCTTAACGATCTTAGGGTTTGCATGACAGGCGGCACATGTTGCCGCTACATTGAGAATATAAACTTTAGAATTTAGATTTGAGGAAGATAGAATATCGTGCGTTCCGTGGCAGTCCGAACAGGAAGGAGCATCGGTATTACCGGCTAATTTTGCTTTGCCATGAATACTGCCGCTAAATGTAGCCGATACATCTTCGTGACATTCACTGCAATCAACTTTTTTTAGAGGCTCATCGGGATGGGATACGTTCTCTGCATCTGTGTGACAATCCACACATTGAAAATCGCCATGCACGGATTGGGCAAACTTCGTCGAATCAACAAATAACGGAATTTCTTCGCCGGCATCATTTTCAATCGTAAATTCAGGATCACCATGACATTCCAGACAATCATTCTGAGCCAGAACAGGGTTGACAAAAAGGGTGAAAAAACTAACTATAAAACTAAAAACAAAATCATAATACCAATTGTGAGCGCCCATACGTCTCAGGGTTCCAGCCTTTTTTGATAGCATTTCACGAACCATTTCAGCTATTTTTTACTTTTAATTTTGGCTAATAAATTTTTACCGGCTTTATCCTCCGAATTTTCTTCAAGGACCTTTTCACAAGAATTTTCTGCTTTGTCTAATTCACCCATTTCATAATAAATTTCCGCCAGATGAAAATGCGCCATGACATATTCCGGCGTGACAATGGTGGATTCAATAAAATGGTGCGTCGCCTTTTCAATGCTACCCACATGCTGGTAACAGATACCAAGACGATAATGCGCCGCATGGTATTCAGGATCTAATTGCAGCGCTCTTTCAAATTCAGTGATAGCGAATTTGATTTTCCCGCGATGGTAGTAGGACACACCTAAATCATAGTAAGCATCGATATAGTTTTCACCGATTTTCACTGCTTTTTGATAGTAATCAATTGCCCAGTCCAGCAAGCCCATGTGAAAATAAATATTCCCCAAAAGTTTCTGATAAAATGCATTTTGGGGATCTTTGACCGCAAGCTCTTTTAATTTTTTCATTGCCTCCCAGGATTCTCCTCTTGCCTGAGATTGCAATACTTCCTGAAATTGAAGCTTTTCTTTATCTTTATCCATGATACTCACCATGTTTAATATTTTTCATAACAGTTACGAACCTAAACCATACATAAACGGCTACGCCGCACAAGGCACAAAATGTTAAAATGTTAAAACTTACATCAATAAAAATGACTCTTGCGATAAAATTCCCTTCCAGTTTTATCAATATTCCTTCATGACAGAAATGCCAAATGCCATAGTATTTCGCCAGGCCTTTTCTGTCTCCTCCGAAAATAATGGATCAAAATTCTTGACCGAATCAACCAAACAATTTAACCATAGATCATAATATTCAGCATGAATCGATAAATGTTTATGACTTTGAGCAATGCGCTCAAGATGCAATTTACCTTCCATTTTATTATTAGCAGCATACATGATCATAATCAACGAATTATGCAACATTTTCTTTTGATTTTCAAAATCAGTCTTTCGGAACATTTCTTTGACAACCGGTGAAACATTGAAAAAACGGTCATAAAAATCATCCAGGAATCCTGTTTTTTTTAAACATCGGTCATAACTTTCCCTGAATAGCACAGTATCTTTTTTCTCCATATTTCCTTCGATTAGTGAATAAATTGCGTCCTGAATTGTGACAATGCTCTGTTGGTGTATGTCAATATTTTATTCCGTTTCACAGGCTTGTTTAAATAGGCAAAAGCACCTTCGCGCATGGCCTTATCATAATTGTAGATATCGCCATTCACCGTAATCATAATAACCGTCGTCGCCGGGGATTTCGTCTTGATGTCTTTTAGAAAATCCAAACCGGATTTGTCGGGCAAGTACAGATCGAGAAAAACAAGAAAATAATTTTCCTTATTTAAATATTTATTGGCTTCTGAACAACTGCCGGCCCGATTAACAATATAACCGGATTTTACCAGAATCTTTTGCAGAGACGTCACAAACGCAAAGTCATCGTCGACAATAAGTATTTTTTTTGTGCTTTCCGGTTCCAAGATAGTTCTGTTTAAACCAATTCAGTACAATGTTTTGAATTACTTATGAAAAAATTATGCCAGACTCATTCAACGATAAAACGGAGACACCATTATCAGTTCATCCAATTATTTTTATGCAACTTAACCGATTTTTATCTTTCGTTTCTTTTTTGATGTTAGAGTCAATTATTCTCATAAATAATAATTTTTACGGCTTTTCTTCCCAATTTAGGGAAACGATTATTCCTTAAGTTCAATCCCCAACTCAGTCATTTTCCGGTAAAGTGAAGACAAACTTAAACCCAGTAAGTCGGCGGTTTCAGCTTTATCATAATCTGTCATTTGCAGGGTTTTTAAAATTGTGTCCTGCTCAAAAGCTTTTACTGAAGCTTTCAGGTCCTTCTTTTTACCTGAAGAAATTTTTCGGTTTGAAAAAATATGTGGAAAATGCTTATAGCTCAGTTTCTCGCCATCACACAAAATCATTGCCCGTTCGATGGCATTTTCCAATTCGCGCACATTGCCTTTCCACTCATAATTCAGGAATCCGTTTAACACATTTTGCTCAATCATTTTGATGTGCTTATTCAATTGTGCATTGTAGATATTCATATAATAATCCACTAATTCGGGAATATCTTCCAGACGTTCTTTTAAAGGTGGAATATTAATACCGACGACGTTTAGCCGGTAATATAAATCTTCCCTGAAGTTGCCTTTTTCCACTTCTGTCGCCAAATTTTTATTGGTTGCGGCAATAATCCGCACATCAACCAGTTCAGGCGTTGTAGATCCCACCGGAAGAATTTCTTTTTGTTCGATGGCCCGGAGAAGTTTCACCTGTAAATTAAGCGGGACACTTACAATTTCATCTAAAAAAATGCTGCCGCCATCTGCCACTTTGAACAAACCGCTTTTATCGCGCATGGCGCCGGTAAAAGACCCCCTCATGTGACCGAACAATTCGCTTTCAACTAATGTTTCCGGAATAGCCGCACAGTTGATAGGCACAAACCGCTTATTCTCCCGCAGGCTCTTTTCGTGAATGGCTCGGGCGATGAGCTCTTTTCCGGTACCGCTCGCGCCGGTTATCAAAACGGTGGAAACCAGTGGGGCGACGCGATCGACCATAGACAAGACATCCTGCAAAGCCTGGCTTTTTCCGATTATGTCTTTCTTTACAAAAGGCCTTCCCAGTTGCGCTTTGAGATAAATATTTTCCTGAGTTAAATTTTGTTTCTCAACCGCCCGCTCCACAGCACTCAAAATAATCGCTTTTTTAAACGGCTTTGTAATGAAATCATACGCACCCACTTTCATGGCCTCAACGGCCTTTTCAACCGTCCCATATCCGGTCAACAGAATCACTTCAATTTCGGGATGCTTACCTTTGATGAACCTCAATAATTCAAATCCATCACCATCCGGCATTTTCAAATCGGACAGCACGATATCAAATTTCCGCTTTCCCAGGAGTGTTACGGCTTCATTACCTGAACTTGCGGTTTTCGTTGCGTATCCAGCTTTGCTCAACACTTTTTCCAGAGATTCCCTTACGCTGATTTCATCGTCTACGATTAATATTGATCTTGTAAACATCAATGATTCCCTTATTTTATGACAGTTAGCCCGGGTAATTCGATTCGAAATACCGTTCCTGTGCCATGGTCACTTTTGCACGTTATTTTCCCATTATGTTCCAGAATAATCTGTTGGGAAATAGCGAGTCCCAACCCGGTTCCAAAATCTTTCGTTGTAAAAAACGGATTAAAAATGTTGCCGACCATATCTTCAGGTATGCCAATCCCATTATCCTGAACCGTAATGACAAGATTATCCTGATTTCGCTCGGTAGAAATGTTTAATACGCCGCCTTTGGGCATTGCTTCAAAAGCATTCCGAAATAGATTCAGCAGAACTCTGCGGATTTGAGCTTTATCAAATCTTATGGTACAGTCGAGTTTAAGCCGATTATAATTCAGTTTTATTTTACGCTGTACAGCTTCAATCTCCACAGATTCCAACAATTCCTGAATTAAGTCACAGACACTTCCCGGTTCCGGTTGTGCCTCCGGTAGTCGTGAAAATTGTAAATATTCATCCGTCAGCGACGTCACACGGTCGATCTCCCGAATCATCGACGTCAGCAGAGCGTTCGCTTCTACCCGGTTAATACTGCCCTGACCGTTAATTTCATCTCCCAAAAGCTCAGCATTCAAACTAATGGAAGAAAGCGGGTTCCTCACTTCGTGGGCGACTTTGGCCGCCATCTTTCCGATAATCGCCAACCGCTCAGATTGTAGTATCTTTTGCTGCAGCGACTTCTGTTCAGAAATATCATGAATAATCCCCGTAAACATCCGCTTCTCACCAAGGAAAAATTCGCTCACAGACAAACTGATTGGAAATGATGTCCCGTCTTTCCGCTGTGCCAACACCTCCCTGCCGATGCCAATGATTTTCTTATTGCCACTTTTCAAATACTGGTTAATAAAATTGTCATGTTCATCAGAATATGGCAACGGCATTAAAAGATTAATGCTTTTACCATGAAGTTCCCGACTGCTGAATCCAAACATTTTCTCCACTGCCGAATTGGTAGATTCAATGATTCCCAACTCATTTATAGTTACAATCGCATCCACGGCGGTTTCTACAATAGAACGTAATTGCGTTTCACTTTCCTGAAGTGCCTTTTCTGCAGTTTTACTCTCGGTAATATCCCTGCGGATACCCACGACGCCAACGATATTATCATCATAATCTTTCAATGGCGACAACACAGTGTTAAAATAAAATTTACGTTTTGACTCAGTACAAAACATCCATTCAAATTGAACTGTTTCTCCCTTTAATGCCTTTTGGGTAGCATCAAGATGAATTTTTCCGGCCTTTTTGCCAAAAATTTCATCCGGCGTTTTTCCTATGTATCTGTCGAAGTTAAATTTCCTATCTTTATGTAAACCACCATAAATGCCGGTGTACTGCAAATCACGATTCATGGTAAATACAAAATCGTTCACCGAACTTATTAACAGGCGAAATCTCTCCTCGCTGTGTCGTAACTCTTCCTCGGCATTTTTTCTTTCGGTGATATCCTGACCGATGACAATAGTCCCCTTCGGTTGGCCATTTTTGTCGTAAAAACGATTTGCGTTCCATAGCATACTGTGGCGAATACCTCTACTGGAAATGACCGCGCTCTCGAAATTGATGGAAGAATTACCGGCCATAACGCTCTTCATTTCAGCGACGAATCGCTCTCTCTGATCTTCAGGAACAAACCACTCCACAAAATTTTGACCCGTCACATCCAAACGGCGGCAATCACAAAGACTCTCACCGGCACGATTGAACTCCAAAATGGTATTGTCTGGAGCAAGAAATAAAATAACATTTCCCGTAGTTTCCAAAATGGAGCGAATGATTGCTTCACTCTCTCGAAAATCAGTTTCAATTTTTCTTATTTCAGTCAAATCGCGCATAATGGCTACCGTTCCAGTCATACAAGCGGTTCAAAATGACAGGTAAAATGCCGCAAATATTTCGGTTGATAGGTAATTTTGTAACCAGGAATCTTCTGCCGGTTTTTCCAGACCTCTTCGATTACTTCGATCATATAATCAAAATGACTTTGTGTGTATACCCGTCTTGGAAATGCCAATCGTACCAGTTCCAGCGGCGCCGGAAGTTCTGTGCCATCCTCCTGCACCCGCCCGAACATCACACTGCCTAATTCCACCCCACGAATTCCTCCTTCAATGTACAACGAATTCACCAGACCGATACCGGGATATTGCAGTGGATTTATGTCCGGTAAAATTCGTTTTGCATCCAGGAACACTGCGTGCCCTCCCACAGGTTTCACAAAGGGAATGCCCATCTTTTCCAGCCGGTCACCCAGGTACGTAACGGTGGCATGACGGTAAACCTGATAATCATATTCCAGTGCCTCCATCAATCCGACGGCGATGATCTCCAGGTCGCGTCCGGCTAATCCGCCGTAGGTGGGAAAGCCTTCCCGCATAATTAAAACATTCTTAAATCCCTCCGCCCAATCATCATCGTTACAGATCAGAAAACCGCCGATATTTGCCAGTCCGTCTTTTTTAGCGCTCATCGTTGCAGCATCGGCATAGGAAAACATTTCCTGTGCAATTTCCAGTAACGATTTCTCCTTATAACCGACCTCATTTTCGTGAATGAAGTAAGCATTTTCGGCAAACCTACAGCAATCGATGACAAGAGGGATTCCATATTTTTTTAATATGGATTTGACAGAACGAATATTTTCCATGGAAACAGGCTGTCCCCCACCGGTATTATTGGTCACGGTTATCATGCAAAACGGAATTTTTTCTGCACCATTTTTATCGATGCACTGTTGCAGTTTTTCCAAATCCATGTTGCCTTTAAATGGCGTTTCGAGAGCCGTATCCAGACCTTCATTACAAAGTAAATCGAGCGCTGTAGCGCCGACAAATTCAATGTTTGCCCGTGTGGTGTCAAAGTGACTGTTGTTTGGAACGATATCCCCCTCTTTTAACCGCGTCTGCGCCAAAATGCTTTCCGCGGCGCGTCCCTGATGTGTGGGAAAAACGTGTTTAATATTGGTGATGGTTTTAATGGCACGTTCAAATTTTTTCCACGATTTACTGCCGGCATAACTTTCATCACCAAGCATTAAAGCCGCCCATTGCTGTGTGGACATGGCGCCGGTACCACTGTCCGTCAACAAATCTATGCAGCAATGTTCCGCATCCAGTGCAAACACATTAAAATGCGCTTCTTTTAGCAAATCAACTCGTTTATCCCGCGTAATCATGTGAATCGGTTCCGTCATCTTAATACGGAATGGTTCGATAATCGTTCTCATTAACATCTCCTTAACAGACTTTTAAAAAAAATTACTCCCTCAATAGAGGCAGAGCATTCCTAAAAACTCAAAGAATGCAAACCGTTATTCTTTCTGCAAAAATTCCAATTCCCGCTTCACACGCTGATTTTCCGGTTCGAGCTCCAATGCCCGTTTAAAAGAGGTCATAGCTTTTCCGGGATTCCCCATCTCCTTGTAGGTCATGCCAAGCTGAAAATGGGAAGCGGAATTGTTGGGTGTACTCATGGTGATGATCTTAAACTCTTTACTCGCTGCTTCCCAGTCACATTTTGCAACATAAGCTACCGCCAGATGGTAGCGCGCCATAATATTCCCGGGTGTCAGGTCGACACATTGCTTAAGATTGACCACACTTTCATCTAAAAGCCCGAGATGAAAACAGGCCAAACCCAAACGGTACAAAGCAGCTTTGTATTTCGAATCGGTACGTAAGAGGATTCTGAAAATCTGCGCCGCATCGCTTAGGTTACCGCTGTAATAATAAACAACCCCCAAATCATAAAGGACGTCTTTGTAGTCAGGGTCTGCTTCTAAAACCGTTTTATAGGTTTCAACAGCCTTCTCTAATTTTCCCTGGTGAAAAAAAATATTTCCCAGAGTCTTATGCGCGATTAGATTTCCAGGTTCCTTCATTACGATTTTCTCGAATTGTGTTTGTGCTTTATCCAGATCACCTTTTGCAAGACTTCTAAACGCCACAACCAGGAGTTCATCCGTTGGGCGTTTTTTTAACGGCTCACTGCAGGTTGGACAAAAATTAAAATCAGCATCTACTTTACAACCACAGAATTGACAATTCATTTAATTCCTCATCTTTAACCAAGGTCTTCCCGGGTATACGTGCGAATCGCTTTTAGCAAATCCAATGTAGTAATAATGCCCGCTACTTTGCTATTCCTGGTAACGATAAGCCGGTGTATCCTGCCATTGATCATCGTATCTGCCATTTCGTTCATTGTGGTTGTTTCATCTACCTTGAAAATTAACGGCGTCATGATATCGCGAACCAGCAACGTGTCGTTTTCTTCCACATGTAACTCTTTTAACTCGTCATCATTCAAAGTGTCTTCCCATCCCTGTAAATAGTAATCCGCCAGATGCCGCTCTTCCATAATTGCCGCGCGTACCGAATCATTTCTAACGATATCCGATACGGATACGACGCCGATTAATTTACCCTCTTTATCCACAACCGGCGCCCCTGAAATCATTTTTGTGGTAAAAAAATTAGCCAGCTCATGCACCGGCATATCATCTGGGACGGTGAAAACATTTTTATGCATAATATCTTTAGCTGTGACCGTCTTCATAACAATCTCCTTTCAATATTATTCAACGGAGAAATCCCATTGTCCGATTCTTATTTGACACGATTGTCCGACCTCTCCAACCATGAGTTACCACTGTCATTCACCACCACAGGACCTCTCAACTCCTCAAAAGAATGAACCATTGTTTGAGATAAAAAACGACCCTCTTTTTAATCATATTTTACTTTATATTGAAATGGATAGTTTCGTATACGCAAAGGATGTACCAAAGCCATATCCATTCTCAATATCATATTACAAGGCTTTAATTATCAACAAATTATCAATTGTAACGATAGAATATTTTTCTTAAATATAACAACTATTTTTCTTATTTTCAATAAGGAGATGATTTTGTTTTCTTACTTTTAAGAACCTTGTTACGTTACGCAACTAAACCGGACACCCGGTAATTTTTGCGGTTTTAGTTGCACCCCAAAATGCAAAAGTCGATTTGAATATTGTGCTGAGTGTTTTTTGAAACTTTTTAATAGAAATTTCTTTTACGTTTTGGCATGAATTAAACAGGTGAGAATCAGACAGTTGAATGAAGTCTTTTGCAACGATTTTTAGTTCTTATTCATTTCTCCGTGGCTGAACAATTACAATCATCTTTTCATTTTAGCAGCGAGCAAGGACCAGAGGATGAGCATCACCACAAATCCGACAAAAAAACCGGATATAACACCAACACCGGTATAAACCGCATACCTCGTCCATCCTGAAAAAAATGAAATAACGATGACGCATAATCCGATGAGACCCAGCAGACCGGAAATTAAAAAAACGAATCCCGGAAAACGCGTCGTCTCTGTTTTTTCTGAACGCCGGGAAAACCAGTATTGCAGCATAGCACCGAGGATGGAACTCACAAATCCGATGCCAAAACCAATCAAAATCACTTCAACATCCTGCGAGATGACCATAATATCTCTGACTTAAACAGACCTTTTTGTTATCGCATTACAAGTAAACTCTTGCATTTTTTTGCAAAATATTTTTAAGGACACTGATAAAAACAACGTGTAAAAAATGACGTTTCAAATCAAACTAAAACCCGGATGAATCCGCGGCCATTGCTTTTATAGTTGTTAAATCCTGTACGCTTTGCGGGGCTTCGCCGCGAAAGGAATATATCAAAATAAAAAAATATAGACTGGTTGTCAATAAAAATACACAGGCGGCTGTCTATCGCTTAAACATCCGCCTGCTAACAACTTTTAAACAAAACCGTCTAAAGGTAACACCAGGTGAGATTTTCAAACATTTGGCTGGAAAGATTTCAAAGCTTTCATATATTGTGCCCGTTCAAAGGCGCCGGGATTTGCACAATTTTTGTGGCTCATACTGCCCTGCATCTGATGAACGGATTCATATTCGTGTTCTTCCATCCAATCGATGATGCCTTGCTCAATGAACTGAATTTGATCGATACCATTTTTTAGCAAAACAGAACATAAGTGAGTCACACTGGCGCCCGCCATCAACATTTTAATGACATCGGTTGATTTATGAATCCCACTGGTTGCAGCTAAATCCGCTAAAATGTGCCCATAGAGAATGGCGATCCAACGCATGGGTAAACGCAAGGCCATGGGCGTACTTAACAGAACTCTGGGGACGACTTCAAGTGTCTCCAGATCAATGTCCGGTTGATAAAACCGGTTAAACAGAACCAGGCCGTTTACGCCAATTTCATCCAATTGATTGGCAATGTTCGCGAAGTTGCTGAAGAACGGGCTTAACTTAACCGTAACCGGAATTTTCACATTTCGCTTAACCGATTTAACTATTTCAATGTAAGACGTTTCAACGTCATGACCGGACAATTCCATGTCGGTTGGGATATTGTAGATGTTCAATTCGAGAGCATCTGCTCCGGCTTCTTCGATATGTTTGGCATACTCAGTCCAGCCGCCAGGGGTATAAGCATTTAAACTGGCAATAATTGGAATCTCAACGGATTCTTTCGCATGACGCAGGTGCTCAATGTACTCGTCCGCCTTGTGCAAAATCTCCTCCGGTTCGGGAAAGTAGGAAAGCGATTCTGCATAACTTTCCGTACCCAATTCCATGTAATGCGCATGTTCAAGCGTCTCGTGAGTAATTTGTTCCTCAAACAGTGAATTGAGAACTACTGCTGAAGCACCGGCGTCTTCCATCCGCTTTATGTTGCTGATCTCTTCAGAAAGCGGAGATGCGGAAGGCACCAAAGGTGTGCGCAATTTCAAACCCAAATAGGTTGTACGTAAATCCATTCTATTTTTCCTCCAGATTATTCAAACGCTCTATCATCTTTTTTAATCATTCATGACCTCTTTTCACCTTGGAATTTAAACGAAACGGCTCAACTTTCGGAATGCATATCCCGTTTCGACATGTACTCATAAAAATGGAACCGGTCATAAATATCGTTCTGTGCTTCATGCATCAGTTTTTTCGCTACCTTTGGTTTACTCTTTTTCAGCATGAGAAAACGGTTTTCCATGGCCATGTAATCTTCCACAGGAATTTTGGGTTTACGGGAATCCAACAGCAGGGGATTTTCACCATTCGCCACTCTGTCCGGATTGTAGCGGTACAACAGCCACTGCCCCGAATCCACTGCTGCTTTCTGGTCATGCATGGCTGTCGTCATGTTAATTCCGTGAGCAATACAGTGACTGTAGGCGATGATTATCGAGGGGCCATCGTAGGCTTCTGCTTCCAGAAATGCCTTCAGGGTGTGTTCATCTTTTGCACCCATGGCAACTTTTGCCACATACACATTCCCGTAACTCATGGCGATGAGACCGAGGTCCTTTTTAGCAGCCGGTTTGCCACCTGCAGAAAATTTGGCGACAGCACCTTTGGGAGTCGCTTTCGATGTTTGACCACCGGTATTCGAATAGACTTCGGTGTCCAGCACAAGAACGTTTACGTTCCGTCCGCTTGCCAGAACGTGGTCGAGACCGCCGAAGCCGATGTCGTAAGCCCAGCCGTCACCACCGATAATCCAGACGCTTTTCTTCACCAGCATATCAGCGAGCGTCAGCAATGACTTAACCTGCTGTTTTGTTGATCCATCAACAGAATTTTCAAGTTCCTGCAATTTTTTCTTCAATGCATCGACGCGTTCTCTCTGGTCATAAATATCCGCTTCATCTTTTTGTTCCGCATTGAGAATTGCATTTGCCAAATCCGTCCCGACCTTATCGGAAAGGGCGGCCAGCAGTTCAGTGGCTTGTTCCTTATGTTTATCCACAGACAACCGCATACCGAGGCCAAATTCAGCGTTATCTTCGAACAACGAATTTGACCAGGCAGGTCCCCGACCATCGCCGTTGTGTGCCCATGGTGTTGTGGGTAGATTTCCTCCGTAAATAGACGAACAGCCGGTGGCATTTGCCACGATAGAGCGATCCCCGAAAAGTTGGGACATCAGTTTTATATAAGGCGTTTCACCACAACCTGAACACGCCCCGGAAAACTCAAACAACGGTTCCTGCAATTGCTGCTGCCGAATCTTGTGTACATCTAACTTCTTGCGATCGATTTCCGGGATATTCAGAAAGAAATCCCAATTCTCACGTTCCTGTTCCACCAGCGGCGGCTGCGGAACCATGTTAATCGCTTTCAACCGGGTTTCCTGTTTGTTTTTCGCAGGACAGACATCCACACAAATACCGCATCCCGTACAATCTTCAGGAGCAACCTGAATGGTGTATCTCATCCCTCTCAAATCACGATCACGGATATCCGTGGCCTTAAATGTTGCAGGTGCATTTTTCAAAATATCTTCATCATACGCTTTTATCCGAATCACTGCATGCGGACAAACCAGAGCACACTTCCCGCACTGAATACAAATCTCCGGGTCCCATTCCGGAATTTCCAGCGCCAGATTCCGCTTTTCCCATCTTGCCGTGCCGGTGGGATAGGTGCCGTCACACGGAAGCGCACTCACCGGTAAATCATCGCCGTTCCCGGAAATAATTTTCCCAAGTACGTTTTTGACAAATTCCGGGGCTTTATCTGAAACAGGTGGTTTCATTTCCAATTGACCATTGCCGCTTAATTTTTCCGGAACCTTGACTTCAAATAGATTAGCAAGTGTATTATCCACTGCTTTTAAATTCATTTGAACGATTTGCTCACCTTTCTTGCCATAGGTTTTCTTTATAGAATTTTTAATTTCCTGCAGCGCTTTCTCTTTCGGGAGGACGCCGGAAATCGCAAAAAAACAGGTTTGCATGACCGTATTAATGCGGCTGCCCATGCCGCTATCCCTGGCAACATTCGTGGCATCGATGACATAAAATTTTAATTTCTTATCGATGATTTCTTTCTGAAAATTACCGGGCAACTGATCCCAAATCTCTTCTTTACTGTAAGGTGTATTCAACAAAAAGGTGCCGCCGGGCACGATGTTTTTCAGCATATCATATCTTTGCAAAAATACAGGTTGATGACAGGCAACAAAATTGGCCTTCGAAATCAAATAAATGGAATGAATGGGGTCGGGACCAAACCGTAAATGCGAGATGGTAATTGCTCCGGCCTTTTTTGAATCGTACACAAAATAGCCTTGTGCATAATTATCCGTGTTCTCACCGATAATTTTAATGGAATTTTTGTTGGCGCCAACGGTTCCGTCTGAACCGAGACCGTAAAACATGGCGCGGATAACCGAGTCCGGTTCTATAGAAAAATCAGGGTCATAATCCAGACTTGTGTAGGTAACGTCATCATGAATACCGATAGTAAAATGATTTTTTAATTGCGATTCCTTCAAATGATCATAAATTCCCTTCACCATTGCCGGGGTGAATTCTTTTGAAGAAAGACCGTAACGGCCGCCAATAACCTGCGGCGTTTCCTGTAAGTTTCCCCACTTTTGAATCTCTCCTTCGCGGATGGCCGTCTGTACATCCAGGTAAAGCGGTTCACCACTGCTTCCCGGTTCTTTCGTGCGGTCTAACACCGCGATTTTCTTCACAGTTGCCGGCAGGGATTCCACAAACCGTTTACTGTCAAAAGGACGATAAAGCCGTACTTTCAAAACACCGACGTTTTCACCCTGCTTATTCAAATATTCAACGGTTTCCTGAACGGTCTCACAGCCGGAACCCATGAGTATGATGATCCGTTCGGCATCGGGTGCGCCGTGGTATTCGAAAACGCTATACGTACGCCCGGTCAATTCGGCAAATTTGTCCATAGTTTTTTGCGTTATTTCCAGACATGCCTCATAATATTTATTTACTGTTTCTCTGGCCTGAAAAAAAACATCCGGGTTTTGCGCTGTGCCACGGAGTACCGGACGGTCAGGAGACAACCCACGCAAGCGGTGCTGATAAACAAGGTCATCATTAATCATAGCCCGCATGGTATCTTCGGTGAGCATTTCTATTTTGGAGACTTCATGAGACGTTCTAAAACCATCAAAAAAGTGGAGAAAAGGAATGCGTGACTCCAAAGTCGCGGCCTGAGCGATGAGCGCAAAATCATGTGCTTCCTGAACAGACGCGGAAGCAAAAAGTGCAAATCCGGTTTGGCGCGTCGCCATCACATCACTGTGATCGCCAAAAATGGACAACGCCTGTGCGGCAATTGACCGGGCTGCGATATGGAAAACTGTGGCGGTTAATTCACCGGCAATTTTGTACATATTGGGAATCATAAGCAGCAATCCCTGCGATGCGGTAAATGTCGTCGTCAGCGCACCTGCCTGTAAGGCGCCGTGCACGGCTCCCGACGCACCGCCCTCGCTCTGCATTTCCACAACATCCGGAATCGTCCCCCAAATATTTTTTTGTCCCACAGCCGACCAGGCATCAGACCATTCACCCATCGGCGAAGACGGGGTTATCGGGTAAATTGCAATCACTTCATTCGTGCGATGCCCAACGTATGCAACGGCTTCATTTCCATCGATGGTTTTATAAATCTTCTTCATCCTCAAATCTCCTTTATCAACATTCGAAAACAACCTTCAATACCAAGTCAAAATTGGTGCCAAACTTAAAATAATTTAATACGCTCTAATAAATAACAATTTAGAACAAATACCCCCAAAAAGCAACGTTGAAATTTATTAAAAATGAGAAAACGAGGTGGGGTTTATTCCTAAAAAGAAGAAAAAAATGGCTTGCTGAACAACTAACAGGAAGGAAAGAAGTTAAGAAAGAAAAAAACGGCACAAGCGGTTTAAAGGCTATCTATTTAAAAAACCTGCACGTTTTGCTCTAATCTCCTTTTCTTCCTGTCTTCCTGTGATTTTCGAATCTGAGTCGAAACTTGA
>CAYVXE010000019.1:0-9241 GCA_964455375.1 uncultured Calditrichaceae bacterium
TGCGCACGCCACAATTCTTTCCGGAACCGACCTGCCCTGCAACCACCTTGTTTTTCCTTGCATCTCAGAATTTCCACTTCTATATTTCAATATTTTGCTGAAATACTGATCTTTCCAAAGGGTAAGAAAAGGATGTAACGCATGAACAATCGTAACGAATCCGGCAACAAAAGAAAGACCTCCACATGAAAGAAACCAACGAAGAAATACGGCCGGAACACGTCAACCAAGGAAAAGCAAAAGACCAAAGTACAGGCAGGCAGGCAAAACTCGCATTAGCCGCTCTGGGAATTGTATTCGGTGATATCGGAACCAGCCCCCTTTACGCGATCCGCGAATGTTTTCACGGGGAGTACGGCATTGCCGCAACTCATGACAATGTTCTCGGCGTCCTGTCCCTTATGTTCTGGGCACTGATGATCATCGTGAGTATCAAATACCTTACGTTCATCGTGAGGGCCGATAACCACGGCGAGGGTGGCGTGATCGCTTTGACGGCCCTGATTAAAAATCAAAAGACAAAAATTAAACGTGGACGTCGGGTCCTGGTAACCTTCGGATTGTTCGCGGCCTGTTTGCTTTATGGAGACGGCATGATCACCCCTGCCATTTCGGTATTGAGCGCCGTGGAAGGCATCGAAATTGTGACCCCGGTCTTCAGGCCATACATTGTTCCGCTCACCGTCGTCATCCTGACCGGATTGTTTCTGTTGCAGCGAAGGGGCACTGCGAAAGTCGGGACTCTTTTCGGGCCCATCATTCTGGTCTGGTTTTCTGTTTTGGCTGTTCTGGGATTTGTGCAGATCATACACACACCGCAAGTTCTTACCGCGATTTTCCCGGTGCATGCACTGACGTTTCTTGTTCAAAACAAGTTACACGGATTTGTGGTTCTGGGAGCCGTCTTTTTGGTCGCTACCGGTGCCGAAGCACTCTATGCCGATATGGGGCATTTTGGCAAACGCCCCATCCGACTCACCTGGGTAGGTCTGGTCCTTCCTGCCCTGCTCCTGAACTACTTTGGTCAGGGCGCATTACTTCTTGTAAATCCCGGAAAAACTGCCAATCCGTTTTACGCCCTGGTGCCAAGTTGGGCCATGATCCCAATGCTGCTCCTGGCAACCATGGCCACGATTATTGCATCCCAGGCTGTAATTTCCGGATCATTTTCCCTGACCAGGCAGGCCATCCATCTTGGTTACCTGCCCCGTTTGCGGATAACGCACACCTCTGCGGCACAAATGGGACAAATCTATGTCGCTCCTGTAAACTGGCTGCTCATGGTTAGCACCATCGGACTGGTGATCGGTTTTCAATCGTCCAGTAAGCTGGCTGCCGCTTATGGGGTGGCGGTTACGGCAACCATGTTGATCACCACAATGCTTTTCTATGTGATCGCCCGGTACCGCTGGGGGTGGAGCCGTCTGACGGCCGGCACGCTCACCGCTATCTTTCTGGTGGTGGATTTCTCATTTTTCATCGCCAATATCAGCAAAATTTTTCACGGCGCCTGGTTCCCGCTGGCCATCGGAGGATTGTTTTTCACCATCATGCTCACCTGGGAAAAAGGCCGCCACATTCTGGCCGAACAACTTAAAACACTCACACCGTCCTTCGATGAATTTCAGAAAAGCCTCGAAGCCGACCCACCGGAAAAAGTCAGAGGACACGCAATTTTCCTCAGTGGAAATCCGCATATTGTACCGGCGCCGCTAATCCAAAATGTTAAACACAACAAAGTCCTGCATTCAAACATTGTGTTCTTGCACTTTACAACGGAAAATATTCCGCGGGTTCCTAATGCGGAAAAAGTGGATGTGGAAAAACTCGCCGGTGGATTTTATAAGGTCACTGCGCACCACGGATTTATGGAACGTCCAACAGTAGACTCCATTCTGACACTTGCACATGAAAAAGGTCTGGAAATAGAGTTGGAAAACATTAGCTTCTTTCTTGGCCGTGAGAAACTTACCATCGCCCAAAAGTCAAAAATGAGCCGCTGGCGGTCCGGCCTTTTCGGATTTATGACACGCAACACAACAGATGCAGCCTCATTTTTTGGTATCCCACCGGAACAAATTATTGAGATTGGCGTGCACTTGCAGCTTTAACAATAATAAGGAGGACCAGGTAGATGTCAGATGTGGTCTATGTATCAACGATAAAAATCGAACGTGAGGTTGGCCCGTTACGGTTCGCTTACATGCCTGCCGAAGCCAAACCGATCATCTTCGGCGTTCACGGCGCCATCGCTAAACATTACGGTGTTCATCCCGATATCAGCGAGCCCCACGCGACGACAATAGATTACGTTGTTGCCGCAGCCGGCGGCTGACTGACCGGAACATTCGGAGGCGCGCTGGAAGCGCGTAAAATTGATGCCAGCAATAAAAAATTGACATCAGACGTAAAAGGTGAAATCGAACTCGAGGATAACGTGCTGGTGCTCAAACGGATAAAAGTCATTTATCACATCAAAGCACCGATGGAAACGGCAGAGACCATCAAGCGGGTACACGCCATGCACGCTGATCATTGCCCGGTTTACCGTTCGTTGCACAAGGCAATCGATATTAAAACAGAGTACGAGATCGAAACAACAAAATAATATGGTGTCCAATGACCGGAGGAGAAAGCTGGTACTGGTCTCTGAAACCGACCTATCAACACGACTGTGCCACAAACCGGTGAATTCTATGTTTTTTATTGCATATTAGAAATTAATAACATATATTTTTATCATTCTTTGTACAGACCGATATTTCAGACCCCATAAAAAGAATCACATCTATTTCAGTATTTTGTTAACGTAATCTTGAAGTGACGTTTTAACTTGCAGGAGAGATGACGTGGAAGGCATAACCACAGTTAAAGTGCCCAGGCTCATCCTGGTGTTCTTTTTCGGCTTGATCGTGAGTCTTGCTCCTCTGAAGGCACAAGTGGTCATTGACAAAATCCAGACGAGTCAAGCTAACCCCGGTGCAAAAACCACGCTCATTTTGCGAGGCAAAGGGTTCCTGAAAATGGAGCATATTAAAGTACGAATAGACAATTTTGACGTTTCTGTGCTGGGCGATCCCATCATTGAATCCGATAGTGTCGCTAAAATCAAAATTCTCATTCCAAGTTGGATTCAGCCTCAAACAAGTCATAAAATTACGGTGCGCGTCTCCGGCAAAGGGTTTGCAAGATGGACGCAACTAAAACCTTTGGCTATCGAAGAGCAGAATCCACCTGAAATGAACCGTACTTTACAGCCAGTGCCACTTCCAAATCTACAGCCGCAGCCATTTGCCAAAATCGAAATATTACCGCAGGCCGGTGAGGCAACAACGGCAGGCGTGCCAACCTTAATCAATTTTGACACGACATCGGTGAATTCCCCGGTGACCAGAATCATAAACATCCACAATGCCGGCACCGCACCATTAAAACTGACCAATCCTGAATTACCTGAAGCATTCAAACTACTCACAGCATTTCCGCTTAATCTCCAACCAGGCAGGACTGCGCCGTTGGTTGTACAACTGAAAGCTGAAACCGCAAACAGTTTTAACGGGACATTGCAATTCAATAGCAACGTCGATGACCAGAATCCGTTTTTTTTGCGTCTTCAGGGTACCGTGAGTCCATTGCCATTGCCACCGCCACCATCCCCGTGGCCTTTCGGCACATATACAAACATCATCATTCTGATTGTAACGATCATCGCTTTCATTTTTGTGAGCCTGTTTCTCGCCAAGAATATTTTCTTTAAAATTAAACCTGTGAAGGATTTAGGCTCACAACAAATTCAACAAAACAAGCTCATAAAATCTGATTCTGTTTTGCAGATAGAACCGTTCTTTGACTACGGAGAACCCGTTGTTGAGGTCAAAGGTCCCTTGATAAGAGAAAAAAAGAAAACGAATCGTATGGATCTTTTTCGTGAACGTGCAAAACTATCATTGAAGTAGGGGTTACCAAAATCCGGGAGTACGTATGCATAAATCTGAAAGTTCGCTTGTGGAATTCTTTTCACTGGATAACATCTCAAAAGAGAAATTATCCCAAATTGTTAAAACCAAAGAATTCGTTCGTTTCAAGGAAACTTTATCGAAAAAATTACCCAGTGTACCGATGACAGAAGCATTTTTTGAAATGGTCATCGCAGAACTCAGCAAATTACTGAATATAGATGTCCGGGCTATCCTGCTGAGTGCCTGGAACAAATCCGGGGATATTCTGCAGTACGCAGATCCCCAAAAATACGACCAAAAGAAAACGTTTATGATTCCTCTGGCCGAACATACCATTCTTTCCGAACATGAACCATCTTTACATTTTTCCTTTTCTAAGATTCCTCTTGGCGAAATCAAACTCAACATATCGTTGCAACTAAATCTAAAAGGAGCCTTCCTGAAGATCCAAAACAGTCGAATTATGGCATTTCTCATCGGGTCATGCCAGGGCAAAGGTTGGGTGAAGTATGGAGAAGTGTCACTTTTCGAGAGAAAATCCGACACCTTTACGCTGCCAGGTTCAATCGAACTTGGTGCCGGTATTCCACTTAATGCCAAAACTGCTGACATTCATCAACGCATTGATATCATCGCTAAAGCCTGAACGATAAAAAGTCCGGCGTTACAATCTGGTTTTCCTTTCATAAGGAAGGACCAACAATTGATGAACATCAAGCATTGTGTACATTCTCATTAAAAAAAGAGGAAACAATGATTTCACTGACAGCATTATGGTTACCAATCCTGCTTTCAGCAGTGATCGTTTTTGTCGCCAGTTCTATCATTCACATGGTATTCACGTACCACCAAACGGATTTCGGCAAAGTACCCGCCGAAGACGACGTCATGAATGCGTTGCGTAAGTTTGATATTCCTCCCGGCAATTATGTCATGCCATATGCCGGTAGTACCAAAGCCATGGGGTCACCGGAATTCATAGAAAAGGTTTCAAAAGGGCCTGTGGCTTTTATAACGATGATGCAAAGTGGCCGGCCTTCCATGACTGGCAGCCTTATCCAGTGGTTCATCTACAGCATCGTGGTCGGAATTTTCACCGCGTATATTACGGCACACGCCGTTCCACCGGGAGGTTCCTATCTGTCTGTTTTCCGGATTGCCGGTTGTGCAGCTTTTATGGGTTATGCGATGGCACTATGGCAGAATTCCATCTGGTACAAACTGAGCTGGAGCGTTACCTTAAAATCGACTCTTGATGGTTTGATATATGGACTTTTGACAGCCGGAACTTTCGGATGGTTGTGGCCGGCATAGATTAAAATATACCCGACATAATCCATTATTTTTTTAGACTATTACTATTGGTTTTCTCCACCCGTTCAGAGTTACCTTTTACATATTTCGCATACCAGGCAAGATAGCGTTCATAACGATCCTTTTGAAAACTCGGCTTGCGGAATCCGTGGTGTTCTCCGGGATAAACCACCAGTTTCGTTGTACGTCCAAGCCTTTTCAACGCCTGGTAAAGCTGTTCCGAATTCAGAATCGGCACGTTCCAGTCTTTTTCACCGCCCATAATCAGAGTTGGAGTCACAATATTCTGTACAGAATTAAACGGAGACAATTTTTCCCAAAGTATACGATTTTCCCATGGCAGTCCTAACTCTTTCTCCCATTCATATTGGTAATGATCATGCCCATAATTTGCCGCATACAACACTTCGCTGGCACCTGATATTGCAGCTTTAAACCGGTCGGTCTTCGTAATCACATAATTGGTAAGAATACCGCCGTAGGACCAACCGCCCACTCCGAGCCGATTCGGGTCAGCATAGCCTTTTTCAATGGCAAAATCCACAGCCGCCATCACATCGTCATAATCTTTATTTCCCCAATCCTGCCAGATGGCCAGAGAAAAATCCTGTCCATAACCGGAAGAGCCGCGCGGGTTTGCCATTACCACCACATAACCATTGGCGGCAAAAAGCTGAGCGTCAAAATTAAAACGGAAATCGTACTGCGCAACCGGACCGCCGTGAATTCGAAGTAAGGTTGGATAACGTAAATTTGGCTTAAAATCAGGCGGCTTAAATAAAAACCCTTCTACGTCCGTCCCATCTTTACTTTTAAAGTGAATATTTTCTACGTCTGCCAGTGCCACTTTTTTTAACAGATCGGCATTGGTGGATGTGAGTTGTTTCAGCTTCTTTTTTTCCAACAAAAAAACCTCAGACGGTAATTTAGGTTCACTGATTAACGTTGCAATTCTCCCGGTTTTATTGATGGAAAAACGACTTACACTGCGCTGCCCGGCAACAGGCCGTGTCAAATTTTTACCGGAGACAGATATCCGGCCCAGGTGCCTTTCGGCGCTTTCTTCGAGAAGGAAATAAATAAATTTACCATCTCTTGAAAAATGCGGCGCTGAAACATTGCGGTCTAATGATTTTGTAAGAACACTCGGCGCACCACCTTTCGATGGAATAACCGCCAAATAATTCGTGGCATACCAGATTATATCAGGTTGGTCGTCCGTGACATAGGTAATAAATCTACCATCCGCACTCCAGGAAGGCCAGGTGTCCGGCCCTTCATTTTTTGTCAATTGAAACAGCGGTTGCTCCTCTTTTGCCGTGTCTGCTAAGACAATCCAGATGTCACGATTGTCATTGCCATCAGGGTTCTCTGTACGGTTGCTCACAAAAGCAATTTTTTTGCCATCCGGACTCCAGGCCGGCTGTACATCGTCAAAATCGCCAAACGTGATCTGTGTGCTTAAGGTGTCTCCGGGCGTAAACAAGTACAGGTGTGTTCGTCGCCGGTCGAGATAGCCCTCATTGTCCCGTTTGAATTGCAGCCGGTCGATCACCCACGGCTTCGGTTTTTCTTTTTCCTTTTTATTTTTTTTCAAGTCCTCAGGCTTAGCATCTTTCACAACCAGGAGTAACTGTTTTCCATCCGGTGACCATTCGTAACTTTTTACGCCTTGTTTCACCGTAGTCAATTGTTGGGCTTCACCGCCAAGACGATTCAATGCCCAGACCTGTGTTTTACCTTCATTACGAGCGGCTAAAAAGGTCAGATATTTACCATCAGGACTCCAGCGCGGCCTGCTTGCAGACGTGCCTTTCGCAGTCATCTGAACAGGATCTCCACCCTCTGTAGGCACCATCCAGATATGCGTTTCCCTTTTGTCCTTTTTGATATCCGTTTCGGTAACGGTATACGCCACCAAGTCACCCTCCGGACTTACCTGGGGATCACTGACGCGTTTCAATTCGAAATAATCATCGATGGTTAATGACCGTAATTCTGTTTCCTGTGTAAATCCGGCTTGCGAGAGAAACAGAACAATAAAAATACTGACAGCAAACAAATGAGATACTTTTTCCCAAGCAATTCGTAGGTTCATTTTCATTCCTAAATTAGTATGAATTAGACCGCTACCATGGTTCGCCCAAAAGCTTCAGCCAATGCCAACAGGCTGTGCGTCAATGGGTTGTTTTACCTTCATAAAGTTTCGTAAAAGCACTATCGACCGGTTCCCAAAGCTCAATTTTATTTCCCTCCAAATCAACAATATGAGCGAACTTGCCGTATTCATATTCCTCTAATTCGCCAACGATTTGGACGCCTTCCTTTTTAAGCTCGTCTAACAACACCTCTAAATTCGCAACCCGGTAATTTATCATGAAATCTTTAGGAGACGGCTCAAAATAGGTTGTTTTATTGGAAAACGGGCTCCATTGTAAGTACCCTCTTTTTTTCGGCTCATCCGTACTCCTGAATTCAAACAACGAACCGTACTCATTGGTTACCAGTCCAAGATGTTTTTGGTACCACTGCTTCATTTTCTCCGGATCTTTTGATTTAAAGAAAATGCCACCTATTCCGGTTACTCTTTGTATCTTTTTCATTGTATTCCTCTCTTTTGACAGATGATTATTTTCAACATACGATTTTTGTTAAATACTCTCTCTTCTGCCTGAAAAACAGTGTTCGTCAACATGATCACAAAAATTATACAAACAGAATCCGTTTAGTTATTCAGTCACTTTAACATTTATAAAAAACGCATCGGATAAAATTTAATATAAATTTTATCCGACTAAAAAGCAAACAAGATGACCTTTAGCAAATATTCCGCTGTAAACTCTTGCATAATTTAGATTTTTTTTTAACTTTCGGCATGCAGATGTCCTGCCGGCAAATTGACGCAAAGTCTATGCATTCAATTAGTTATTTGATTTCTGCAAATGGTTCTTTTGGATTCTATTAACTATTATTGATGTGGATTGTTACTATTAGTATTATTCAAAACGAGAACGGATCTTTTTTATGAGAATTATTTTAATCGGCCCTCCGGGTTCCGGAAAGGGCACACAAGCGAAGCGGATCAATGCAAACTTAGGTATTCCGCATATTGCATCAGGAGACATGTTACGTGAAGCGGTTTCAAAAGAAACTCCGTTAGGAAAACAGGCGGATGATTATATGGAACGCGGCGCTCTTGTACCCGACAATTTGGTCATTGAACTGATTATCGAAAGGATTTCACAAGCTGACGCACGGGAAGGCTTCCTGATGGACGGTTTTCCCCGAACCTTACCCCAAGCCGAAGCGCTGGATAAAGCCTTAGAAAGATCTCATTTTCATCTCGATCATGTCTTGCATTTTCAAGTACCGGACGGCGTGATCATCGAACGAACCACCGGACGACGGAATGACCCGAAGACCGGAAAAATTTATCATCTCACGTTTAACCCGCCACCACCTGAAATAATGTCACGACTCATTCAAAGAAGAGATGATAGTGAAGAAATTGTGACAAAAAGATTAGCAAAATATCATAAAGAAACCGAACCCATTATTCCATTCTACCAAAAGAAAGGGTTGATTCGGGATATTAACGGAGTTGGTACCCTGGAAGAAGTTGAAAAACGATTCCTTGAGGCATTAAAGTAGACAAAATGAAATCCAAAATCTCTTCTTCTGTTTTGTCATTAAACAGCGCCGGTATTTTCAGTTCGCCGTGCAATTACATTTAGAAAATACCGACGCTTATTCTGAGATAAATACATGGCGTTTTTATTCTCGCCGCAAAAAATACAACCACACGATTAAATTATTCCATTTAAAATAAAAAGGGCAGTGATTTTTTTAAAGCCACTGCCCTTTACAACTGCCTACTATTTTTAAAAATCTATCTGAACATTGCCTTTATGCTTCCCCACGTCTGCCTGGCACTGGAAACAGTAGGAGTTACGGTAATCGTTTTTGAA
>CAYVXE010000019.1:9341-20970 GCA_964455375.1 uncultured Calditrichaceae bacterium
TACTAACTTAGAGATTTAAAATCAAAAATCAAGCTTTTTTTATTTTTTCATTATTAATTTATATTCGGAAAGCATACCCAAAAAGTTAAAATTATTTCATCAAATAATAAAAAAATAAAATCAAGATTCTTGATAAATCCCCGATATTTATTGCAACAAATCACCCACTTCCATTTTGTCATCATAGCAGCTAAAAGGAGTACAACTATGACAAATGTGTTACAAAATGATTTGGAAGATATTGACGCCACACAATTATCCAGCATCACATTAAAAGAGCATATCGGCAAAATATTAGCCCGCTCCTGCCAATGCAAAGCAATTCTGGAATGTGTTAATAAGGACACCGGTGAATACAGGCTCGTTTTACAAGGTATTTTGGATAAAGAACAAAGAAATTCTACTCCGACAATTTAAGACATTCCTCACATTTTTGCTGCCGGCAATACGATTTGTACAAATGCAGCATCCCCTGCTGTATGAGCGCGGAGCTATTAAAAGTATTCATATTTAGTTGCATCATCATTGTCCGGGTAATCGTATTCTCTGAAAGCCTTGATAATCTCTTGAATCCTTCCTTTACTAAACTTGTCATGACACCATCTCCGGTCTCCTCACTGTGCAAACAAACGACGGGAAGAATTATATTAACCACAATATCTCTTGCCCGCTCTTTGCCGATCAAGGCACCAGATTTACCCCATGTTTCATCCTTGCCACTGGGCTCGAAGCGATAATGTTTTTTCCAGAAACCATAATCTGGAACCACAAACTGCTTTTCCAACTCGAAAAGCATTCTCTTTATATTTTGTGAATTTGTCTGCAATGTTTTCAAGATCGATTCAAGAAAACCATTCCGGTAAATTTTGAGTATTAATTTTGCCGCACCTGCTAACCTTCTGGTTGGGAAGTTTTGTGGACGCAAACGAAAAAATTGCCAGTCACATCCTCGCATGGTTTCCACACCGGTTCTGTGATATGTTTCCCGCCATTGCGTTTCAAGAGAATGGATAAAATCGTATTCCTCAGCAGAAAATTTATCCACGGATATCCCGTTTTGTGAAGGAAGGAGTCCGGCACAACCAAAAAATAACGCCTCGCATTTCAGGAGGGCAGTTTCTTCATTTACCCACTGCATTTCAGAAAAAATGCGCTCGACAGGCAATAAATCAGTTAACTTTTGAAAAGGAATTTCATTTTTCGAATATCCCAGAGCGAGCATGACTTTTTTGTAAAGAAGTTGATCCCAGGAACAATACACCAATTCTTCACGATATCGATCGACCTTCAGGTTAAAACGTGCTTCTCCGGCTCGATATAATGTCTGGACTATTTTTTCTTCCGTATGCGCACTCAATGGACAATTTTCAATAACAAGATTTGACGGTGATTTATGGTAAGACGTTCCTGCTATTTCTTGTGCTTCTTCCAGATGGACAACAAGTTGCTTTATTTCCACCCCATCTTCTCGTTCAATATTTTTGCCGCTTTTGTTCCTCTGCGAAATGAGGTGCAAAATAACATTGTTATAGCCCATATCCTGATGATGACCATGCTCATACCAACCATTTGCATTGAGATGAACTTCTATGTCGCCTTTTTTTAGCACCCCGTCCAATTTAATGACGGCATCTTTAAAATCCGGCCCGGCATCGAAGTTTTCTATCCCGGCAAAAAGTATTTCAATGTCCTCCCCTGTTGTAGTTCGCAACTTTTGTTGAACAAGTTCCCCGCTTTTCCATAATTTTTGTAATCGAATCTCCTGATCATGAATTTTGAATTCCATACCCCACCTCACAAAATGACCGTCAGATGTCGAAGGCCACAGAAAACAAGTTTGGCCCAACAAATAAGATTGATTAATGATAGATGGGAGTTTTAATCGCAGCAGAATCCCTTGGAGTTGTCTCAGTGATAAAATTTGACAAATCACTCGCATGAAAAAAAGATTTCACTGCCGTTTGGCGTAATAAATCCTGCCCGAAGTCCGCCCATCCACCAAAAATAAAACCGGAATTTTCAATAATATCCCGCCCGCCGTTTAACGGACGGCTTAAGCGTTGAAGTTTTGTAATTACTGCCTGTCGTTGTTCCCCCTGCAATACTTCCGGCTGAAATTCAACATATCGATTGTCAACATTAATTGGCACGCAGTAGCCGAGAAACAAACCGCTCACATTTAAAAAAACTTTCAAAATAATACTGTCGAAAGCAGATTTACTGTACGAAGCAAAGGCATAGTTTCCCAGACTGTAGGCGATTAGTTTATTTTTGTACAATTCAATTCCCTGTAAAACATGCGGATGATGCCCGAGTACCAAATCAGCGCCGCTGTCGATGGCTAAGTGGGCAAAATAAATCTGGTAATCTTTGGGGGTGTCCCGCTTCTCCGCACTCCAGTGAAAAGACGCAATGACAAAATCAACCTTTTGCTTCCAATTTGAAATATCCCTGACCAGTTGCTCCGCTTCCGGGTAAGCTGTTCCGGCGCTGTCTTCCTTAGCATAAAATTCTGTGGGGAAAGTCATAGAAAACCCGAAAAACGCCACACGCTTTCCCTCCAAATTCAACACGGCGGGCACATGCGCTTCCTCCCGGTTCATCCCTGCTCCTGAATGCTGGACGCCATTCATGTCAAGGGTTTTGATCGTGCTTTCCAAACCGGTCACACCGAAATCCATGATGTGATTATTGGCCAAATTTACAACTTTAATCCCTGCCGTTTTTAAACTGCGGGCAAATTCCGGCGGCACTTTAAAATTAAACTTCTTTTCAAAAGGTTCACCTGCAGTCGTAAACGGCGCCTCGAGGTTGGCAATGGCCGCGTCGGCGCTATTCAGGATACCGTGTGTTTTCTCGTAGGGATAATCGGTCCCTTTTGCCCGCAAAACAGGAATCGCCCAGGAGCTCAACATCAAATCACCCACCGCAGCAATTGATACTCTGGAGTCCACCTGCATCACCGGCCTCGATGTCTGAAACAAGCCCTGCCCCAGGACAACAGGCCTTTGAAAACCGGCAATCAAGACTAAAAGTACAGCCACTCCCCCAAAATTCAGGACTCTGTAAAGCAAGTTATGATCATTTGGGCGACGCATCGTTTTTCTTAGGGGTCGTTTTCTTTTTTGCACTGGGCGTTGTTTTTTTTACTTCCGGTTTTGATTCACTGGGAGACTCACTTTTAGACTTTATATTTTTCATTTCTTCATTCTTTTCCTGCAGCTCCTTCTCCAAAATTTTGATACACTCGATCAGCTCTTTCACTTCTTTGTTCCCTGCAACCTGAGTCGACTTCTCCTCTACAATTAAATGATAAACTTTTCCGCCTAATTCAGCAAAATTCTTTTCGACATTTCGTTTTATATTGATAATATCAACTTTAATTTTGCCCATTTTGGTAAGTTCCCCGGTCTTCTCTACAACCGTATCAACGCCTTCCCGAATGGATTTTGCAATGTCATCCCATAAATTTGTCATTTTATCACCTCAATGGTTAAGTTTCAAAATTACTAAATTTTACTTACAAATTGCCTAAAAAGCAAGACATTTGACTTGCCTGTTCTATGGACTGCGCTTGCGTGCAAATTCATCTCCTTCCACCCATTCGGGCGGGGCATCATTATTGGCAGCCCGCAAAGCGCCCAGAAAAACCGACTGTATATGCTTCTTCATATAATGATAATGAAATGGTAAATGGATGTCGTCATTGGGACGATGGTAGTAGGTTTTAAATTCGTCAAAACCCGAACGACGTATCCCAAAACCGGAAAAAATCACCGGCACACCTTTTTTAGCAAAACTGTATTGATCGCTGCGGTAAAATATTCTCTGCTCAGGCAATTCATCAGGGAACACGGTTAGGCCGCTTTCCTTTGCCGCTTGGGAAAATATTTCACCCAGAGAACTGCGCTCCTTACCATAAAGAACAATGCCGGTGGTATCCCCTAATCCCATTATGTCGAGATTAATGTTTGCAACGGTCTTTTCCAAGGGGAGGATAGGGTGTTCCACATAAAATTCTGAGCCCAGAAGACCTTTTTCTTCCCCGGTAACCGCCAAGAAAAGCAGGGAACGACGAGGCGCTTTCTGGAGTTTCGTAAATGCTTCCGCCAGTTCAAGCAGCCCGGACACACCGGAAGCATTGTCTGCTGCACCGTTGTAGACAGAATCGTTCTTCACGGGAACACCGATTCCCAGATGATCGAAGTGCGCCGTAAACACGATCACTTCTGATTTCAGCACAGGGTCTGAGCCTTCCAGAAATCCCGCTACGTTGCGGCCCTGGATTTCATGCTCATCGAAGAAAATTTGTAAATATGCTTTTTTGTGCATGTCAAAGGAAGCCACGGATCCGGAAGCGGCCTGCTTCTCAATTTCCTGAAAACTCGTTTGCACGCCGCTAAAAAAAAGCTGCCCCACATCAGGATGCAGGATGACGGCCGGAAGCCGGGATTGGCTTTCGTTTGCGTCCCTCAAAGACATTTTGGGTGACGAATAACGACGATGCAGAGCTTCCCAACTCAATCGCTTCAGAAGTTCGGGATGAATGATTCCGACGGCCGCTGCAGCGCCCATTTCCCGCGCAGTTTCTCTTTTTGACTTTCCAGTTGCATAGCGCGTCATCTTTTTGCCAGCAAAAAAGCTGCTATCTTCAGAAGCGGGTTCACCACTTAAGTACACTGAGATTTTGTCTCTAACATCCAGACCGCTAAAATCATTGTAGCCGTATTCCGGCGCCCGAATGCCAAAACCGGTAAATATCACATTTTTCTCTATTTCAGCACCGTTTACCGCTGCCGGAGTCACAACGAGAAAATCTGCTCCATAACTTAACGGCAGCATTTCTCCGGTAACTTCGATACTTACCTTCGATTTGGAAGAAATCCTTCGTGAGGTTAAATGAACCGTTTGAAAATAAGAGTTGTTTTCCCCTACCGCACGTAATCCGATTTTTTTAAACTGGCCGGCAATGTACATTGAGGCCAACGTTGCTCCCCGCGACCCTGTGTTACGTCCCTCAAGTAAGTCATCTGCCAAAAATTCAAGATGGGTCCGTAATTCTGGCGATCGAATACTCTGCAGAGCACTTTTTATTTCCGGTGAAACATCTGAATATGTTTTATCCGGTTCCGGAGAATCAGAGCTTCTGGGAACAACCCTTCCAACCGCAGAATGCACATGTGGCAGGGTCGGAAGATATTTATCTTTAAAAACCACAACAATAACAATCAACGCAAACATCATGAGAAACAAAATCGGTACTCTGTAGTACATTCAAGACTCCCTGGTTTTAAATGCAGCATAGTTGTACACGTTAAACGCAATTTCAAATGATTTGTTTATTCAATTCAGTATATTTTTTGCCAGTTTAAAAACCGTGTCGAACATGGGTTCTGTTAATCTTCCGGTAAACGTATTTTGCTGACTTGGATGGTACGATGCAATTATAGTCAGTTCAGAATTCACGGAGAATTCCGCGGCATGTGAAAATTTCGGCTTTTGCGGCGCAGTCAATTTTCCTGAATTTACGAACAGTTTCACAATGGTGTCAAAAGCGATTTTCCCCAGAGCAACCACAACGTACACTTTTTCCAAACAGTGAATTTCCTGTACAAGATAACCCAGACAGTTTTTCCTCTCCTCACGCGTTGGTTTGTTTTGCGGTGGTGCACAGCGAACAGCAGCGGTAATGTAACAATCCTGAAGTGTGAGACCATCGTTTCTGTGGTGAGATTCCACCTGATTGGCGAATCCAAATTTGTGCAGACTGCGATACAGCCAATCGCCGCTTCTATCGCCGGTAAACATACGGCCGGTGCGATTAGCGCCATGGGCGGCAGGCGCTAACCCAACGACGAGCAATCTCGCCTGCGGATCACCAAAACCCGGCACAGGTCGCCCCCAGTACGTCTCTTGTTTAAAACGCCTGACTTTTTCCGTAGCGACGTTTTCCCGCCATTCGACTAAACGAGGGCATTTTGTACACGTCGTAATTTCGCGGTTCAGTTGCTCAAGAGTGTCATTCATGATATCACTTCTTACCCGAACAGGCTTACTCAATAGGTTGTTTCTTAAATAGTTTCAACAGTTGCTGAAATTCTTTTCCTGAAATAATATCGCCATTGCGAATGCGCACACAAAACCCGTCGACTATTTTCCTGAGGTTTTCAGAATTCTTACTTTGTTTCTGTTCGATAATCAAATTGACATTCCTTTGTAAAATCCGCACAACCTTTTCCCGCTCTTCCTGAGAGGCAATTCTATAATCAGCTTTATCCATCTTCACATCCTTTATTTATTAACGAAAATTTCCCTTTTCATACCATCTCGACAGTGTTGTCGCCGGTACGCCAACCCAAAAAGCAACATGTAAAAAAGCCATTTTCAGATAGGTTCGAAGAACGCCGCCGCTTTTAAATCGTCTCGAAGACGTCACCATCGATGGTGAATACAGCCTGACTTCACCCAACTTTTTTACTTTTTTAGAAAATTCGATATCCTCAAAAAGCGGTATATCGCTAAAGCCGCCAACCTTGAAATAAGTCTTTCTGCTGACAAATAATCCGTGGTCTCCGTAAATAATTCGGGTAATCGAGAACCTGATTTTATTTACCCTCTCGGCCAACTTCAGAATCCAATGACTATCATTAAAATGCAATTGAAATCCGCCGGCAGCCACAAGCTCTTCATTTAACGCAGCAATAACGGTCTGACAATGTTCCGGGCTCAGGCGACTATCGGCATGTAGAAACAATAAATTTTGTCCGGCAGCTTGTTGCGCACCCAGTGCAAGCTGCTGGCCGCGTCCCGGAGGGCTGCTGAATACCTTCGTATCATATTTTTTACAAATAGCGACTGTGTTGTCTGTCGATCCGCCATCCACGATGATAGTTTCGATGCTGAATTCGCATACATTGCGACAATATTCAATATCCTCCAGCAGTCGCGGAATTACTTTCTCTTCGTTTAAAACCGGAATCACAACACTAAGCATCACATTCAACATAGTCCTCGATATAAGATCGCAGTTGGGTTAACCGACATGATTCACATCTCATTTCAATTACAGGAAGTTACAGAATAAATATCTCACTTTCAATGAAGTTTAAGTAAAATCAACCTGAAATCGATTTTCTATTTGATCCGCATTCAAATAATCTTTATATTTTAGTTTTCTATAGACAATCACAATGTAAGAATGGAGGGAATATGGCCTCGGTTTCAGATTTTCGTAACGGCATGGCTCTTCGATACAACGGTGAAATCTGGACAGTCAGTGAGTTTCAGCACGTCAAACCAGGAAAAGGACATGCATTTATCAGGACGAAACTGAAACAACTAAAAAGCGGGAAAGTCGTTGAATATACGTTTCGTCAACATGACAAAATTGAGGAAGTCCGGCTCGAAGGCAAGGACATGCAATATCTCTATGCATCCGGAGATGAAATTTGTGTAATGGATGTGGAAAACTACGATCAGATACACGTGCGAAAAGAACTCATAGGCGACCAAATTAAGTTCATAAAAGAAGGCAATATGGTCAACGTGTTATTTTTAGAGGGAGAGATTATTTCTGCAAGCTTACCCATGTTCATCGAACTCGAAGTCACAGAAGCCGCTCCCGGTGTCAAAGGAGACACCGTTTCGAATTTGCAAAAACCGGTTACACTGGAAACCGGCACCGAGATTCAAGTTCCACTGTTCATTAAAGAAGGGGACAGAGTAAAAATCGACACTCGGGATGGTAAATACATTGAACGGGTAAACTAAAAAATCAAGTATCTAAACAAAAAAAGCCGCTTCGTGAAGCGGCTTTTTTTGAATGCACAATTTTATCTAACCCATTCCTTTCAGGACGATCAGTAAAACGTACACCAAAACCAATCCGAATAGCAGTAACGCAAATCTCGGATAAAATATTCGTCGATAACACTTAATTTCCATAAAAGCTGATTTCCTCCAAAAACGAAACTTACTTACTTGCTTCTGAATCACTTCATTCTGAAGCGGCGATAAACTTAAGGTAATTCTTTCTAAGATGCAAGACTTTATTTGCCCAAAATGTTACTTTATGAAATCGCCGTAAATTCCACTAAGAGCATTGAAATAATTCGCATTTGATCGAGAAGTCCTCCTCTGGCCTGCAACTTCGACGGCGCTCTGCATGGAGATTTATTCAATTTCGATTCTTCCCACAGCCTCATCAGAATTGTTATGAAAGAATCAGTTATTCCCGTTCGTCAGCATTTCCAGAACTTCGATGTACTTTAAGCCGGAACCGGTGTTAAAAAGAACCACTCTATCATTCTCTGCAACTTCATTCTTTTCTTTTAATCGCCTTAGAGCAGCAAATGTGGCCGCTCCTTCGGGACAAACCACAAACCCTTCTTTTTGAGCAATTTCCTGCATGGTTTCCAAAATTTCAGTTTCGGAGACTGAGAGAGCACGACCACCGCTTTCGTGCAAAGCACGCAAAACCAATGTGTCGCCAAACGCTTTCGGCACCCTTAATCCGGATGCAACGGTTTCTGCATTTTCGAAAAATTCAGATTCAAATTTACCAGCGTCGTACGCTCTGGTGATTGGGTCGCACCCCTCTGACTGCACCGAAATCATTCTCGGCAAATCTCCTGAAACCCAACCCAGCTCTTTCAATTCATTAAATGCTTTCCACATACCGATGAGACCGGTACCACCACCAGTGGGATAGACCACCACATCCGGAAGCTGCCAGTGAAACTGTTCGGCGATTTCCAACCCCATGGTCTTTTTCCCTTCGATGCGGTAGGGCTCTTTCAACGTAGAGATGTCAAACCACTGCATCTCATCTTTTCTTTCAACGACGATTCTCCCGCAATCGCTGATGATGCCGTCCACCAGTGTCACATTGGCGCCGGCCAGTTTTGCTTCCAGGTAGTTGATTTTCGGAACATCTTTCGGCATAAAAATAAAGCACTCCATTCCCGCACGGGCAGCATAGGAAGCCAGTGCGCCGCCGGCATTTCCCGCAGTTGGGATAGCAACCCGTTTTACTCCCAATTCCTTCGCTTTGGAAACCGCCATGGCAAGCCCCCTGGCTTTAAAACTCCCCGTTGGAATTTGCGCCTCATCCTTGAACCAGACATTTTTTATTCCCAGTTTGTGTGCAAGGTTTTTCATTGGCACTAAAGGCGTAAAGCCTTCTCCAAGTGAAACGATATTTTTTTCATCTAAAACCGGGAGCAATTCAAAATAACGCCACATATCTGTAGGACGTTCAAGTAGTGTTTCCTTTTTGAATTGCTTTTTTGCTGATTCTAAATCGTACTCAACCAACAGAGGTTTGTTAAATTCAAGTGAATAGGTTTGTAATTGATGGTAGTCAAATTCATTACCGCTTTGACTGCAAACTAAGTGTGAGATAAAAGATTTCATGAAGCCTCATCATATTTTTGGGTACTTCTAGTAGTATTACGAACAAACTTTTTTAAGCTATTACAGCCGAGACCATTGAGCTCCAAATGATAACTAAATTCCAACATAGAAAAAAGCCTTTCTGAAATTTGCACACATAAAATTCTGGAATTGCGGCTTCGCAGCCTTATGTTTCCGTGCAAGCACGCATGAACGAAACCCCAAATTTTTTCTACCTGTGTGGCCAACTATTCGTCATCGTCATCGCCGAAATAATAATATTGATTCAGCAAATTCACGTAAGAACTCCATTTGACACCGGGGCGTTTTTCTTTCTTCTTAATGCGGAGGAAAGCGTTGGCTTTGGAATCGATTTCATCCGCATAATATAAAATAAGCCCTTCAAGGGTCATCGGCACAACCGGTGACGCATGCTCCAACTTCCCCTGATGACTGAGGATTAAATGTATCAACTCTTTTTCAAGCTGTGCAGGGAATCCCTCGACATTTTTAATCCGATCGGTTACCATCTGTGCACCGATGACGATATGCCCGATGAGCCGGCCTTCATCGGTAAAGTCAAACATAGTTTTGTAGGTGTAGGAATGGATTTTCCCGAGGTCATGCAAAAGTCCGGCGGCAAGCAAAAGATCACGATTCACCCCGGGATATTTTTCACCAATATTAACCGCAATGTCTGTAACGGAAAGCGTATGCTCCAACAGACCGCCCAGATAATTATGATGCCAGAGCTTTCCACCCGGCGCCTGGCCAAATGCCGTGCGAATCTCCGCATCATTGAAAATGCGGCTACATAGACCATTTAAATGGGGATTTTCAATCGAGGCCACAAGTTCATCCAAATGCGAAAAGAGAGCAGACATACTTTTATCCACAGAAGGAACCAGCACTTTAAAATTAACATCATCCCCGTCTTTTACTTTCCGGATTTTCTCAATATTTAATTGATTTCTGCCCTTATACGTGGTTACTTTTGCCTTCACTTTAACCACATCACCAACGGTTAATTCTGAATTTACTGTTTTCACATCATCCCATATGGTAGACTTAATCCTGCCGGTCGCATCACCTAATTCCAGCGACAGATAAAATTCATCGGAATGAACTTTCACCTTCATGTCTTTCTTTCTAAGAACATAAAATGACGTGATGTTTTCCCCCGGCTGCAATTCGATAATTTGTTTTTGATCCATAATATTTATTTAATCAATTTTGGTTTTAGAAACAAATGTTGTTTTGACACCAGGCTGATCTCTGTTTGGTTCATCGAAACGGAATGATATTGCCCTTGCAACCAGAGGGGTAATTGGTCGTCAAAATGGTCACTCAGGCACTGCCCTGACTGCCCAGGTGCGATAACCGAGAAAGAATGTTCAACATCGGCCAAATCAACTAATTGCCTTGTGGATGGCGCCAGAGAAACATCGAAAGGCTGATCAAACCGATACTGCGTGTTATTAATCGTCATCACTGAGCCGCCTCTTGAAAACGGTCCGCGGTTCAAAATAAAATCCAGCGGCTGTTTTACAGCTAACGGATGCCGAAAGGTCAGTTGATGTATTTCTCCCCAGCGCCAGCTCAGCAGATCATCACCGGCAATGTGTCGCAGGAAAATATCTGCATCCAGCAAACTGCGAATGACCACATCATCCATCGTTTCGACTTCCGGGGTCTCAACGTCATCAAACCAGGCTGATGCCGGTTTTTCGAGCAAATGCGTCATGACCCGAAAGGGAATATTAGCAAATTGAATATAATGATGATAGAGTTCCTCTCTCATTTCATCTTTCAGGGTATTCTCAGTCAATTTTACAAAGAAAGCGTGCAGAATAGAGGTCTCTACACTTTGCGGCGCTTCCACACCATCCCAGTCCTTGATGAGATGGTAGAGGTTGTTGAGAGTTTCATTCGGGGTCTTTTCAAGATGTCTTTTCACAATCTCACAAACGATTGGTAAGATCGTCCCTGCCCATGGGGAATTCACATCCTGCTGCATGCGTTTGAAATCGTCGATGGTAAAATCAGCTTTGCCAGACAGCCACTGTTGAATGCGCTGCGCCCGGGAAGGCGGTTCCCACAGATTGGACAGGTAGTACGGATAGGTTGCACCGGTTATGTTATTATTTGCAGCGAACAGATAGCCTTCCGGAGGATTAAACCGTTGCGGCAATTTTTCGAATGGTATGTAGCGTGACCACTGACCCTTTTCCGACCA
>CAYVXE010000019.1:21070-55881 GCA_964455375.1 uncultured Calditrichaceae bacterium
TCGTCGATCATGCCGTTGGTAACGCCCCAGGCGATTTTTTTATTATGCCCAATCATAATTCCGGGGATACCCGGCATGGCAACCCCAGCCGCATTTATGCCGCCGCCGGTAAGGTGAACCTCGTACCAAACCGACGGTGTCGTCATCTCCAAATGCGGATCATTGGCAAGCATCGGTTTTCCGGAAGCGGTTTTATCTCCCGACACAACCCAGGCGTTGCTGCCCGCCCGCCCACCGGAAATGTTTAGCGCATTCATGGCAGACACCCCGGACCGAAGGAACGGTTGAACCGAATTTCTAAATGACTTTTCTGAATGCGACAGAATGTAAGGCGGATCTTCTGAGAGTTCAGGAAACACCTGTTTAGCCCGTTGCAATCCCAGTTTATCCACCAACTGCTGCAACACCGGATCGACGTACCAACTCAGAGATAACTTCCAGGCCAGCAAGCGCATCAGGGCAACACTATCCTCGATTTTCCATGGGGCGGGTTTATAATGCAGTAAAGCAAATTCAATGGGAAGGTTCTTTTCGTGCAACTGCATGTAAGCATTAACGCCTTCTGTGTAGGCGTCTAAGGCAGCATAGGATTCAGGCGAGAGGTGCTCGACTATTTTCTCCGCAATTCTCCTAAAGCCAATGAGTCGGAAGAATTTATCATTTTCAAGGGTAGTCTCACCAAATATTTCTGAAAGAGTTCCGTTTGCAGCCCGCCGTGCCAGGTCCATTTGCCACAGCCGGTCCTGAGCAGTAACAAAGCCCTGTGCCCGAAAAAGATCACGTTCGTTTTGAGCAAATATATGCGGGATACTGTAGGCATTACGATAAATCTGAACAGGTTGCTCCAGAGGTTCAACGGTGATGGAACCTGATGTTTGCGGCAGCGATCTGGTGAGTAAACGATAGCTTAAAAAAACAATCGCTATGGAAAGAAAGAGGACTGACCCAACGACACCCCAAAAAATCCTCCACCCTTTCGGCATAATGTTACCTGTGAAATCCTTTTAAAAATATTCAAAATAACCGATTTTGATTTCCCGGGTCACGCTCTCCGGTCCATTCTTGAATATGTTTTTCAAATTAAACTGTAAAAAAAGTTGGTTTGAAAACAACCATTGAAAACCGGCATTCAAGTAACCTTGACCTGAACCGAACTGCATATCCCTACGCGTATCATTTCGGGCAAAATCGTACTCCGCCATCACACGAAATTCACGATTAAAGCTTAAATCCGCACCTAAAAACAAATTGAGATCTTTATCTCCATCATCGGTTTCAAAGCTATAATTAATACCACCGTGCAGTCCGAGGTTGTATATGAAAGCATAGTTTTTACTGGCGACTGCGAAGAGTCCACGGGATTTCGTTTTATATCGATTGAATGTGGAGTTGTATGCACCGTAGCCCTGGGAATTAAATCCAATGGTCACCGCCGGCATGGCGAAGTTCTCATCGATGAGCCGGAGACGCGCCTGAATTCCCGGATCAGGATTCCAGTTAACACTTCCCTCGCCAATTAGATTTTCCCCGCCATAGGAAATCCCGAACATAAACCGTGGTGTCAGGCCTACCGTTACACCACCTAACAATCCGCCATTAGAAAACATTCTCAGGTTAATAGCAAAACTACCGCGCTCCAGTGTGCCCGCTGTGGGCAAATCCACCAACATTCGATTCTCGACATTGCGTTGTGAAAACCCGCTGGTCGCTGAAAAAAACAGTAAAGCGAAAACAAAAGTGAGTCTTTTCATTTTATCATCTTTTTAAAGATTAATAAATTCCCCGTACCGCGCCGCCATCGACCTGAATCGTCGTACCGGTGATATAGCTTGCCCGTTCCGAACCAAGAAAAACAATCAGATTCGCTTGTTCTTCGGGTGTCGCCAATCTATTCATAGGAATTGTGCTGATGATGGACTTTTCGATATCCTCCGGAGACTTTTGCAGCGCTTTCGCCCGGGCATCGAAAATTTCAGTTACCCGCTGCGTGCGCGTCCACCCCGGACAGACATTGTTGATTAGGACATCGTCAGCAGCAACCTGGTTCGACAACGTTTTCGCCCACCCCAAAACAGAAAGGCGAAGACTATTTGACAACAAAAGCTCATCGATGGGTTGTTTTACGGAAACCGACGTGATGTTGATAATGCGGCCCCATTTTTGTTTTTGCATAAAAGGTAAAACTTCGCGGGTCAACCGCACCGAAGACATCAGCGTGAGCTCAACACCCTTTTGCCACTGTTCGTCTGTCATATCAGAGAAAAAACCTGCATCAGGACCACCGGCGTTATTGACAAGAATATCCACCGTTCCAAATGTTTCCACGGTCTGATCGACGAGATGCTTAATGTCTTCCGGGCTGGTCAAATCAGCCTGAACAGCCAGAACGTCGGCATTGGTGGCAGTCCCTATTTCATTCTTGGTTTTGAATAATCGATCCCGCTCACGTGCACAAATAACCACGCGGGCACCTTCCCTTGCAAATCCAAACGCAGCGGCTTTTCCCAACCCTCTGCTGGATGCCGCTACAACGGCAACTTTCCCTCTAATTCCTAAATCCAAAGTCCATTCTCTTTATTTAATTTCAGGACCCGCAAACCAGTCATATCCGATTTCAGAATCATCGTAGCGGATTCTTCCTTCCTCATCGGGATCGTACGTCTTAGATGTAATATAAAAAAGATGCGTCACCCCACCAACAACTTTGCAGCCGTGCGCCACACCGGGAGGGATCTTCACGACTTGTGCCGGATAATTTTCCCCTAAATAAATTTCCTGTGTCTCCCCTCTGGTTGGAGAATCTTCGCGTTTATCGTGTAAAACCACTTTCAGATTACCGATTGGAACGTACCACCAATCAACTTGCGTCTTGTGAATATGCCAGGCTTTTGCCACGCCGGGATACATCATGGAATGACTGAACTGTCCAAATCCCTCGTCAAAAAAATCATCTGTTTTGCGAATGATTTCGCGGAAAAATCCTCTCTGGTCAGGATACGTCGTCAACGACTTTGTCATTATGCCATCAATCATGTCAGATTCTCACTCTCTTCATTATCAGCATCATTTTTCTTTGCATTAAATATAACAATCTCTCTCAGTTTGTCAACGTATTTGACAGTCGGCAAATAAACTGACTAATGTTTCACTTTGCTTAAAAACAACTCGTAGTTAAAATCGGGACTATTGTCTGCATCATGGCATTTCAGACAAATCTGCTTCTCTACCGGCCTGAATTCAGCCGCATGCACCGTTTTATCTTTCGAGGAAAATCGGCGACCGCGAAACCGCCGTACGTGTGCATCGATATCGGCCACAGGCTGGTGGCATTCAACACATTGCACATTCACCATGTAAGGCGTTTCCGTGACCCTGGTAAAACCGCCTTCCTGCCCGTACATCGTTGTGTGACACTTTTGACATGCTTCATTGTGATTCTGTTTTTTAACCACAAGCGACTGCCATGCTCTGTAATGTTCCGATGTCTGCCACTGTTTATACTGCTTGCGGTGACAGCGCATGCAGGTCCTTTCGCTTATTTTGTTAAAATTGTCCGTAGCCTTGGGACTTTGCATGGGAAAATCATAAACCAGCTCGTCATCGTACGATTTCACCAAACGGGCGAGCTGTGGATCATCCGGTATCTGGCTATTTAAAGAAACCGTTTTGCTTTCGGCCACTTTTACGCCGGTAGCCGCAACTGAAAAATCCAGTTCGCCCAAATATTTTCCTTTATCTCCCGCCATCATGATCACCGTATTCCCGACCATCGTGGGTACTTTGGATCGATTCCACCCGTGGCCGCCAATGACGATGTCCAACCCTGCAACTGATTTTGCAAAGGTCTGTACATCCGTAGCACCAAGATGCGCTAAAGCAATGATGACCGTGCAACCCTTCTTTTTCAATTGTGCGACGATCTTTTCTGCGGCAATGACAGGATCAGTAATCTCAAATCCGGTCTCAGCAGTCACCAGGCGCCTGGCAATTTTAGGCGTCGTTACACCGAAAATGCCAACCTTTTTCCCGGCAATTTTCTTAATGACAAACGGGTCGGTAAAAAGATTCTCTGTTCCAATCAGCAGCACGTTTGCCGATATAAATGGCAAATGATATTTCTTTTTCATTCTTTCCAAAAAATCCCGACCGTACTGTAAATCCTTTTCACCGAGATTTATGGCGTCGTAGTGAAACATGGACATGCCTTCAAGCAGATACTGAACTTTATAGCGCTGAAAGTCGGATTTAGCACTTCCAAAATCACCAGAATCGACCATTAAGCGATAGTTGGGATTTACTTTTTGAGATTCAATATAGCCGGCCCGCCGGGCCAGTCCACCGATGGGGTTAGCCTTTCAGCCGCAGGGCTTCAAATAGCCGGTCAAATCACCGGTAAAAAAAAGATGAATGTTTTTCTCACCCGTGGCTGCCCACAATGACACATACAAGAAACAGATTAAGAAAGGCGCCAGCAAAAACAGAACAAAGTTTCTAAATGATATTTTCTTCATTTGTGCACTCATGGATTAGATTAAAAGGACTTTTGTAATTACAAGCCGTTTTAAAATATTAAGAATTTCAATTTCATGCAATTGAAAACTTCAAAAAAAAGGCAGAGGTCTAAACAAAAGCGACCTCTGCCAATCGAGGGAGTGAAGAAAAATGAAGCTTTCTATTTCTCGGTCTGAGATTTCTGCTGTACAGCAAACTGCCAGGTCTGATAATTTTCTAAAATTTCTTTTATTGCCTTTGAACCGGTTTCGCTAAACACGTCGATTAGAATCCGATAGTCACTCATTTTTACCTTGTTTCCTGTCATTCTGTGCAATTGCCCCATAAGATCGACATAATCCAAATCTAAGTCCGGATTGAATGTTAAACCGACTTTTGTCTGCAAATCATCCGGATTGTAAAGGAAAGCCCGGGTCATCGCTTTTTCCGCCACCTGGTTGATATAGCGTAAATCATCAATCTTTTCCTGCCACTTGGGATTATTCTCCAGCAAACTCAACATTTCATTTTCGACAGGTGTCAGTTTTTCTCCGAACTGTCTTTTATTCTGCAAAAACATGATATATTCCGAAGCAAGTCCTGCCGAGACAATAGAATCGGTCAACCCTTTCAACGCAGAATGTGCCGATTTTTGTTTGGGTTTCATCTGCCCGGGAACACGCAAACCAATATTCCTCTGTGCGGCCCTTATCGAATCTCTTACTGCGTTCTGTCTTTCGCTCTCGGACTTTTCCCGTAACTCCTTTTCTTTCATCATCATGAAATAATTGTATTCATTGTCATTCATTTCAGAAATAGGTTTTTTCTTTAGTTCTTCATATTGTAAATCTCCGTTGGAACCGGGATCTCTCGTTTTCCTGTTTTTGGTCAATTCTGCAGACTCTTTGCGGTTGGATTTTCTTTTGGATAATTGCCCACTTCGGTAATCCTGATATTCGCCGACAGACAACAACCGGCCGTCCTTCAGTTGGATGCCTTTTACTTTCTGTACATCGATAACTTCACCATAATTGTAAGCCTGTTGCCGGCTTTTTGCCCGGAAAACAATCTGGTCGCGCCCAACATCCACAATTTTCGCAGAAATCTTTTCACCGTTATTCAACACAATTTTTACGGTCTCATTCTGACTTAGCTGGGCCGTAGAAGCACAAGACAGGAAAAGGCCAAATAGTAAACACCAATAAAGAGGATTTTTTGACTTCATTTGCACCACCTTTGTTAGAAGTCTCAGGAGGTTCTATTTAAACAGAAAAAATAATATGCTTTAAACACCGGCCTCTATGTCGTGGGTAAAAGCCGGTGAATCATCCTATACTTTATAATCTGAATGCTAAAGAAAGAAAGAGCTTGTTGACTTTAATATCTTCCACATAGCGATCAACGTCTGTAGTTTCAGGCAAACCGGTGTTAAACTTTTTCCAGAAACCATGCACAAAAGCCACATCCAGTTTCACCTGTCTGTCCAACAGGAATCCGACACCGGCGGAAAGAAACTGTTTATCCTCATCAGTTGGGCGGTCTTGAAGAATGGAAGGGTCACGAAAATAACCGGCTCTGAAACTGACACCGGTCAACGGCAGTGTGAATTCAGCGCCCAGATGAATGCGCGTTGTTGCCCGATAGTTATCTTGAATTGACCGATTTGCCTCCGTCTGCGATATACCATCTATAGGGGGTGCGGTTTTGTAGCGAATCTGCGTCCAGTCATTATATTCCACATCGCCGGAAAAAACAAAATTCAGTAAATTGAGGGAGGCCCCGCCGGTAAACGTAAACGGCGATTTTATTTTATATTCAAAAAATCCGGCATCGGTAGAATCGGAAAAACTGAGATCATCAAACGTAAGATTCTCTTTGAATGTCCAGTCCTCTTTCACTTTAAAAGTCACAGGTGTGGCCATAGTAGCCGCAAACCGCATTATTCCCGCCCGGTAAACAGCTCCCAATTTTGCATTAAAACCCGAGATATCTGTGTTTAAGCCATTTTCAACCGTATAGGAATCGAAGGTGTAATTATCGTCAATGTCCACCTCCCGAAACGTGGATTCAAAATTCGATCCGCCAGTCCAGAAATTCAGCGCAGCTCCTACCGACACATTCGGAGTAACGTCCACAGCTCCGGAAAGATTCCACACGTTGAGGCCGCCGTTTTCAATTTCTTTCCAGGCCTGATTCACCAGGTCATCACTGGTCTGGTTAAACGTTCTGAAATCAAAATTTGAATCAAAGGATTTTACGCGGTTGTACCCAAAAGCGAATACCAGGCTACCCTGAATGGTCGGAACAGGGTAGGCGACTCCGAAATCGTTAAATTTTGTAAAATTAGCATCATTTTCACTAGCAGACTTTGAAAAGAACGTCTGGTTATTTAGCAAGGCTGTATCATTTTGCCGCATGAGATGACTCATTGAACCGTAAACTTCGATTCGTTTCACGTCTGCCAATGTAGCGGGATTCCAGATCGTTGCAGAATAGTCACCACCCAGAGATGAATAGGCGCCGCCCATGGCAATCGCTCTGGCGCCAGCCCCCAATTGCATTCCCAGTGAAAATATTTCCTCCTGTGCCTGTGCCGGCAGCGAGAAAAACGGCAGCAAAAAGAGTACAAAAAGATAGTATGATTTCTTCCCTTTTCCTGTAAACATCTCTCTTTATCCTCGAATTGTTGTCTATTATCTTATTTAATGTCTTGACCTTCTGCTCCCGGATGATGAATGCCTGGAAGAACCTGAAGAGTGACTTCTACTACCTCCGCTAAAATGGGAACGACTGCCGGAACCTGAGCTATGAAATGCTCGACTGCCAGATGAATGCGACCTGTTTAAATATCCTGAATAATTGTGACTTTTAACATTTGAATTGCTTCTTCTAACGGTTTGCGATTTGCTGCCACTGGTAGACTTTCCGGTAGTTTTACTCACTTTGACATTTTTGTGAACCCCGGAATGTGAACGTTGACCTCTTTGAGTTCTCGTGGAAGTACTTTGTGCGGTTCTGCGCCTATGTCCCGACCTGGCAACAGCTTTTCTGGTTGGGGACTTTGTCGTCCTGTTGCGCACCTGCCGACTTCTACTTTTCCGAACAACTTTACCGCTGTTTTTAGCCAGCGTTTTTTTGCTGCGAACTTTGCGGATTCTTCTTTCAGCAGAACCTTTGTTTTGAGATACCGCATTTCGACGAGTCAAACGTTTTGCCGTACTGCTCGAAGAACCTCTTTTCACTCTGCGCGACGCAGCAACAGCTTTCTGCGAACCTAATTTTGAAAATCTGCTGCCGGAAGAATTCGTACTGTTGACCGCCACACCATGACCTTCACGGCCAAAAGAGTCCCGCCGTGAACCGCGTCGGCTAAATGGTCGCCGGTTTTCAGGCTCTGTTGTTACATGGCCACCTCCATAATACACCGGATACGAATATCCATCCCAATAGCCGTTACCACCAAAATAAGAAAACCCACCATAGCCATAAAATGGACTTCCATAGCCGAAATAAAACCGTGGCGAGTAATAGCCGTAACTGAAATAAATTGAAGACGGACAATACCAGAAATCATAGAAATACGGGTCATAGTACGGATCATAATAACCAATACTTACGGAGAGATTAGAACGATACGGCGAATACGTATCGTAGAAGAAAGGATCGAAAAATGGATCGTAATACAAGCCAGCACCATAATAATTAACATCATGATAAATAGTGCGGGTTACATTCACATCATCCTCATCGTAGTCATAAGAATAATTATCCTCATCATCATATTCACCCGTGTCATATTCTTCTTCAATATAGGCGGAATCATTTTCGTCATACACTTCCTGGTTATCATCGTATTGATTATCATCAACGTAATACTCCCTCTCGCTCGATTTTGCTTCAGGTTTAGCAAGTTTCGTATAACAACCAGAAAACAGGACAATAGAAACGAGAAAGGCCAACATGATGACAGTTTGTATATTGATTAGTTTTTTCATTTTCTTTCTCCCAAACGTTTGTTTTGCACAAACTAAGTTTCAATTTTAATTATACGAACTGCAATTGTTATGCCAAAGTTGACATGCTCTCAAACAGCCTTATATAGTAAACCCCTTACCTCAAACTAAAGTTCAATTAAAAAAATCTTAATGATTTCAACCTAAATAAACGGCAAAATACTTTACACAATCTGATAACCAAGTAAACAAACAGTTAATTACGCAATCCGAAACTATAGGGTTGTGAAATCCAGTAACTTACGAATTTATTACCCTCCTTTGCAGGGAAATATCTACTGCCATAGGCGGCTTCTATTGCAGCCTGTGCGCATTTTTCACTACCCGTCGTGTTCTCCAATACAACTACTTCGATGACTTTACCACGTTTGCTGACATGCACGCTTAATTTGACCACACCTTGCACCCCCCTTTTTTTTTCTTTCTCGGGATATTCCGGAAAGGCCAGAGCAATTGGCTTCGGAGGTGTGATTTTTATACCTTTAAATGCTGGAAGACCATCAGGAAAATCATCATAAAAAGTGGTGTATTTCAGGGTCGTTTCTTCAATGGTCTCATCTTCGGGAATCGTTTCGTCATCGGAAGGTACTGGGATCGTAGGTCTTGGTGGTGGAGGTGTTCTCCGGCTCTGCCGCGTAATAGGAATATTTTCAACGTCTATGGTAATTTGAGGTGGCGTTACGTCTTCAGATTTTATTTTAACTTTAGGCGAGAGGAGAACAAGAGAATTCAATAAAACCAATGTGATGACAACCGCTCTCTTAACATTTAATGTATAAGATTCTCGTGCGTCGGCATCCGTTTTTAAATATTCGATTTTCACCTGGGAACCTAAAATGTACGCCCTTTGTTAGAGACGAGCTATATTTTTTCAACAACATTTTTTTTCAACCATCCTACTTTCCCATCACTGAGTTTTATTTTAACCCAGTCTGCTGAATGATCTTCAATTTGCACTTTTACCCCTTCATGCAGCGTGAAAACTTCGGTGCTTACCATGTCGGGAGCACTTCGTACATCAACCTTATCGGTAAGCACGATTGCTTCTACTTTCGTTTCGTTGTGCACGACCTTGAACGCGAATAACCCTGTCGTTATGCCAAACAAACAAGTAAATCCTATCATCGTAACAAAAACCATACGTGACAATTTCATCGAATGCGATAATTTCCGCACAACCAGGCTGCCTATCAACACGAGATACGAAAAAATCATCAACAGGCTTAAACCGGGTAAATCAGCCAACCATGCGATCCATTTTGTGAGAACAAATTGCGGCATCTCCCGGATGCGGTCGACAATGCCAAGATTTGCCAACTCAAGATTAAATTGAACATCTTCATTTTGCGGGTCTAATCTTTTCGCACGTTCATAAAACAAAATAGCCCGCCCAATTTGCTTTTCTTTATAGTAAGTATTGCCAATATTATAATAAACTTCCCAACTCTCAAACCCTGAATCTAATATTTTTGAATACATTTTTCTGGCATTTTCGTAATCGCCATTTTGGTAAAACTCATTACCCTTTAAAAACCATGCATCTATCTCATCCGCTTTCGCAACGGTTGCTCCTAAAAGAATGAAACAAAAAATGACCGCAAAATATTTTGACAAAATTCTTTTCATCCCTTTAAAATTGCTTTTCCAAATCTACGATTGCATGTTTTGCTGTATCAAAAAACGCCGCCATTTTTTGCTCGTCCGATTGCCCCGGTGCGAAACGGTTAAAGTCGCAGGACTTTACACAGTCAACAAACCTGTGAATGCTTTCTTCCTGAATATTTTTTGCAAACAATTCTTTTTCTACATCTTCAATAATGAGGCCAGCGGATGCTCGATTCAATTTGTCACCGATGTACCCAAACAGCGCTTTTGAAACCTCACTGTAAAATACAGAGGCTTCTCCCTGTGACATGGCTTTTTCCGCAGCACGCAACCGTTTTAGCGCCATTTGATTTGCTTTTCTGCTGCGCGCATAAGCCACATTAGAACTCATTTTCTGCACATGCTTTTGATAACGATCTGCTCCGAAAAATACAATTAAAGGAATAATAAAAAGAAAATAAAAAATGGTTTTTTTGTAAAACATCGGCCCAATTTGTTTAAATTCCGGTAAGCGCATTTGAATAAATCGAATATCCTTACCGATAAATTTTACATCTTCTTTGGAATTTACAACGCCAATGCTTGAAAATTGATCATTTCCTTTCGCGACATCAATATCGATAGGCGCTGTCTTGATTGACCGGTAAGACCTGGTCACCGGATCAAAATATGTTAGTACATACGGTTTGATATGCTGCTTGCCCGGGAAACGCGGAATGATCACATATTCGAACGTCTTTGAACCGGAAACAGAATTATTTTTTCGCTTGATGTCTTCATGAACTTTAGGAGCGTACACTTCAAAATCAGCAGAAAAATTCATTTTAGGCTGAGAGATAATTTTGACATTTCCAGTACCCGATATTTTAATGTTCAGTGTAACGGCCTCATTGGTTTTCACTTTGTGTTTGTCAACCGCTGCGCTGACAGAATATTTTCCCACCAAACCGGAAAAATTAAGCGGCTTATTTTTTACAGGCAAAGGCAGCACATTTATTTCAATGGCGTTCGACGAAATGGTTCTCCGGACACTTCTGGAAAAAAAAGAATCATTGAAAAAATCATCGAAGATATCCCGGTTTGACCGGCGCCGCGGTAATTGCACTTCACAATCCACAACCATAGGATCGAGTGTTTTCTTGCCCGGCCCCTGCGGAAACAGAGCGAACCTCTTGATTTCCGCCACCCGGAACTGCCGACCATTCAAAATTTCTGTGGTCAGTTTAAGCCTTGAGGGCTGCTGAAATTCCTCAGACCAGAAGCCTACGGTATTGGGCAACTGCGTTACACCATAATTGGTCACATTGACCGCCGTATATATCTTGTAGGTTACAACTACCGGCTCATTCTGGTAAACTTGCCTTTTATTAACATGAGCTTTTAAGAAAAGCAGATCAGACAAATCGGCCTTACTATTTGCCCCCCTTTGATTCGGAGTCGCATTCCGGGGAGAACGCCGATTCTGTTTCTTTACAATGCGAATCTGAATCGGATTTGACGTTAAGGTTTTGCGTTTATATTTTATTTGGATTGCCGGAATCGTAAAGGTCCCTTCCTTTTGGGCAATATAGTGGTGGGAATAAATCTTCGTCACATTCATTTTACCATTGACGATTTGAATATTTGACGAACTGCTGCTGCCGACAAAAGTAGCAAACCCGCTCAAATCAGGAGAACCAGGTTCATTCACATCATTGGCATCGGGGCCTGAGAACTCCATATTAAGCTCAAACTGCTCATTCAGTCCAATGATGGTTTGACTCACATAAACGTTCAATTGCAGGTTCTGAGAGAACGCATCGGCTGATAACTGCAGAAGAACGACACCCCCAAAAATCGTTGTAATGGCAATTTTCTGTAAAATTTTCATCCTTTTCTGCTTACCAATCTTTGCCGCGATATGCATGACCGCGCCCCTTAACCTTCTGCTTTTTCAATAAATCTTTTTCTTCATTTTTTAGCGCGTCTAATATTCGTTTTGCATCCTCTTTTGAAATTTCTTCCTTTTCTCCGGGCTCAGCTTGTTGTTCCTGGTTTTGCTCGTTTTTGTCATCTTCCTTTTGTTGTTGCGGTTGTTGCTTTTGATCCTGTTTTTGTTGTTGATCTTGCTTTTCCTGTTGCTGCTTCTGGTCTTGTTGTTCCTGTTGCTGCTGTTCCTGATTCTGCTGCTGTTGTTGCTGATTGTTCTGTGACTTTTGCTTTTTAGAATTGTCTTTTAGTTTTGCTCTGACATATTCAAGATTGTATTTGGCATCTTCATCTTCTGGATTCAATTTCAGTGCGTCTTTGTACTCTGCAATACTTTCCGGCAATTTCCCCATTTTATATAATGCATTGCCTAAGTTGTAATGACTTTTTGACTGCAACAATCTCTCATCTGCGGATAATGCCTTTTGATACGATTTTATGGCTTCTTCATAGTTTTTCTTCTTATAAAGGACGTCTCCAATATTAAAATTCACAATTGGTGAATCGGGATTCTCTAGGAGTGCATCCCGATATTTATTGTTGGCGTCATCATATTTTTCTTTGGCATAAAGGGAATTCCCCACTTTTACCTTCTCGTGCCCGCCTTGTGCCAATAGTCCGGTACCGGACACCAGGAGTACAAACATAACCCAAAAAAATTGCATGAAATTTTCTCTGAAATCATTCAAACCGGCCATACCACTCTTTCCTTTTTCTTACTCTTTCTGACACCAGAAGTTCTGTGACGAGTAATAAAATTGCAATGCTCAACAAATATTGGAAACGATCTTCAAACTGATCGAATTTCATGGAAGCCAATTCCTTCTTTTCCATTTTAGAGATTTCTTTGTAAATATCTGCTAATTTTGTATCGCCGGTTACAGACAAATAAAATTTCCCGCCACTGGAAAATGCAACTTTTTCCAGAGTCAACTGATCGAGTTTTGTTAAAATAACATTACCCTGTCGATCCTTCTTAAAACCCCTTTGTTGTCCCTGCTTACCATAAATGGGAATGGGAACACCTTTAGGCGACCCGATACCAACCGTATAAATCACCACGCCTTCAGTGCTTGCAGCGTCTACTGCCTTCATGACGTCGTTACCGTGATCTTCACCGTCGGTAATTAAAATGAGCGCCTTATATTTCCGTTCCTTATTGTCAAATCGCTTCATCGCCAAAGCGATAGCGGCACTTAAATTGGTACCCGGCTCTGGAATAAGACTGGGGTCCATAACATCCAAAAATGTTTTTGCAGCACCGTAATCCAAGGTAAGCGGACACTGTACGTAGGCATCTCCGGCAAATGCAATAAGTCCGATTCGATCGCCGCGGAGCAAATCAATGAATGCAGAAATTTCATGCTTTGCTTTTTGCAACCGACTCGGTTTGATGTCTTCCGCTAACATGGAGGCAGACACATCTAAAGCCACAAAAATGTCAACCCCTTCCCGTTTCACTTCCTTAAGACGAGTGCCAATTTGCGGACGTGCAAGCGCCAATATCATGAAAAATATACTCAGGATAATCAACACCGCTTTTAGTATTTGGCGTTTCCGGCTGGTGGATTGGCTCAACTTTTCTATTAAGGACAGATTACCAAATCTGGACAGAGCAGCGGATTTCCATTTAAAGACAAAATAGTAAAATAAAATAAAAACCGGAACGGTGATCAGTAAAAACAAAAGATTTTCATTTGCAAACTGCAGCATGGGTGCGTCTTAATTTAACATTATTTTTTAAGGAATTTTCCGAAATTTTGTATTCGCCAGCACGACTTCTCCGACAATGGCGCCAAACGCCAAAACGAGATAGAAGGGAAATAACTCCTTATATTTTGAAAACTGTTTGACTTCAATTTTTGTCTTTTCAAGTTCATCAATTTCCTTAAATATCGACTCCAGGCTTTTCTTATCCGTTGCCCGGTAGTAGCTTCCATCTGTGATTCTTGCAATTTCTTTTAATGTTTTTTCATCAATTTGTACAGGCATTCTAACATAGCGTTTACCAAAGATGGGGTCATCTACCGGGTACAGAGCTGTGCCGCGTTTTCCCACCCCGACGGTATAAATTTTAATGCCAAATGCCTGTGCAACTTTTGCGGCCGTCAACGGGTCGAGTTCTCCGCGGTTGTTTTGTCCATCTGTGAGCAGGATTATTATTTTACTCTTGGCTTTGCTGTCCCGCAGTCGGTTACTGGCGTTGGCAATGGCCATGCCCACAGCCGTTCCGTCTTCTATCATCCCGCATTCGACTTCATCCAGAAAGCTGAGTAAAATACCATAATCGAGAGTCAAAGGGCACTGCGTGAAACTTTTGGCTGCAAAAACAACCATGCCGATGCGGTCATTTCTACGGCCGCGAATAAAATCTCCGGCCACCAATTTTGCGGCCTGCAATCGATTGTTCGGCTTAAAATCCTCGGCTAACATACTGCTGGAAATATCCAGAGCCAAAACGATATCCACTCCTTCCGTGGTAACTTCCTCCTCCGTATGGCTCGATTGCGGGCGAGCGAATCCCACAATTAACAGCGTCAGAGCGACCATCCGCAACATGAACATCACGTGGCGGAATCGCTTTTTCTTTGAAAATTTGTCCACCCCTTTCACCAAACCTAAATTGGAATACCGAATCGTACCTGTCCGTCTGGTATTTTTTTTTAAATACCAGTAGGTGAGTAAGGGAACGATAATGAGCAAAAACAAATACTCGGGATTTGCAAACGAAAACATAATTAAGATGCCTTCACCTCTTGATCCTCTATTTGAGTAGCCATTTTTGTTTCTACCACGGTACCTTCGCCATCTTCCGGTTCATCAGGATTAACCTGGTCGTAGACGAGTTTTGTATGTTCAACAATTTCGAACGCTCTGTCCAGAATTGCCGCGTTTTCGTCATTAGTAGGAATATACCTGGCAAATTTAACCAAATCGCATCGATTTAAAAAGTCCTGCATGAGAGCCATTTCCTGTTCATCACTTTGAGCAGTCTTCAGATTTAACATTAGTTCATAGGTTGTGAGTTCCAACGCGGTAATAAAATATCTGCCCTCGATGTAATGGCGAATAATTTCTGAAATTTCAACGTAGTACTCTTTGATTTTCCCTTCAGCGAGCAAATCCGACGCTTTGAGTTTTCGCAGTGCTTCCAAAGCTACTTCATGTGCCGGCCCTGGAGGTTCCGTTTTTTGCGGCAAAAGATCTTTTCCCGATCGCTTCCGGTACCAGATAAATAAACCGGCAGCTAAAAGCAAAACTGCCAAAATTCCGCTGCCCCAGAGAATTATTTTTGTAAAATTCCGTGGTAACTCCAGAGGTGTTTTCACATCACGAATATCGCCGGCCTCACTGGGTTTCATACTTTCTACAACGATTTTCAGCTTCTTCGTTTTCAACTCGTGAGCAAGTGTGTCTTCCGGCACTGAATAATAGAAAGTCAACGGCGGAATTTCAAATTCGCCGATATCAAAAGTAGAAATGATATAATCAATTTCTTGTGTCGTAAGATTATTTTGCACGACCGGGTCGTGCACTTTGTAATCACGGATTTCAAACATACCGAGGTTTTCCGCTAACTCCGGCATGGTAACCTGAATATCATTGGAAAATTTCACCACAATGGAATAGGTCACCAAATCCCCAATGGTGATTTTGCTTTTATCCACTTGCGAGTCAATGGAAATCGTCTCTACAGCAGCAACCAGACTTCCTGCAATACCCAGCACGAAAACAAAAAGACAACTGTATAATTTCAGACTTCTTCTCAACAATTTATTTCAACCTGTCCTCAAAAACCTGAACAGCTTCTGCCCGCATCATACGTTGAATGAGTAAATCGTAAGCCTCCTTTTGCCGCTCGCGAACAAGGTCTTGCATGGCATGCTCTTTCACATCCTCGAACGGCTTTATTTTAACAATTTTACCGTCCTTATCTTTGTCGGCATATTTTTCCTGATTTGCCTTGTAGTACATTTCAACATCGGTTTCTTTGACATTTACGTTTCGTGCCACTTCCTCTTGCAGTAGTTTCTGCACCATAATATTCTTTTTGGCCTGAAATGCCGCTTCTATGACGTCGCGGTCTCTTTCAAGACCTTTACGCTTAGCAGTATCATACAACAACTCGGTGGCAATATATTGTTTTAGAAAATCCACTTTCTTACTGCGACTGGTTAATTGAGATTTCATATATGGCGGAAGCTGGTCAATTTCATAATCCAAATCTCCAGACGTAATTTCCCTCTTACCGATTTTTGCGACAACCACACCCGGCCGTTTTTTGGTGGCCTGCGACTTGTCCAAAAGAGCGGACTCTTCGAGAACCTGCTGCGCATCAGCCGACCGTTGTAATCTTTCCAAACACGAAACCATCTTTTTATTTACTTCTTTTAAATTCGGACTTTCCGGGTATAAATATTTTATTTTTAAATAATAAGAAAGGGCATTTTCATAGTCATGGAGCCGGTCGAAATAAATATCAGCAATGATGTAATTCATGTTCGCAGCTTCTTTATCATCAAGTTTATAATTATTCAAATAATACTCGTATTCTGCGACCGATTGGTGAAACAACTGCTGATTATACAATGCATTGGCGTATTCGCGAATTTGTTCTTCAGTGAATTTTGGCTGCGTCCCGGACTGACAGCCCGCAAAGATGATTAACAGGCCTGTCAAAACAACCCTTTTAACAAATAGTTGCGTCATTTTTTTGCCCCTCCAGTCAATATTATTTCTAATGAAATCTTTTAGCCCGCATTTTAAAAAACTTAATTATCGGATCAATGTATGAAATATCCGTGCGAATATCAATGGTGTCCACGTTCATGGAACGCAAAATGCGGTCGCGGTCTTCTTTGGCTTTGGTGGCTTGATTCGTAAAGGTTTGTCGGGTAATGTGATCCGATGTATCCAGCAGCAAGATTTCACCGGTTTCTGCATCCTCCAATTCTACAAAGCCAATATTCGGCAACGCCATTTCCCGCGGGTCTGTAATGGTAACCGCTACCAAATCGTGGCGATTATTAGCGATTTGCAAAGCTTTCGTGTAGTCCTCAGACAGAAAGTCCGAAACCAGAAAAACGACTGCCCTTCGGTTTACGACCCGGCTGAGATACTCCAATGTCGTGGAAATATCCGTTCCTTTTCCTTCCGGCTTATGGTACAACAATTCCCGGAGTACCCGCAACACGTGCGTTTTCCCTTTCTTCGGTGGGACAAATTTTTCAATGCGATCGGTAAAAATGATCAACCCGACTTTATCATTATTTTTGATGGCGGAGAAGGCCAGTAACGCACAAATTTCGATGGCAATTTCACCCTTCATCTGCTCAACTGTTCCGAAATTACCGGATGAACTCACATCCACGAGAAGCATAACCGTAAGTTCGCGCTCCTCCTCATAAACCTTCACAAAGGGATGCCCCATGCGTGCTGAGACATTCCAGTCGATATTTCGGATATCGTCACCGAACTGGTATTCACGCACTTCGGAAAACTCCATGCCGCGGCCTTTAAATACCGAGTGATATTCACCGGAAAAGACATCATTGACCAGCCCGCGTGTCTGAATCTCTATGCGTTTTACTTTTTTTAATATTTCCTTAGGAATCAATTTCTGAAACTCTCGAATGAATAATTTCTTCTCTATAAAATAGGTGACCTGCTCTTAAGGCACCTCGATCTTATTCAGAATCTGTCTGACCACATCTTCGGGACTTACTTCCTCCGCTTCAGCCTCATACGTGACCAGGATACGGTGCCTTAAGACGTCCATGCCGATGGCCCGGACATCCTCCGGAATAACATACCCGCGGCGACGCAGGAAAGCGTGTGCTTTCGCTGCCTGGTGCAAATTGATAGACGCCCGTGGAGAAGCCCCAAATGAAATAAGGTGCTTTAACTCTTCCAAACCGTAGTCCGCTGGATTTCTTGAAGCAAACACGATATCGATAATATAATTCTCAACTTTCTCATCAATGTACACTTCATTGACGAGCTTCCGCGCCGCAATAATTTTACTCGGCTTCACCACAGCTTTAATTTTGGGTATGGCCTTGCCCGCCATTCTGCGCATAATTTCCAATTCTTCATTCCGGTCAGGATAACCCACAGACAGTTTTAACATGAAGCGGTCCACCTGCGCTTCCGGCAAAGGATACGTTCCTTCCTGCTCAATGGGATTTTGTGTCGCCAGAACGAGGAACGGATCATCCAGGGGAAACGTGTTTTCACCTATGGTTACCTGGCGCTCCATCATGGCTTCCAAAAGTGCAGATTGCACTTTTGCCGGTGAACGGTTTATTTCATCGGCCAGAACTAAGTTTGAGAAAATAGGCCCTTTTTTGGTGGTAAATTCACCATTCTTTTGATCATAAATTAATGTACCAATGAGGTCGGCTGGAAGAAGGTCCGGAGTGAATTGTATTCTTTGAAATTTCGTTTGAATAGAAGACGCTAACGTTTTCACTGCCAGGGTTTTCGCTAATCCGGGCACCCCTTCCAGTAAAACGTGACCGTTGGACAGCAAACCGATGAACAGTCGCTCAATCATATATTTTTGCCCGACGATGACCTTGCCTACCTCAGCGGTTAATTTCTCAAGAAACTCGCTCTCTTTATTAATCTTCTCGTTTATGGCTTCAATATCGATTGCCATCTATCCTCCTACACATGGTTAGTTTTAAAAAATGACTATTTGTGATTTTCGTTAATCATATTCGTATCTTCAATAAAATCTGATTTATTTCGTCTGAAAACATCTTCCACAAGCGTATAGGTACGTTCAAAAACACCGTCCTCAATATTACCGCCTGAAAATTTGGCAACGTCTGACGTTTTTAAAATCTCCTCCACTGTCTCCAAAATTTTGTCGGCAACGGCCTGTCCGTTTAATGCATCCAACATCTCCGGAGTCGATTTGCCGATGGTCTCAATTTGGTAACGTTCGGATAAATACCCCTTGAATAATTTCGATAGCGCCGAAAATAACGCCACTTTATCCTGTGTTTTTAAATCGATTTTTTGCTGCAACTCCGTGTGATATTTATCTTCGATCAGCGTAAATTCAACCTCTACTTTATTATTTTGTACACGCTTCATTTTACGTCGGCGCATGGCAAAAACAACTGCAATGATAATCGCAAGAGAAAGAACCAACCCTAAAATGAGAGTCCACATGTCTGGTTTATTATGGAAAACCGGTTCGACAACTTCAACTTGCAAACGATTGGTTACGAGCTTTTGCATTTCTCCATTTTGTAAATCCTTGTATTGGATCACCGTCCCATCGATATAAGCCATCCCCATATCTATGGGTTTTAGCGTAAATGTGTATATTTTTTCTGCAACCTTCCTCCCCCCTGTTTCACCCACATGATTTGACGAAGCATTCCCCACTAATTCGAGATTTGTCAATGTAGGATTTTCAGGATTTTCAATTTGGTACCGCTCCAAATCTCCGTACCAATCAATTTTTATTGTGAACGAAAATTCGGCATTTTGAGGTACCTTCGAAGAACTAACTTTTACTTCAGCTTTTATGAACCCATCTAACACATCAGAAGCGGTATTTAAGCTATCGCTGGTCTGAGAAATTAATCCGCCCGGCAGTAAGAATATGAGAACGAGTTGTGTGATATCTCTAAGCATAGCCACCTCAAAAAACTTCAAATAAATATAAACTTTTGGATGATGGAAAAGTTCCGTACCACGGAATACAAATCCCGCAACCCAAATAAAACAAAAAAGCCGATTTAGACGATGTCAATCCTTTATCGTGACATCAACTAATTCGGCTTATTTCGTAGACCGGCTTCAACTCATTTTTTTTTGTTTGCCGTACCTTGTGTTTTCCCCTCACTAAACAAGTCCTTTAACTGTTCGTTCACATCCTCGCCTAAATGCTCCAATTCCCATTTGACACTGGCAACTAATTCGTTGTCCGGATATTTTTCCAAAAATTCATTATAATAACGGCGGGCCATGTCAGAATCTTTCAGATCGTTTGCATAAATAAAACCAATCATAAATCTGGCCTGAGGAACATATTTACTCTTGGGATAATCTTTAATGAGTTTTTCATGCAATTCGATTGCCTTTTTGAAGTCATTTAAATTATTATAATACAAAAATGCGGTTTTTTGCAACGCCTCTTCAGACTTTTCTCCATGCGGGTAATCTTTTACAATTTGCTCGTAATCATTCAAAGCTGACTGATAATTTTCTTCTTTTTCAAACAGTTCCGCTGCACTCCAGAGTTCGCTTTCAGTTTTCTTTTTTGAACAGCCCAAAAGAAGCAATAGGACCATGACGAATGATGAGATTCGGTAAAACAGTTGCATTTTCGGTATACTCCTCATTAAAAGTACAAACGGTAATTATATTAACAAATTTTAAATTAAAATCAAGGATTTTTTATTTTGGAATCCATATCAATCGGACTTGCAGCGGGAAAAATTTAAAAAACCTTTTGATAAAAGAATTGCGCATCATCAAATAAAAAAGCGAGGACATATCCTCGCTTTTTTTTATTTAACCCGTAAGACATTTTTACTTATTTTTTATTCTTGTCATCATCCACGACTTCAAAGTCGGCTTCTTCGACTTTTTCATCTTTACCGGTTTCAGGTTGTGCGGTACTGCCTTGCTCACCTGCATCGGCTTGAGCACCTTGCTGTTGATACATTTTGCTGGCAAGCCCGTTCCAAACTTTGCTCAAAGCTTCCGTAGAGGATTTTATTTCATCAACATTATCGGTTTTTAGTGCTTCCTTCACACGTCCGACTGCGGTTTCGATCTGAGACTTATCATCAGCGCTAAGCTTATCACCCATTTCGGTAACATTCTTTTCCGTCTGATAAACCAGTTGATCTGCCTGATTGCGGACGTCAACCGATTCCCGCTGTTTTTTATCTTCCGCTGCATGGCTTTTGGCATCGTTGACCATTTTATCTATCTCTTCTTTCGATAATCCGGTAGATGCTTCAATGCGTATTTTTTGTTCTTTACCCGTGGCTTTATCCTTTGCCGACACGTTCAGAATTCCATTAGCGTCGAGGTCAAACGATACTTCAATTTGGGGCACCCCTCGCGGTGCGGGAGGAATTCCGTCCAGAATAAATCTTCCCAGAGTTCGGTTATTAGCAGCCATTTCCCGTTCGCCTTGAAGAACGTGAATCTCAACCGAGGTTTGATTATCAGCGGCTGTTGAAAATATCTCAGACTTTTGCGTTGGGATGGTTGTATTTTTTTCAATTAACTTTGTCGCGACACCACCAAGCGTTTCGATACCCAGGGAAAGAGGAGTAACATCCAGCAGCAACACGTCTTTGACATCACCGGCTAACACCCCGCCCTGAATGCCGGCTCCAATCGCCACGACTTCGTCGGGATTAACCCCTTTATGCGGGTCTTTGCCAAACAACTGTTTGACGAGCTCCTGTACTTTTGGCATTCTTGTAGACCCACCAACCAAAACGATCTCATCGATATCACTTGGTGAAAGTCCGGCATCTTTCAATGCTAATTTGCACGGCTCCAATGTGCGTTGGAAAAGATCATCACATATTTGCTCGAATTTGGCGCGCGTTAACGTTAAATTCAAATGCTTAGGCCCGGAATCAGTTGCAGTAATGAACGGCAAATTGATATCGGTTTGGGCGACCGTTGAAAGTTCACACTTCGTTTTTTCGGCGGCCTCCTTTAACCGCTGCAAAGCCATGGCATCTTTCGATAAATCCACACCTTCCTGCTTCTTGAATTCCTCGACGATCCAGTCAATCACACGTTGATCAAAATCATCACCGCCAAGATGTGTGTCACCATTTGTGGATTTCACTTCGAAAACCCCGTCACCAATTTCCAGAATAGAAACATCAAATGTGCCACCGCCTAAATCGAAAACAGCGATTTTTTCTTCACTCTTTTTATCCAAACCGTAAGCCAACGAAGCGGCGGTCGGTTCATTAATAATTCTTTTTACTTCGAGACCTGCAATTTCACCGGCCTCTTTTGTCGCCTGGCGTTGGCTATCATTAAAATAAGCAGGAACTGTAATCACAGCAGCCGTGACCTTTTGTCCAAGGTAATCTTCCGCAGTTTGTTTCATTTTCTGCAAAATCATTGCAGAAATTTCCTGTGGGGAATATTCTTTATCTTCAATTTTAACCTTAGCAACGTCGTTTGATCCTTTTACGACTTTGTACGGTACTTCATTAATTTCATTTCCGACTTCCCCAAACCGTCTGCCCATAAACCGCTTTATTGAAAAAATCGTGTTTTCAGGATTTGTAATTGCTTGTCTTTTTGCTACCTGACCAACCAAACGCTCCCCGGTTTTGGAAAAGGCCACCATTGAAGGTGTTGTTCGCGCTCCTTCTGCATTTGGGATAACAACTGGTTCACCACCTTCCATAACTGCTACACATGAATTCGTTGTTCCCAAATCTATTCCGATTATTTTACTCATAATCTAAACCTCCTGACATTTCATTTTTGACTGTTTTATACATTCACTCGTCTCTTTGTCAACTATGACATAGAATCATTCAATTACACTCCCTTAAGCAAACACTATGCCACTTAAAATAATCGTATTCGAAAAACCTCTACATCATTGTTTTTATTTATTTTTCTTTCAAGGGGATAGCTGCACATTCCTCGTCGGAAAATCTGCCACTATGTCATTCTGACAGACCTTAAAATAAAAAGGTTCTCCCACAAATCTTAGTGCCTCAATCTTATTGGGACAACCTTCCTGAATGCAAACTATACTTGAATTATGAGTCTTCTGATTTTACCGATGGTTTCTTTTCAGGTTTCTGGGTACTCGCTGTATCCTTTTTGGAACCATTGGATGAAGAATTATCGGAATTCTTGTAATCCGTAATATAAAAACCCGAGCCCTTGAAAATCAACCCGTTTCCGCCGCTAATCATGCGCTGGACTGCATGAGTACCACATTGAGGACAGACTTTAACCGGTTCCGCTTTAATACTCTGAAATTCCTCAAATTTATGTCCACAGGCTTTGCAGAAATACTCGTAAGTCGGCATTACATCTTCCTTTCAAATATCTAACATCATAAACTTATTAAGATAAACATATTATAGACAAGTTTCAATGGTCTATTTCAATTAACAATACTGCCATCGAAAAAGTCGAAATTAAATAAATTTTCATGCTGATCGCAGGCTAAGTATGATTTAAAAACAATGAATTACAGCTTTCGGCGCCGCTCATACTGAAGCAGGAAACGACTTTTTCGACGGTCTCAACCAGTGATTGACCAAAAACATGACATTTTTCGTAACAGGTGATACAATAGCTGAGAAATGTTCCCGGTCAATCGACGAACCTATTATTTTTCAGGAACCTTCATGGCGATAAAGTGGTTGTTCTTCTGGCGCCTGACCTGAAACAGAACGATATCGCCTTCCCTCAGTTCTCCAATAATTTTTTCAAAGTCACGTACAGATTTGACTCTTTTTTTATTGATCTGCACAATTAGATCCCCTCTTTGCAATCCCTTTTCTTCGGCTACACTACCGGACTCAACGTTGGTTACAAACACACCCTCGACATTTTCATAACCAAATCGTTCTATGATTTGATCCGTCAGATTTGTAACGTCAATGCCCAGTTTCCCGGAAATATCGCTTTGAGACCGCTTACCGGGCTTCTCTTCAGGAGAACCGGAACGCTCCTCTAATGTAACATCCAAATTTTTCCTCTTACCATCTCTTACAATTGTGAGAGTCACAGTTTCATCCGGAGCATAAGAGGCGATCAAATTTGTCAGCGATTGATGATCATCGATGTCCTTACCGTTGACGGCAATGATCACATCATATTCTTTTAATCCTGCTCTGTCAGCCGGTGTGCCTTCAACAACTTTCGTGACCACTGCCCCGTGATTCTCCTTAAGATGGAGCGCCTGGCTCAACTCCTCATCAGGTGTTTCGATGTAGACGCCAAGATACCCCCGTACCACTTTGCCTTTGGAGATGAGATCATCCATCACTCGTTTTGCCAAATTGACTGGAATAGCAAACCCGATTCCAACATTTCCTCCACCATTGCCGGCATAAATGGCTGAGTTAATTCCTACCAGCTCACCACGTATATTCACAAGAGCCCCTCCGCTGTTCCCGGGGTTAATGGCAGCATCGGTTTGAATAAAGTCCTGATAAGTCAACTCACGGCTTAAGTTTAAGGAACGGCCTTTTGCGCTGATAATCCCTGACGTTACCGTATGGCTTAAATTCAAACTAAACGGATTGCCGATTGCCAGAACCCATTCGCCGACCTCTAATTTATCCGAATCACCCAACCGGATAGAAGGAAGGTTGGTTCGATCGATTTTAACCACCGCCAGATCACTTGCCGGATCGGTCCCTACAATTTCCGCATTATAGCTTTTCTTATCGATCACAACATTTACTTCATCCGCATCTTTCACAACATGGTAGTTGGTGAGAATGTAACCCTCGGGCGAAACGATGACTCCCGAACCAAGGCCTTGTTGTTTGCGTTTACGTCCCCCATCACCATTCGGAGTACGAAAAAATCTTTTGAAAAAATCATCGTTGTGGAAAAAGTTAGAAAACGGATCCTGCACTTTAACAACTTTTTCGCTGGTAATGGACACCACAGTTGGTGTCACTCTTTTGGCGATTGCAACAAAAGCACGGCTTGTGCTTTCTATATCTTCGTTGGGAGTTAATGCTGCTTCCGTATTCATGGCGGGTTGCTCGATTCTATTTTCAGCAAACCCATTTTGAGTAAAATTAAAATTCGATGCCAGAACCAAACCAATGACAATGCCCAAAAAAATTGAAATTGCAATGATGAGGATTTTTTTATTTCTGAGGTTCATGCATTTACCCTCCGGTAATTTAACAATTTAATGTAATTATTTGATTTACTGTAATCAAACCTGCTGTATAATCAAATAGTTCCCCATAACTCAATTAATTCCATCTGGACACCTTTTACAAATCTACTTTACTTTGATTTTTACGTACTGATCTCCCCGGGAACTGTTTTGACGAATCCCCATGCCTTTCAATCGGAATGTTTTATCTCCTTTGGTTTTTGCCGGAATTTTAAGCTCAACTGTATTTCCATAAATCGTCTTCACTCGAATTTTGGTGCCGTTTTTTGCTTTCTTTTTTTCGAGCGGTATCTCGCAGTAAACATCCAACCCCCTTCTGGTGAAAAAACGATGCTCGTTTATTTGAATGGTTAAGATTAAATCACCGGCAGGCTGACCCGTCGTTCCAGGATACCCCTGTCCTTTGAGTTTAATTTTTTTGTTATTTGTCGTCGCTGGTGATAGTGTAATCGAATACGTTTTTTGTTTTTCTGATACAAAAAAAGAAACTTTTCCCCCTTTTGCTGCCGTTTCAAAAGGAACATGTAGATGCACGTGAATGTCCTGCCCCTTCACCGGGCGTTGCTGGCGTTGCTGAAATCCATTTCCCTTTTCAAACATTTGACCGAATATATCCCCTAAACCGCCAAATCCAAAAAGTTCGTTAAGATTAAAATCTGCTTGACCGTGTGTCCGGCGAGAACCGGATTTTGAATGCCTAAAGAGATCATTCAGGTCAATATGAACTCCCTGAAAATTTGAAGATTGAAACGGATCGGAATGTCCACTGCTAAAACCATATTTTCTTAAATGATCATATTGCTTACGTTTTTTTTCATCTCGCAAAACACTGTAAGCTTCGGAAATTTCCTTAAATTTATTTTCAGCATGTTTATTCCCGCGGTGTTTGTCGGGGTGAAATTCCTTCGCCAATTTGCGATACGCCTTTTTTATGGTTTCTTTGTCAGCGCTTTCCTCAACACCCAATATTTTGTAATAATCTTTATTTTCCATCCGCTCATTCAAATCTACGGTTCACTAATTGTCTAAATGTCAACATCCGACAGTAAATGTGCAATTTATATGCCAACTCATACAACAAATATCTATCAAACTAATTTTATAGATGTTACGATAATTTTACCCATCTTCCTGTACGTTGTTTCCAGTATTTTTTTCGCTTCGGTTTGCGCCAAAGTGTCAAACAAAAAAAAGCTAATCTAAAAGTCTGCCGTCACACATCTTTTAAAACATATATGTTCAAAAGAATGCTAAGCCAGAATAAAAAAAAAGACTTTGAAATTAGCTTTCCAGAGAGTTTAAAGATACTCTTTTTCGTGAGTGCCCGACTAAGAATATTGGTTTTACTCACAAATCAGTCATAATGCGAGTCTGACCATGGGCCTACAACTCATCTGTACATCCGGTAAAAAATGCCGGATTACTCGGGATGCTTGTCGCCTTTTGACGAAACAGGAAACTTTAATTCTTTTTATTTTTTTTCGGGAATTTTAATGAAAAAACGGGTTGTTTCATTTGCCCTTGAAACGGTCATAATGACCACTGATCCTTCATCAAGATGATCGATAACATCGTAGAAATCATTTTCACTCTTTACGGATTGATTGTCGACACTTAAAATGACATCATTTTCAGACAAGCCGGCTTCATCAGCAGGGCTCCAACGCTCGACCCTGGTCACCACCACTCCCGACTTCCCGGAATAATTGAGTCTGGCGGCAACATCAAGGGTCAGCTCATCTACCTGCAAACCTAAATGATCAAAAGACTCCGTTGCCTTCCCCAAAGTGGTTACAGGTATTTGTTCTTTTCTTGTTCCAAGCTGTACCATGAAGGAATATTTTTTCCCATTTCGCAAAAGAGTTAACGTGATCCTATCGCCTGCACTCTTACCGGCAATAATGGCTTGCACTTGATTGCTCTTCTTCACTTTCTGCCCATCGATTTTCAAGAGAACATCTTTTGCGTGAACACCGGCCAGATCTGCTGCTTCTCCTTTTAAAACCTGACTCACAAAAACACCTTGCGGATGATCCATTCCCAAAGCCTCGGCCTTCTTTTTATCAATATTTTGCATGGCAATGCCGAGATAGCCTCGATCCACTTTGCCCTTACGAATCAAATCACCCATGATTTTCTGAGCCAAATTTATTGGAATAGCAAAGCCAAAACCAGCATTATATCCGGTTTCCGTTGCAATAGCTGTATTTACCCCAATCACTTCGCCACGCAAGTTTACCAACGCTCCCCCACTGTTGCCAGGATTTATGGCTGCATCAGTCTGAATAAAATTTTCAATACTGTATTGATCCTTCAAAATATCGATTTGCCGATTTTTTGCACTAATTATGCCGGCAGTTACGGTTGAACGTAATTCGAGCGGGTTTCCCACAGCTAAAACCCATTCACCAACTCTGGATTTACTGGAATCGCCAAGTTTTGCCACGGGTAAATCATCGGCATCTATTTTAATGACCGCAACCTCCGTGTATGGATCCATCCCGACGATTTTACCATCAAATTCACGATCATCGGCCAAAATCACTCTGAGCCTCCGCGCCTCATTGATAACATGCACATTGGTGAGAATGAATCCGTCTTTGGAAACGATGATCCCCGACCCCGAGCCCCGTTGGCGATATTCCCGGGGGATTTTAAATTTGAAATAATCGCGCAATTCATCGTTATCGTGATATTTTTTCAGATCTGACGAATGAATAATTCTCGTACTCTGAATACTTACAACCACAGGTACAATCATTTCAGAAATATAAATGAACGCCTCTCCCGTATTTTGTAATTGCAGCAACTTTTCGGAAATCTGTTCCTGGGATCCTAAGACAACATTTTCTACCGGAACATATTTATGAAAGGAATCCGTCGTGTTAAATCGCAATGAGAAAACAAGACCGATCAAAATCCCGACAAATAAAATGGGTATGACAAAACCAATTCGTTTTCCGAACATGTGACTACCTCTAAGATTCAAATAGGCAGGTGAAATTTTTCAGCGATGTTTTTTCGGAGCCTTTTCAGGCTCTCGCTTCCCCGTTTGGGGAAAATCAACATAAAGGCAATTGCCAGGATTGCAAGTCCAGGAATAATGGGCAAAATTATTCCCGCAAAACCAAGGATTATCAGTGCAGGGATGATAAACTTTTTTTCCTTCTGGAATGCACGTATTTCATCTAATAAAGATTTCTTCTCCATACAATAATGGTACGTAAAGGTCAAGGTGAAGTTTTCATATATTTCACCATTCTCAATAGATTTCCACTCTCATTATTTGGCTCATAGTAAAGCTCATCCATGGAACGTCTGATGATATATAAACCAAATCCCCCGGTTTGGCGCCCATCCATTGCTGATAAGACATCATAATTTTTTTTATTATTATCAAATCCTTCAAAACCTCTACCATAATCTCTCACCTGGATTTCAAATTTATCATCCGTACAAATGACTGTAACATCAATCCAATTATCGGAGTTAGAATGGTACGCATGTTCAATGACGTTAAGGCAGGCCTCATAAACTGCAATTTTTGTTTTACCCAGTTGTTTTGTATCAAAGCCTACCTTATCCGCAATATCAACAACGAAATCACATATTGAATATAAATTTTTTATTTCACTCTTTACACGTAAATGATAGTTATTTTCCTCAGGCCGGTCATCTTTTTCTGAAACATTTTTCTGATTCCGTGCAATTTCTTCCTTTGCAACTGCTTCCGGATTCGGTTCTTCCCCATGCACGTCCGTTTGTATATTATTACTTTGCTCAAAGGTATTCTGTATTTTTTCTATAATAGGGTCTTCAACAATATCAACAGAAGGTAATGGCTGAGTTTGGGGTTGTGTCTGAAGAGTCGACATCTGATTTATTTTTTTCCCACCCACTGCTTTTCCAAAATCATCCAGGGCATATTTTTCATCGCCTTCCAAAGACAAGTAACTGATGGGAGCAAATGTAGCAAGATTATTCCGCGCAGATTTGGTCAGATTAATAAACTTAACATCGCCGTTTACCCGTCGCACTCGTGAGGAGGCCTCTACAAATAATGCAATTAATGATGAAGAGGGGTACTGCACTTTCTGCATATCCAGGAGAATCTTAAAATCACGATTTTTAAAACAAATTTCGAAAGAATTATGGAGCAAAATAGAAAGGCGCTGTGGATCCTGTATATTTTCTAATCGAATGCGAACAACATGGTCGTATTCGGGTATCCGTTCAATTGGTAGATGAGTCATCGACATAAGTTCAAATCTCACTTCTACAAACTATCACAATATAGTTAACTCTGTTCTTAATATGACTAAAATAGTGTATTTTTTCAACAAATATTTCTAAAATATAAAACATCTGTACAAATTGTATTTTTATGACGTTCCTTCAATTTCACGTAATTTTCTTCTCAATATTTTTCCAACATTGCTTTTAGGCAGAGAATCAATAAACTCCACAAGTTTTGGTGTCTTATATGGAGCGAGCCGTTTCTTACAATAGGCAATTATTTCCTGCTGTGTTAAAATTTCGTTTTCCTTAGGAACAATAAAAGCCTTGACCGTTTCACCTCGATATTCATCCGGCATGCCAACCACTGCCGCCTCCAAAACTTTCGGATGCTCAAAAAGAACCTCTTCGATTTCACGGGGGAAAATATTAAATCCGCCGGCAATGATCATATCCTTTTTTCGATCCACAATGTAAAAATACCCTTCTTCATCCATTTTGGCAATATCTCCTGTAAAAAGCCAGCCATCACGCAGAATATCTTCTGTTTCCTGCTGCATATTCCAGTAACCCTGCATCACCTGAGGTCCTTTCACCGCTAGTTCACCAACTTCCCCCACCGGTAATTTTTTCTTTGTTTCGGGATCAACAATTTTAGCATCTGTATCCGGAAGGGGAATACCGATGGAACCTTCTTTGCGTTTACCTTTAACGGGGTTCGCATGGGTTACCGGTGATGTTTCAGACAGACCATAACCTTCAACGAGTCGTCCGTTTGATATTGCTTCAAATTGTTTTGCTACTTTAATGGGTAAAGGGGCACCACCACTTAAACAAGCTTTCACCGATGACAAATCGTAATTTTTTACTTCAGGAAAATTGTTTATCGCAACATATAACGTCGGCACACCTGAGAACAAGGTCACTTTTTCGGTTTGAATCGCAGTCATCAAGCTTTTGATATTGCGTGGATCTGGAATCAAAACCATTTTTGATGCTAAAAACACGCCCATGTGCAAACAAGTTGTCAGTCCGTAGCTATGGAAAAAAGGCAGGGCACACATAACAACTTCGTTTCCGCGGTTTATTTCACCGTACCATTGACTTATTTGAATGACATTTGTTACCAGATTTCGATGTGTTAAGACAGCTCCTTTGGACACACCAGTTGTACCGCCTGTATATAAAAAGATGGCTGTATCTGATGGCGCTATAGATACATTTGGCAAAGAAACCGGAAATGATTCTGAGAGCAATTCATCATACACATGGATTCCGGGACCTCTTTCAATTTTCCTCGTGTCGCCCTTTGCACTGACTTTCAGTGAATACAATATCTTCAAATGTACAGGCAAATATGCCTGTGGTTTTGTGTAGATAATATTTTTAAGTTTGGTTTGTCCCCAAACGGCATTTATTTTCAGAGAATGACTGTTGAGTGCAATAAGTGTTTCAGCAGAACTGTCATTCAATTGATGTTTCAGCTCCCTTTGCACATATAATGGATTTGTTGGAACTATAATGGCCCCTAATTTCAAGGTAGCAAAATGTGCAACCACATATTGAGGAATATTGGGCAACATTATTGCAACCCGGTCACCTTTTTTTACTCCAAGACGCCACAATGCTGTAGCAAACTGACTTATTTGGCGGTCTAATTCAGCGTAAGACATTTTGGCACCAAAATAGGAAAAGGCCGATTTTTCCGGAAACATCTGAACTGTTTCCGCCATAAATTGAACCAATGTTTTTTTAGGATAATCGATGGAATGAGGTACGTTCTTTTCGTAGAATTTAAGCCAGGTTTTTTGCATTTAAATCCTTCGCTTTCGAATTAAACCGTTGTTACAGAATCAAATAAAAAAAAACACCCATCTTTAAAAGATGGGCGTTTTACATTTTTATCACCGACGTAATTATTTGCCGCCGTATTTGTCTCTATTTTGAATCAAATCGATTTCGTAGTCAGCGGAACGTTTCCACAACCTGTCTTTTGCGGCAATCTGGAAATAACTCAATGCTTTGTTGAATTGTCCCAAATCTTTACTTGCTTTGCCTGCTTCATAGGCGGCAGGAGCATAATTCTTTTTGTTGGCCAGAGCTTTTTGTGCTGCCACTTTTGCCTTCGAATATTTTCCTTGCTTATTATAAATTACGGCCATCCGATAATAAGGTGCAGCCCATTTCCTTTTTTTCGTCACAGAAAGAGCATTCTCCATCGCAAGGACAGCTTCGTTTAACCGGCCCAGTTCAATGAGACTAACACCCAAACTGTAATAGGCTAAATCGTAGTCTGGTTTAATCTGTGTCGCTTTGGTAAAGTTCGCAGCGGCCTTATTATAGTTTTTCTTTTTGTTTAGATAGACCGCTCCTAATTCATAATAGGCTTTATAGGCAGACGGATCATTTTGAATTGCCGAGTTATAGGTTGAAATAGCATAATCCGGTTGATTTATCTGGCTGTACATCTTACCCAAAGCAATATAAGCCTCGACATAATTCGGGCTGTGCTCAACCGCACTTTTGTATGCTTGAATAGCATCTTTATACTTGCGCATTTTTTTTAACGCTAATCCTTTACCATAATAAGCCTTACCGAACGTAGGATCAAGCTCAATTGCTTTATTATAATTCGCAACCGCTGTTTGGAGTTGCCCCAATTTGTAAGCGTTTAAGCCATCATTATAGGCCTTTTTTACCGCATTAATTTTTTTCATGGCATCGGCATCTGCCATCAATTTTTCATTAATGGATTTAATTTCATCCTGTATTTTCTTCCGGTCCTTCAGAAGGTTATCGTATTCATCCTTTGTGGGATTATCTTTAAGCTTTGTATCTATTTCATGAATTTTCTGAATCAACACCTGTTTTTGTTGATTTAAATCCTGAGCTGACAATACGCCGCCCGCAATAAACGCGAAACAAAGAATAACCACAAGAAGATATCGGAATTTATCTAAATACATCATTACCTCCCATAATTTAATCAATTAAATATATATCGTATTTCTAATATCTAACCAGAAACTGAAAAACATTCAATTTATTTATTTATTTAACAAAATACTTAGTAATTCAGTTTCAAAATTAAAACTATTTACAAATTTTAAAAATTAACTGGTATGGTGCCGAAGGGGGGATTCGAACCCCCATGGGTCTCCCCACACGGCCCTCAACCGTGCATGTCTACCAGATTCCATCACTTCGGCTTTAGGCTCTATACCCCAAATATCGATTTTATCTCGTTGTATCTGATGCAGTTGGCTGTGGAAGAACCTGTCCCGATTCATTTGGGGTTGGAACAACCGGCAAACCCGCAGCCGGTACAGACGCACGTTTCTGCTGCTCTTGTTGGACTAAACTTTTTGTTACTGCTTTTGTTTCTCCTTTATTGATGAGAGAAATAATCAGCGACAGCGCTAAAAAACCTACGGATAGCCATGTTGTTGCCTTACCTAAAAAATTCGCTGCACCACGACCCCCAAAAACGGCTCCCATATCCGAGCCACCAAAAGTACCCGCCAACCCACCACCCTTACTGGATTGCAATAATATAACTACAATCAAAGCAAAACAAATGACCAAAAATATAAATATTAGTAGTGAATACATGACATCCTTTATTAATTCATTAATTTTTCAGCGGATTTAATAATTGCAGTAAAACTGTCAGCATCAAGACTGGCACCACCAACCAATGCACCATCGATATCGGGTTGCGACAACAATTCGTCAGCGTTACCCGGCTTAACACTGCCGCCGTACTGAATCCTGATACTTGTCCCCAATTCAGGGGAGAATAGTTCACAAAGCAAATTACGGATAAACGCGTGTACCTCTTGCGCTTGTTGCGGCGTTGCGGTTACTCCTGTACCGATAGCCCACACAGGTTCATACGCCACAACCAGGTCATTTGCGGATGTAAAACGAGTATTTGCAAGCCCGGCCCGAATTTGTCCCTCTATAATTTTCTCCGTCAAACCGGCCTCGCGCTGGTCCAATTTTTCCCCAATACAGAAAATAGGCTTTAAACCCGCCTCCAACGCCTTTTGAACTTTTTGATTAATCCCCCCATCGGTTTCTCCGAAAACGTGTCGTCTTTCCGAGTGCCCGACGATGACATAATCACAACCGGCATCCAACAACATTGCCGCAGAAATCTCTCCGGTAAAAGCGCCCTCATCTTCCCAATGAATATTTTGTCCACCAATTAAAACATTGGTTTCGCCAAGAATTTCTTTAACCGGCACCAGGTCTGTTGCTGGCGGACACACAACAACATCCACAGTTGAAATGTTTACTGTTTTCATCTTTAAGGCTTTGGCAAGCGTTCTTGCTTCTGAAGGCGTTTTGAACATTTTCCAATTGCCGCCTATGATGAATTTTCTGCCAGGCATCATACGATTAAACTATCCAAAATTATTTAACTATCATTGAATTATAAACTTGCAGAAATATGTTCAATCAAATCAACGACACGATTTGAAAAACCCCATTCATTATCATACCAGGAAATGACTTTAGCCATATTTCCTCCCATGACGGTTGTCGATAACGCATCAACAGTGGAGGAATGAGGATTTTCGTTATAGTCTTTTGATACAAGCGGTTCCTCCGAATAACCGAGAATACCTCTCAGTTCATTTTCAGATGCCCGTTTAAAAGCGGCATTCAATTCCTCTGCGGTGGTACTTTTTTCCAATTCAAAAACGACATCGACCAACGATACGTTTGGCGTGGGAACGCGTATGGCCATGCCATCCATTTTGCCTTGCAATTGCGGCAGGACCAAAGCTACAGCTTTAGCAGCACCTGTTGTAGTAGGAATCATTGAGACCGCAGCAGCACGTGCCCTGCGTAAATCTTTATGCGGCAGGTCGAGAATTCTCTGATCATTTGTATAGGAATGAATGGTTGTCATCAAGCCTTTGACAATGCCAAAGTTATCCAGTACAACCTTTGCAACAGGTGACAGACAGTTCGTCGTGCAGGATGCATTGGAGATGATGTGATGTTCGCCGGGATTATACTGTTTGTGATTTACCCCGACCACGACTGTTAAATCAGGATTCTTTGCCGGAGCACTGATGATTACTTTTTTCGCACCCGCATCCAAATGCTTGGAGGCGTTTTCACGCGCAGTAAACAAACCGGTGGACTCGATGGCGATATCCACGCCGAGGTCTTTCCATGGTAATTCTGCAGGATTGCGGACTGCTAAAACCTTCATTTCTTTGCCATCAACTTCCAAGTGAGCGTCCCCTGCTTTTACATCCCCTTCTAATTGACCAAAATTCGAATCATACTTCAGTAAGTGAGCAAGAGTTCTGGAATCTGTAAGATCATTCACTGCCACAACATCAACATCGGCGTCGTACTTTTTAATTGCCCGAAAAACGTTTCTGCCAATTCGTCCAAATCCATTGATTCCCACTCTAACAGCCATGTTTATTTCTCCTTATGATTTAAAGTAATGACTCGCTTAGAAATTTCTCTAACTACTTATTTTTCTGCATGAAGACGAAACTTTCCGAAAAAACAAAACGTAGAGAAAGTAAAAAATATTTAAAATAATGTCAAGAGTTAAATTGTGAATATTA
>CAYVXE010000020.1:0-54241 GCA_964455375.1 uncultured Calditrichaceae bacterium
ACCGAGAATGCCAGAAGCAACCCGATTACAGATTTTAATTTCATAAACCCTCCTGTAGAATTATGAAGATGTGACATCATTTAGGAATTTAGATGAATGATGAAATGACGTAACACAAACGTTTCACTGTGCGGTGAAAATAAATGTTTTAAAATTAGATGAGCCAATGAAAAAATCCGGTTGACTCTTTTTGTTTTTAGTTTGAGATGTACGGTGACTACGTGAAAAAGTTAATGTTTTGTTATTAAAATGCAAGTTATTTTAGTCGCTCTTAGGTTTAATCAGTGAGTGGCTAATTAATGCCCGAAGGAAAAATCTTCTTCTGACTTGTCATTTCGACCTGGCAGTTGTCTATCAGATTCAACTTAAAGATTTTTTTCAAAATATGGCAATATCAGAGCAAAAAAAACCACTTATTTTGGGCTGTCCCAAAAGTCAAAAAAAATGTCATTTCGAATCAGGCGCAAGCCTGATGAGAAATCTGGATCTGAGACAAATCAAGGCTTTTTAGACAAGCCCATGGTTGCAAAGAAACTCTGTTTCGATTAGATAGAAGAAACAAAGTTTCTTAGACAAGTGTGTTCCCAAACCGGAGTTTGGGAACATGTAGGGTGCTTATGTTGACGCTCAAAGGCAGTTGCCGGGGAGAAATCTGGCTAAGCACTGAAACAATATGTCCTTACTGAACATCATTTCAGATCTGCTGCGCTCTGTCTAAAAGACATTTTTGCGGTTTCGGTGAATGACTAATCAGTGTCTGACCGATTTGGTTTGGAAGAACCGTTGTGCAGGGTCCAAATTTTCGAAAGGGAAACGGGTGTACAAAAAAGTACTCAGGCTGCTTGCGCAAACGTACCGTATTTTCTGACGGCCTGTACCAGTGCGCGAATATTCTCATCAGGTACAAAATACGGAATTTCCGGGCCCTGGTTACCAACTACTAAACCGCCTCGCAGACCAAATTTGTCGATGAGTTTCTTGACTTCAAATTCAACCCGTTCCGGTGGCCAGCGCAGGAGCTTTATGTTATTTATGTTGCCGAGTAATGCGGTGGAGGTGCCTGCATATTTACGGCAGACGGAAATGTCATCCTGGGAGCCAAGTAAAAATACATGTGCCCCTTTGTCTTTTAAGAACGGAATCAATTCCTGGCCTTCTCCCACAAACTCGTAACCGATAAGGCCGTTAATTCTTGGCAGCAGTTTCTCGATGACAGGAAGAGCGAATTTTTTAAACTCATGTGGACGAAGAATTGAATTTGAAGCAATGCCGTCGGCGATAACCACGATATCTGCTCCTGCTTGTAACTGCATGTTCGCCCATTTAGCGCAAAATTCGGTGCAAACATCCATGAGCCGTGGAAAGTATGCTTCAAACTCACCATTTCTGGAAAAGAGTAATTTCATAAATTTCTCGGTTCCCATGAGCATGCTCGGCAGACTGAAGGGGCCGATGACGGCGCCGATGATGAGTTTTTCTCCTTTCACCCGGCTGGCAAGCACGTCGATGCTCCGGAGTGTCTCTTGCAACTGTTTGTGGTTTCCGGGTTCCGGTGCAGTCAAATGGTCGATATCCGAAAATAATTTGATGCACATCCTGTCCACAGAGGGGGGGCCTGCGTCAAAATACTTCAACCCTGCCCCAAAAGGCAGCACATCTTCCACCACATGCGGGAAGGCACACACCGCGTCGTGATCGTATTTCTCAATTAACTTAAGCTGTCCTTCAGCGATTTTGTTGCCGTTGCTGAAATAGGATTCCAGATTCATGTTCAGTTCTTTGGCTCCTTGCATGAGCAAAACCGGAATAACGGGTAATCTGTCAGGTGTTTTGAATGTTACAGCAGCCACACAGCGTTCTAAACTATTCATGAATGTCTTCTCCAAAAATATAATTGGCCAAATCGACACCTTCAGCGGCAGAGGTCGCGACAAAATCGGCGCCGATACTTTCATTTAAGTTTTCATCGATGAGAAATGGTGCACCGCCGACCATGATTTTAATATCCGAACGTCCCTGTTTATCCAACATTTTGCGAAGTTCGGTTACTTTCACCGCGGTGTGTAGAAGCAGAGCCGAAACACCAATTAATTTGGCATTGTTTTCGATAGCTGTTTGCATGAGTTTCTCGTTTGGTACACTAAGTCCGAGATCGATGACATGAAAACCGGATGCTTTTAATAAAACGCCAACCATCTTGCGACCCAGTGAATGATAATCCCCATAAGCATTTCCCAGAACAATTGTTCCTTTGGATTCACGCCCCGCAAAGGAATCACCCATATCGGGTAAAAGCTCACTTAGAATATCCTCAATAATCGTGCCGTTCACGTAGAGTTCGGAAAGCGTGATTTTGCGCTGTTTTTGCTCATACATGATCTGTTCGCAGACATTTGCCAATATTTCCAGTAGTTGTTGTGGAGATTGGTCCTTTTGCAATGCATTTTGAATAATAGAAAGACTTTTTTGATGTTCTTCCTGAACAATGGCGTCGTGCAATTCTTGCATGATATGTCGCGGTGCCGGTGCATTTGAACCAACACTATTTGAAACCATTAATTTGTCTGATACTTCCAGACTCCTGTGTACATATCGATTCAGGTTTTCACTGGATATCAAGGCCTGGTTCATGGAATGTTCAATATCGCCGAGATGCTCAAGAGAGGTCAGAATGTTTTCCATCTGCTCAATGGCATTGACCATATCCCCGATTTTCATCTGTACATCGAGGGCCATATTTCCAGCGCCGTTGAGTTTCTGCTGACTTTCATCAAAGACCAGAAGTTGTGTGGTTAATTCTTCCTCAAACCTGGTCAAAATTTGAGTGAATGATTCGATGGAATCAAATATGCTATCGCTTGAATCTTTCGATTCTGCTGCCAGTGAGCGGACTTCATCCGCCACTACTGAAAACCCTCTGCCATGTTCTCCGGCCCGTTCAGCCTCAATTCTTGCATTTAAAGATAGGAGTTTTGTCTGGTCGGCAATATCCTGAATAACGTTGACAAATTTCGATAGTTGCTGTCCGGTTCCTTTTAGTTCCTTGAAGGTGTTCGCCATTTCTTTGAACGTTCCGGCGACGCCCTGAAATTCGGTGGAAGCATCTTTTGTTATCGAGGCAAAATGTTTTGTGGATTGCATTACCGACTGAATGATTTCCCTGCTTCTGACCAGCGTTTCTGCAAACTGCTCCCGGTTTTTGCTGCCACCTTCCGAATGGCGTCCTACCTGGGACAACAACATTTGCATGTGAGTAATTTCAGATTCTAAATCTTTCGAAATATTGCTGGAAGTTAAAATGCTTTTTTCAAGTTGGGATAGAAGAGGTCGAATCTCGTTTTTTTTTGAGGTAGGCATATTTGACATCCGTGTAAGTACCTTTGAAAAAGTTTTGAATTACCTGAATTATATCGGTAAAATTTGCTGTTCCTTGATAAAAAATTGAAAAATGAAACGTTTTAATCTATTGCTTTTTGATTATTAATTCTTTATTATTTTTTTGTAAAAATTAGTTAGAAAGGGATGTTGTGGCGCAAAACAAACTAGCCTATTTACGTGAACAAAAGAAAAAGTCCCTGCTTGGCGGTGGGGAAAAACGAATCGCTTTGCAACACAAAAAGGGGAAGTTAACCGCACGGGAAAGAATTGATTTGCTTCTCGACGAAGGAAGTTTCCAGGAAATGGATATGCTGGTACGACACCAGTTCCGGGATTTTGGCCTCGATAAACAAAAATTTTACGGAGATGGTGTTGTGACCGGTCACGGTACGATTAACGGGCGTCTGGTTTTTGTGTTCTCACAGGACTTTACCGTGTTAGGCGGCTCGCTTTCGGAAGCGTACGGAAAGAAAATTTGCAAAATTATGGATCACGCCATGAAAGTCGGCGCTCCCGTCATCGGACTGAACGATTCCGGCGGTGCAAGAATTCAGGAGGGCGTGGTCAGTTTGGGTGCTTATGCCGATATTTTTTTGCGAAATACCCTGGCTTCAGGTGTGATACCACAAATTTCTGCAATTATGGGGCCTTGTGCCGGTGGGGCTGTCTATTCGCCCGCCATTACCGATTTCATTTTTATGGTGAAGAAGACCAGCTTCATGTTTGTGACCGGCCCGGAAGTGGTAAAAACAGTTACACATGAAGAAGTCACATTTGAAGAATTAGGCGGCGCTGAAACGCACGCGGCCAAAAGTGGCGTGGCCCACTCAATTTTCGATAATGAAGTCGAATGCCTCCAGGCAATCCGGCAATTGATGAACTACATTCCGCAGAACAACCTCGAAGATCCACCGGTTGTTGCATGTACTGATGCGGTCGACCGCAGAGACGAGGAGTTAAACAGCATCGTTCCTGAAAATTCCAACAAACCGTACGACATCAAAAACATCATTACCAGAGTTCTGGATAATAATGAATTTTTTGAAATTCATGCAAATTACGCACAAAATTTTGTTGTGGGTTTCGGTCGATTAAACGGGCAGCCTGTAGGCATTGCTGCAAATCAACCGGCCGTTTTGGCTGGTGTCTTAGATATCGATTCTTCCATAAAGGGTGGCAGATTTGTGCGGTTCTGCGATGCATTCAATATTCCCATTATTACATTTGTGGATGTCCCCGGGTTCCTGCCGGGAACGGATCAGGAATGGCGCGGGATCATTAAAAATGGCGCAAAGCTGCTTTATGCCTATTGTGAAGCCACCGTTCCGAAAATAACCGTTATCACGCGCAAAGCGTATGGTGGCGCTTACGACGTGATGTGTTCAAAACACATTCGTGGCGATGTGAATTATGCGTGGCCTTCTGCTGAAATCGCGGTGATGGGGCCAAAGGGCGCGGTGGAAATTATTTTTAAAAAGGAGATCAGTCAGGCCGACAATAAAGAAGCGGCTGCGAAAAAAAAGGAAATTGAGTATCGGGAAAGGTTCGCAAATCCGTATATAGCAGCAGAACGCGGTTATGTCGATGAAATCATCGAACCACGGGACACACGGTTGAAACTGATTCATTCATTGCGAATGCTGGAAAATAAAGTGGACAACAATCCCAGAAAAAAACACGGCAATATTCCATTGTAAAAATGTAAAAAAAAGAAATTAACTTGAAGGGGTCTCAATGAAGCTATCGGAAGAGAAAAAAAGTGACGTTTTGGTGATTCGACCGGGAGAACACCGGCTGGACAGTTCTGTGTCTTCAGAGTTCAAAACAGAGTTGTTGCGCATTTTTGAACAGGAGGCCGCCCGCAACGTTTTAATTGATTTGGCCAAGGTAGAGTATGTTGACAGCTCCGGTTTGGGTGCTTTGCTGTTCGGACACCGGCACGCACAATCGGCTTCCGGCGTACTGAAGCTCGTAAATTTGAATCCGAAAGTACGTACATTAATTACCATTGCCAATCTTGAAGAAATTTTGGAAAGTTTTGACGATGAGACGACAGCCATCGCGAGTTTTGAATAATGCCGAAACAGTTATTTAATAAAATTTTGATCGCCAATCGGGGAGAAATTGCCGTACGGGTGATACGAGCGTGCCGGGAACTGGGAATCGGCACCGTCGCTGTGTACTCGGATGCGGATCGCCTTGCACTGCACGTCAGGTATGCGGATGAGGCTATTCATATCGGAGTTTCAGCCTCCAGTGAGAGCTACCTCGTGCAGGATAAAATCATTGCGGCAGCTAAAGAAACCGGTGCGGAAGCGATCCATCCCGGATATGGTTTTCTGGCCGAAAATCCAACTTTTGCCAGAAGAGTTCAGCAAGAAGGACTTATTTTTATCGGGCCGCCGGCAGAGGCGATGGAAATTATGGGCGATAAAACCAAAGCCCGGCAACGCATGTTGAAGGCAGGCGTCCCAATTGTACCGGGAACAGAAGAAGCCTGTCGTGAAGAGTCTGAGGTTGCGGAAATTGCTCAAAAACTCGGCTACCCGGTTTTACTGAAAGCAGCAGCCGGAGGTGGGGGGAAAGGCATGCGTGTGGTTGAAGAAAAGAGGGGAATTACCTCAGCTTTTCGCGCCGCGCGTTCAGAGGCGGAATCTGCTTTTGGCGACGCCAGGGTGTACATCGAGAAATATCTTGAAGCACCGCGGCACATCGAGTTTCAGATTCTTGCTGATAAGCAAGGACACGTCGTCCATCTTGGGGAGCGCGAATGCTCCATTCAGCGTCGACACCAGAAAATTATTGAAGAAGCGCCATCCTGCATTTTGGATGAAAAAATGCGGCAGGAAATGGGTGAAGCGGCCGTCAATGCAGCCGCTGCTTGTGGCTATGAAAATGCGGGAACGATTGAATTTATGGTGGACAAGCATAACAAATATTACTTTCTGGAGATGAACACCCGTCTGCAGGTGGAACACCCGGTTACGGAAATGGTAACGGGAATCGATTTGGTGAGAGAGCAGATTTTCATCGCTTCTGGTAATCCGTTACCGTTTCAGCAGGAAGATATTCAGATGAATGGGCATGCCATCGAGTGCCGCATTTATGCGGAAGATCCGGCTAACAATTTTATGCCATCCGTGGGTAAGCTGGCCGTTATGGTGCCGCCCACCGGACCTGGTGTACGCGAAGACAGCGGCTACGTGGAGGGCAGTGAAATTCCTATTTATTATGATCCGCTGGTGTCGAAGTTAATTGTCTGGAGTAAAAATCGCAGTGAGGCCATTGCCCGTATGAAACGTGCATTACAGGACTATCAAATATATGGCATTGAAACGTCCATTCCATTTTGTCTCATGGTGATGGAGCACGAGAGATTTATTAATGGTGATTTTGATACGCATTTTGTCCAGAACGAGTTTTTGAATCATCCAGAAAAGTTGAACGGAACAGACGAAAACTCAATTGGTGGAGATAAAAGGATTGCTGCAATCGCTGCCGCACTACTGGCGTTTCAAAACGGTCAGGGCAACGGGAAACCGATTTCTATGCAGGGGGAAAGATCGGGCAGCAACTGGAAACGAATCGGCAGAATGCAGCAGAATAATTAAGCTGCAGCGGTTTTGTTGCACGACGTCTGCCCACATGTTGCATCAATGTGGGCTTTTTATTCCACTGCTGTAGTCCTGAACACGTGAACACAACACATTCAACCAGATGAAATGGGATTGTATTTTATTTTATGAGTGTTCATATTGCCAATCAGCTACTGGAAACCTGCGAATCAATTGCAGTGGGCAGCAGTCCTTTTGAGTGTTGCGGATTTTTGCTCGGCACATGGTTTCAGAGCAACAAAGACGTAAAGGCCATCGTGCCGGCGGTAAATGTTGCTCAAGACAGTCAGCGTCACCGACGGTATTTAATCTCACCTGAAGATTTTGTGAGATGCCAACAAACGGCCTGGCAGAACGGCTGGCAAATTGTCGGATTTTATCATTCGCATCCCAATGCGCCATCTGAACCGTCGAAGATTGATTTACTGTACGCCTGGCCTTGGTACGTTTACTTGATTTTATCCGTGTGCCGGAAAAGTTGCACCGCATCTGCCTGGCGTTTGCAGGAAAGTAGGGCAGAATTTTATCGGGAGCGCCTGGTTCATTAAAAAAATGACAGATGGATTTCAACATAGCCATAATTTTAGTTTCTAAAACCGATTGATAAAACTGTTGAAAAAGTCGTTGCCTACTTCAGCCTGAGCGGAGTTGGTAGCATTCTCAAGTTTTGAATTTGGTGATTTCTTATGTCCATAAAAATACTCATTCCAACTGCTTTGCGCACATATACAAATGGAGTCGATTCCGTTGTATGTGCAGGAAATACCATTCGTGAGCTTTTTCAAAATTTGAACCAACAATATCCACAAATCAAGAAGCATCTTTTTAATGAAGATGATTCTTTGCGAAAATTTGTGAATGTGTATGTGAATGCAGAAGACATTCGCTTTTTAGCGGGGGAGAAGACTGTGGTCAAGGTTGGGGATTCGGTCAGCATTATTCCGTCCATTGCCGGAGGGCAGGATGAGTCGACTGAGGATTTCAGCAGCGCGGAACTTGAGCGCTACAGTCGGCATCTCATTTTACCGGAAATCGGTTTGGAGGGCCAACGCAAACTAAAACAGGCTCGTGTGCTGCTCATTGGGGTGGGTGGCCTGGGTTCACCGGCGGCTTTGTATCTGGCTGCTGCCGGGGTTGGTAACCTGGGATTGGTGGACTTCGATACCGTGGATGTGACCAATTTACAACGGCAGGTCATTTTTGGCAGCGAAGATGTGGGAAAATCCAAACTGCAAGTTGCTAAACAACGTTTGCACAGTATTAATCCGCATATCCAAATTGATCTGTATGAATTTCGCCTGACGTCCGAAAATGCGCTGGACCTGTTTTCAGGGTACGACATCATCGTTGACGGCACCGACAATTTTCCCACCCGATATCTGGTGAACGATGCGTGTGTGTTGAGCGGTAAGCCGAATGTTTACGGCAGTATCTTCCGTTTTGAGGGACAGATATCTGTATTTGCGGCAAAAGAGGGTCCTTGCTATCGTTGTCTCTATCCTGAACCGCCGCCACCCGGTCTGGTGCCCAGTTGCGCTGAGGGAGGTGTCTTGGGGATTCTTCCCGGTGCAGTTGGCACGATTCAGGCCACAGAAGTCGTGAAACTGATCACCGGCAAGGGCCAGCCGCTGGTTGGACGATTGTTGTTGTACGATGCTCTGTCCATGTCATTTCGCGAATTGAAACTGAAAAAGGATCCGGACTGTCCTATTTGCGGTGAAAAAAAACGCATCCATGCTCTTATTGACTACGACGAGTTTTGCGGCCTTGGAACTGCAAACGATAAAATTATCCTCGAACCGGAGTTTGAGATTTTGGTGCATGAATTAAACGACAGGCTTACTGCCGGTGAAAAGCCGTTTCTGCTTGATGTTCGAAATCTTCATGAACTGGAAGTGTGCAAGCTACCGGATTCGGTTTTAATCCCCTTGAATGAGCTCTCGTCGCGAACAGGCGAGTTACAGCCCGAACAGGAAATTGTGATTTATTGTCGTTCTGGTGTTCGCAGTGCAAAAGCGGTGAGGATTTTACAAGGAGCTGGATTTCGTAAAGTGAAAAATCTTGTGGGGGGCATTCTCGCGTGGTCAGATGAAATAGATCCATCGATGCCGAAATACTAGGAGAAAAAAAGCCTTTGAGAGAACGTAAATTGGCTTACTGTTCTCAAGATACTCCAGTGTCCTTCCGAATCCACCATTGTCTTTAATCATCAACCTATGTTGAAAGGTCTGCCACAAGCATAGAGCAGATTTTTCCTCAGGCATTCGCCTGACTCAAAAAGACAACTTCTGGTTTACGCCGATGTGCGTCCGCCTCACGAGGAGCCTGACAGCAAGCTTGTCATTGAAAGAAAATGTTAGTGATTTAGAATGTTGAATCAGATTTTCTCGCGACGACAAGCAGCGTCGTGAATGCAACTTTCAGTTTTTTTAGGGTTAGCCCAGGGATTATGAGCGGTTCATCTTAAAGGCGGGTGTCATTTGTTCCTCATTGCGAGAAATGTTTCACATAAGCTACGATATTTCGGATTTGTTTTGAGGACAACGTTTTTTCATACGACGGCATTAAAACGGATCGTTTAACACCGCGGCCACCCTGACGAACGACTTCAACAAGCCAGGTTTGGCTCAGGTTTGCCATGTAATTTTTATCTGTGAAATCCCTGGGATGAGGGTTCAAATTATAAGCATTGAAACCGTCACCCTGGCCTTGTTTACCGTGACATACAGCGCAGTAGTGTTCGTAAAGCCGTTTGCCCTGCTTTTCGGCATAAGTTAACTGGGGCACAGCTACTGCCGCTGTTTCATTCACCCCGGCAGGGTTTTCCTGCTGTTGCACGGACGAACTGTCCTGGACCACCGGATTCAGGCTCGGAACTGAATTGTCCTTTTCTTGTGACGTACAGGACAGTATGAATATAAACACAGATAACGTACCGGCTGTCAACCACCATTTAGTCATTTTATTTTTCTCCCTTTAAGCTCATGAGATACACGGTCAGCGCTCTGGCCTCAGCATCGCTCAGTCCGGCGGTCGGATCAATGGTATCTGCTTTATATTTTTTAGGGTTCATGATCCAGCTATAAACCCAGCCCGCGGTTAAACGGTCGCCGGTAAAATCCAACAACGGTCCCACGTATCCACCTTTTCCGGCAACCTGATGACAGGCCTGGCATCCATATTTTTCGAAAAACAAAACCTCACCTTCAGCAAGGTAATTTCGATCATGTAAATCTATTTGTACGGAATCAATATGGTCATCCCGTAGTACTATGTCGAAATAATCCACGACCTTTTTGATGTCTTGTTCGGGCATGAATAAATTAGGCATCCGTTCCGTTAAAATCGGTCGCATGGAATACGGTACTTTGAAATATTTTTCGACCCAATCTCTTTGTATCAGACTACCTTCACGTGTCAAGTCAGTGGCCAAACGAAACCCACGACCCTTAATAACATGGCAGGAGAAGCAAGAATATTTTTCAACAATGCGACCAAATTCACCTTGCGGCTTGAAAGTACTTTTTACGGAGGGCGGTACCTGATATTTTTGTGGGACGTTTTTTTTCGTTTTCGCCAGCAAGGCTGTGGTCAATGCCTGCAAATCTTTTTCATTGAAACCGTACACTGGCATTCGCCCCGTTGCCACGAATTGACGCGGATTTTTCAATTTATTAAAAATGTAGTCCGGCAAGGTGCGTGGAATATCAGTCTTTCCAAATTCTAACTGATACAGATGCCTGTCTCCGACATCCGTTAAATCCGGCCCCATGTTTTCGACTTTTGGAATACCGGTCAGCTCATGACAGCCGCCGCAGTTGTATTTATTAAAAAGTTTCAATCCTTTCTGGTAGAAATTAGGTTCCGGTGTGTGTGAGAGGGAATCTACCGGTGCATCCCAATCTACAAATTCGCTTTTCATATAGGCAGTGACCTGTTCTGCTTGTTGGCGTGTGAAGCCATATTGTGGCATTTTTACGGCTGGTTGCAAGCTTTTGGGTGAAAGCAGATATGAAACGAGCCAAGCGGGTTTTGCCTTACTGGCAATTTTTATTAAATCCGGCGCCAGCGGCCCGCCTTTGCCGTCCACAAGGTGGCAACTGATACAGCGTGCTTTGCGGAAGATTGCTTTACCTGCACCGACCCAATCTTCCGGTGGGTACTCGCCATTCAATTCACTTGAAATGGAGACGAGTTTTTTGTTGCCGGGAAAAGTTTTAAAACTCATGAGGAAGTCAGCGAGGAGATCGGCTTCCTGCTGTGTTAACTTAAAGTCCGGCATTTTGGTGTCCGGACGAAATGTTTTTGGATCCTTAATCCAATGAACCAGCCATTGCCGGGTCGTTTTTTCGCCGATGCCATCGAGGCTGGGAGCGTAGTCTTTTTCCACATTACCAAGATTGTGACAACCGGCACAATTGTATTTTTTTAGCAGTTTTCGTCCATCATTCAACATCGGCGCTTCGGGGATATTGTTTTCCTTGTGACATTTGCCGCAGGAAGCTTCAAGATATTTTTCAGGTAGAAGCGGTTCTTCCCAGAAGGGCTGGCCATCATGTGCCTCATCTTTACTGGTGGCCAAACCTTGTCCGTCATGGCAGGTCGAACACCCGAATTCATTTATGTCATGATAAACCTTTGGGTGGGATTTAAAAGGCTGCTTTGCACCAACTAAGTCTTTTTCTTCCACACCGAGGTGGCATGAGGTACAGCGATCAACCCGGTTCAGGTCATCGTTCCAAATTTGTTTGATTCCAATGCTTGTGGGTTTCACTCGTCTCGGTTGTTGCATCAGGAGATCATTGTACTGATGTTGATAGGAGCGCCATTCCCGGAAATAATCTTTTGCGGGTGAAATTGCCAGCACAGCCAGAAAAATCAAACTTACAATTGCATATATTTTTTTCAAATCTTTGGTTTTCATTGTTCAATCCGTGTGATTAATAAATTCCTTGCCATGGCCAGGTCCATTCCCACCCCGGACCCCGGAATAAAACGCCAATCGTCGTTAAGGTCACAGCAACAAATACAAACCAGGTCATGATCCATTCTGCAAGAGATAGTCTGCCCAGCCAGTTGATGAAGCCACTTTTCTTTTTTAAAAAATACGGGATGATCATAAAACCGTAAATAATGAATGTCGGAATTGAAATTGCAAAGGCGTCGAAAGCAGAAAGGCCAAGGATTAAAACAAACATGACGCCGGTCAACCAGACAAAGGTTCTTTTTTGATCCTGCACCCACAGTCCGTCACGTTTAATATTAATGTCGAAATAGGGAATGACAATCAGGGCCACCACAACCATTGCCGGGATGAGTACCCCTGCAACGAACGGCGGGAACAGATGCAACATTTCCTGCAGCCCTAAAAAGTACCAGGGCGCTTTGGCCGGATTTGGCGTATGTGCAGGATTGGCCAATTCCTCCAGCGGTGCGTTTACCAGCAAAGATACCACTGCAAGAATGACCACCAGAATTTCGAAGCCAATCAAAAGCCGATGCAAAAGATCGGGATAGCTCATTACCAGGTCTTCTTCTTCCTGCTTTACCAGAGCGCTGGTATCTTTTTTGATGAAAGCGACTCTTTTGGGAACCTCTGCCGGATTTGGCGTTTCCTCAAGTTTAAAGTCCTTCGTTTGATTCATCGTTTTAGCCTTCTCAAAAGTGACTCGATTATCTTTTATTATCTTGTTCATTAGGTTCTTCTTTCCTGAAGAGCGGTGTAATTCCTCCGTCTTTCCTGACACGCCAGAAATGAATTCCCACAAGAACAGTCATCACTAAAGGCAGAAAAAATACGTGCAAGACGTAAAAACGCAGTAGTGCATTTTCCGCCACGATATTCCCGCCCAGTAAAAGGAACCGGAGTTTCTGCCCGATCAGCGGCGCATAGCCAAGTATGTTGGTGCCCACGGAGATTCCCCAAAGGGCTAACTGATCCCACGGTAGGAGGTAACCGGTGTAACTGAGCAGTAGTGTCACCAAAAATAAGATCACGCCAATCACCCAATTGAATTGTTTGGGCGGCCGATAGGAACCGGCAAAAAAGACCCGGAGTAAATGGAAAAATACAACTGCCACCATTGCATGTGCTGCCCAACGATGAAAATTGCGAATAAAGCGTCCATTTGAGACAACAAACGTGAGGTCTTTCATGTCTTTGTACGCCTGCGGAATAGACGGGTGGTAGTAGAGCATCAGGTAAATACCGGTCAAGATCAGAATAAGAAAGAGTGCAAAAGCGGAGACGCCAAGGAACAGAGTCGCTCTGAATTTAAGCGACTCCCGTTTGATTTTTACCGGAAAAATATGGAAGAAGAAATTGTTGAAAATCAACAGAGATTTATCGAGATTGCTCTCTGGTGTTCCGGTGCGGAAAATAGATTTCCAGGCTTTTGACCCAACGATTTTTTCGGTTAAATAGTTCGCCATTTTTAAACCTTTAAAATATAATCTTCACTCACAATTTCACCTTTGTTGACTATCAAATTGCCACGGTCGTCAAGACTGATTAGAAAATGCGGCAAAGGTCGGGGGGCTGGCTTTTTAACGACATCACCATGTCGTGAAAATCGACTGCCGTGACATGGACAGGCTATGAGATTTTCATCGCCTTTCCAGAAAGTAAGACAACCCAGGTGCGTACAGACAGCGGACAGACAATAAAAATCGCCCTGTTCTTCGCGAACAATGAAAATTTTCTTTTTCGCATCTATCGTCACCGTGTCCGGTGCATAATCTTCCGGCGTACCAACCTTGAACTTCAATGGCGGCTCAAACAGCACATTGGGGGAAAGGTAATCCAGGGAAACGCCTGCCGCACCAAGACCACTCACGACCAACGCGCCTGTACCGACGGCATTCAAGAAGTCCCGTCTTGATATGACCACCTTACCGTCTTGTTGATTGATTTTTTTTTCATCTTTCATAAACGACTTTCTCCTCCATTTCAAATCCTTCCATCTTAATGCAATCGACCGGGCAACGTTTGGCACACAGTCCGCAGCGAATGCAGATCGTTTCGTCCTTAATCATGACAGCACCCTCAAACTCTTCGCCGGATACGGCTACACCGCGTCCCAGGAGAAAATCTGCGGATTTTTCCAGCATGTCCATGGTTTCAGGCTCGCTGACAAGGCGGGTCAGGGAAATTAGCTCGATACAACTCTGCGGACAGACATCGACGCAGCCGCCGCAGAGGATGCATTCTGAACCCGTGTCTTCGCGACCTACAAAAATGGTGTTTATCCAGCAGCGCAGACAGCGTTTGGCTTCTGAAACCGCTTGTTCTTCATTGTAGCCTAATTCAACCTGTGCCACGCCGACCCGACGGTCAATCGCCAGGGATGGGATTGGAATTCGATCGATTTTTTCAAAGTCGGCCTGCTGCTCGTAGTCGAATGTGTCATATTGTGTGATCGTGATTTTTTTCTCTTCCTGTTTCCGCCCTGTAAGATATTCATCGATGGAGCGGGCAGCTCGCCTCCCGTCTGCAATGGCGTCGATGGCAATGCGCGCTCCGAAACTGACATCGCCGCCGGCATAAATGCCGGGAGCAGTGGTTGCCAGTGTTTGCACATCGACTTTTATCGTATTGCGCGGCGTTATTTCAATGCCGTCTTCGGGCAGGATAAAAGTAAGGTCGGATGTCTGACCGGTGGCCATTATGATGGAGTCTGCTTCGATGACCTGTTCGGTTCCCGGTGCAAAAGTTGGATTAAACCTGCCTTGTTTGTCAAAAACAGACGAGCAGGTGATCGTTTCCAATCCCGTCACCTGACCATTTTTACCTAAAATACGATGCGGGCCAACGGAATTATGGATATGAATTCGTTCTTCCTGAGCTTCGGTTATTTCTTCCTCGGATGCGGGCATTTCATTTCGGGATTCCAGCACCACCATGTGTACTTCTTTGGCGCCAAAACGCACCGCCGTGCGCGCAACATCCAAAGCTGCAGTGATGTCGGAAGCCACTTCCTCGATACGTTCCTGCCGCGCCGCGGTACGTGCTACATCAATGGCTACATTGCCGCCGCCGATGACGACAATTTTCTCGCCGAGATCTACTTTGTAACCCAGGTTGATATTCAACAAGAAATCCACTGCCCGCAGGACGCCGTCATTTTCAACACCTTCAATGTTCAGGTCTCGACTTTTGTGAGCGCCAACGGCCAAAAAGATAGCTTCGTATCCGTTGTCTTTTAAATCCTTCAAAGTAAAGTCGCGCCCGAGCGCTTTGCCCAGCTTCAACTCTACGCCAAGGCTGAGAATTGCGTTAATTTCCATGCGCACCAATTCACGCGGCAAACGGTATTCAGGAACGCCAAGGGTGAGCATGCCGCCGGGAATGCTGTGTTTTTCAAATACGGTTACTTTGTAGCCCATCAAAGCGAGGTCGTGAGCGCAGGACATGCCGCCAGGTCCGGCGCCGACGATTGCAACCCATTTATTTTTTGGTTTAATTTTCGGGCCAAGGGCTTCATAGATTTTTGTGATGTCGATCATGCTTTCCACGCCGTAACGTTCACAAAGAAAACGCTTTAACGCCCGGATGGAGATGGGATTGTCCAGTTCGCCGCGTCGGCATGCGGTTTCACAAGGTGCCGCACAAATACGGCCGCAAATGGACGCGAACGGATTCGGTTTTCTGGCAACCCGGTAGGCTTCCTCAAAACGGCCCTGTGCAATCAGGTTTACATAGTGACCGGCCTCGGTGTGCACCGGGCAGGCCCAGTAACAGGGGAAGTTCTTCTTCAGCCATTCAGTGTTGACGGTTTTTGTTTGCATGGTCGCCATTTGGATTCTGATATTTAGTATTTGTGGCTTTTGCCGTGTTCTATCGTTTCATTTTAAAATTAACGGTGATGTCACCCTTTTCCGGTACGTCAATTACCTGAGGTTTCCCTTTGAGTTTCTGGTGCCAAACCTCCAGGGTGTATTTTCCGGCTGGCACATTCTCGATAGTAAAAATACCGTCTTTATCCGTCTTGAAAAAGTACGGGTTTTGCAAAACCACAACCCAGGCTTCCATTTCCGGATGGACATTACACAGCATGACCGCTTTGCAGCCGACGTTTTTATATGTATAAGAACGAATTTGACCTTTTGGCCAGGTGCCTAAGTTGAATTTATCGGCACATTTGTCCGGCGAAAAAACATTGTGCAGGACGTCATCATCATTTCTGTAGTCAACCGTTGTCCCCACGAGAACAGGCAACACGTGGGGCATGAACGTCAGGTTCTTTTGGTCCATGACGGCATGTTCTTTGGGTGCTTTAAATACACTGTCTACTTTATCGATATAAACCACAACGTCCCTGGCGTCTCTTGCCCCGCGGACGGTGATTTTACCTTTAATGGTACCGGCAAAACTGCTGCTAAAACTCCACAATAGCATGCCCATGAATAATAAAAACGAGGTTAATTTTATTGATTTCATATCACTTACTCCAATTTATTTGAATTTTAGATGAGAGAAACAGACTCTGTTTTATGAATTTCTGTTTCTCTCATTACGCAATCCCTTTAAGACAATGGCAACATGAACAATGTTTTCACTAAAACCAGCTCCCTGTCTGTCAGAACCCCAACTGCAGACTGCCTTCCATGGTCCCGACGAAATCCTGACCTGGGTTTTTCACGAAGTCAGCAAATAGTTGCACCTTTACATTTGCGCGTAAGAGAGCAGTAAACCCGGGCGAGATTCGACGTATGGTCTCATTTCCTACGTGGGACGTTTCGTAACGTGCCCACGGGAACAGCCATGGGAACACAATGTAATCGACTTCTCCAAAACCGATGGTAGCGGTGGCGCCACGTGTGGGATCGTTAAGAAACGGTTGATTATGGTCAAATACTCCGATTCCACCGAATAAATTCCAGCGGCCGTAAAAAATTTGAACATCGCCACCAAAAGCGGTGAAATCATCATTTGCGTCGACACCTAATTTAGCATTTCCCACGTAGACGAACCCTCCAAAAATAAAGGAGTTATCTTCCCAGGGTTTAGTTTTCACGAAGGGTTTTTCCCCTTCCGGTGCGACGCCATCAAGCCGCAGGCCACCGATCTTGTAAGTCGCATGTGCATAAACGTCTTTCGCGGTATTCACCACATTACCACTCCCTTCTACTAACCCTATGTTGTAGGCAAATCTGCCCTGGCCCGCCGTACCGAACAATTCAAAGCCTTGCTGTGCAGGTTCAAGGGACCATTGGTTATCGCCGACCGTGGCGCTCTCCAAAAAATATTTTGGGCCATAACGCCGGTGGTTCGAGAAGAAAAAGACACCAGGTTCAAATTTACCTATCTTCAGATTGAACATGGAGCGTGGTCCGAACATATTCAATAAACTAGCCTGCACCCGCTCCACTTCCACTCCTACGTCGGACAATTCGATTTCGCTGTAGAACGCAATACTTTCACCAAGCGTTCCGCCGGTGAGGAACCCGACCTCGCTTGGAAAGGAGGTGAAATCTATTTTGGGATTCGCATTGTTATCATAAATAAACTCATTCGTGATAAGCAACGAAAAAGGCGCCGTACCGGGAATACTAGAGGGCCAAATGGCATCGGGAAACGCCCGTTTGTTTCCATCTGCGCCTAGCTTCACCGGTTCTTCTTTGATGTATTCCATATCGGTTCCGTCTGGAAATTGATAACCGTTCCGCCGAAAGGCTTCGCCAAAGGCAGTCATTCTCGCAAAAGCGGTGTGGCAAGTTGCGCAGCTCGTTTTGTACTTGCGCGCAAAGGCTGGAATGGCCCTGGCATTCTTAACTGAAAACAGTGACCCGAATAAAAAGACACATAAAAATACCAATCCAGCATTTAATGAAGTAGCTTTCTTCATTTTAACTCTCCTGTTTTGTTGTAAAATAAGTGGGTTTGATTTACAATTTTACAGGATTGCAAGTCAAATGCCGTGCCACGAAAACAGGAGTTTGGAAATTATTTGTAACGTATTTATAATCAATTTCTTATAAATTTATTGATGATGAAAATTCGATGGCGATTGGCGCTGAAGTGTCACATTTTATGTGGCAGTGCGCCACGCCGCAGGTGACAGATGATTAACGGAAATCGCTGGAGTCGATACCGTATTTTTTCATCAACCGCTGGAAACTCTGGCGTTGAATCTGTGCTTCCAGAGCAGCCGCAGTCACATTGCCTTTGTTTGCTCGTAACCGTTCGATAAGAAATTTTTTTTCAAATGACTCGAGAATGGTTTGCCTGGCTTCTTTGAGGACAGGACTGGTGATGGGGAAGTCAAATGACGCGTTTTGTTCGGTTTGCGCAAATTGAACCGGTAAAGAATTTTCAAGGAGAATTTCACCTTTTTCAATGGCCACGGCGTGCTCAATGGCATTTTCCAGCTCTCTCACATTACCGGGGTAAGCATAACTCGTCAGGCTGGACCTCGTTTCGTCTGAAATGGCATGAACGTTTTTCTGAAAGCGTTGGTTGTATTTGACAAGAAAATAATTTGCCAGCAAAGCGATGTCATCTTTGCGTTCGCGCAGAGGAGGCAGTTTTATATTGAAGACATTCAAACGGTAAAACAGGTCTTCGCGGAAATTTCCCTTACGTATTTCTTTCTCCAAATCTTTATTTGTCGATGCAATGAAACGGGCTTGCACTTCAATTTGCTCATGCCCTCCGAGTCTTTCAAAAACGCGTTCCTGTAACACCCGCAGGAGCTTCTGCTGTAAATTCGGGGACATATCACCAATTTCATCCAGATAGATCGTGCCCTGTTTCGCTACTTCGAATTTTCCTAATTTACGTCTGTCGGCTCCGGTAAAAGCACCCCGTTCATGACCGAACAACTCGCTTGCCAACAGATTTTCGGGTAATACGGTACAATTAATGGCCACAAACGGCTCCTCAGCCATGAGGCCGCTGTTGTGAATCGCCCGTGCCACTAACTCTTTACCGGTACCGCTTTCCCCGCCAATCAGAACGGTGGTCGTGTTGGGCGTTGTGGTAATGGTTCCGATGGTCTTGAAAATCTCCTGCATTTTCGGCGCGTTACCGATAAGATCATATTCCCGTACCGGCTGACTGAGTTTGGCTTTTAAGTTCTCCACTTCTTCACGCAGTCTGACCATCTCCAGCGCCCGTCTTGTGACCACGCGGATTTTATCCACATCCAGGGGTTTTGTGAGATACTCGTAGGCGCCTGATTGCACGGCCTGCACAGCAGTCTGCATGGTACCGAAACCGGTGATGATGACCACCGGCACTTTCGACTCTTTTTCACGAATGGCTTGCAAGGCCTCAAGGCCTGACATACCCGGCATGGCAACGTCCATGAAAATCAGCACAGGCTTCTCTGATTCCAATTTCTCTAAAGCGCAGATTCCATTGTCTGCTGTAATGACAGAGAATCCATCCTTTTCAAATGTTTTCCGAAAAGCAAATTGAATGTTTTTGTCATCGTCTGCGATGAGTATTTTACGTTTGGTCATGGACTCCCTGTTCATTTGTAATTTGCAATTTTTCTACCGGCAGTATGATCGAAAAACAGCTCCCCTGGTTTGGTTTACTTTTGACCAGAATGATGCCATCATGTTCATTTACAACTCGTTTAACAAAGGAAAGGCCAAGTCCGGTACCAGAGATTTTCGTGGTAAAAAATGGATCGAAAATACGCTCGATGAGATCTTTTGAAATACCGCACCCGGAATCTTTTATCTCAATGTGAACTACCGGGTCGCCCTGCGTAAGAACGATCTCTTTCACATCAACGGCCAGGTCGCTGTCGGTTGTGATTTGAACTTGTCCCAGGTCTCGAAGTGTTTTTTTTAATATCGTCATCTTTGTCATAATTTCAATGCTGCCTGCTGCGTCAATGGCCTGCGAGGCGTTTAGGATGAGATTGATAAGAGCCTCTTTAAGGTGTTCCCGATCCAGAAGTAAACCGGGCAATTTGTCCCTTATGCTTGTTTTCAGTTCAATATCTTTCCGCCTGATTTGGTGGCTGGCAAAATCGATACTATCTTGAACGATTTCATTAATTTTTTCAGGTTTTTTCTGTAATTGTGCGGGTCGTGCCAGTTGTAAAAGATCTTTCACCACTTTTTCCATGCGGTTTAGTGAATCCAATGCTACTTCAAGGGATTCCCGATCCGAAGAGGGCAGGGTGTCGGTTTCAGACAAAAGTTGTAAAATCATGCGCACGGAGGTCAGGGAGTTGCGCATTTCATGTGCGATGACCGCAGCCATTTCACCTGTAGCAGCCAGGCGTTCTGAGTGCACCAACTGTTCCTGCAGCCGTTTGCGGTCGGTGACATCCGTAATGATTTCCAGAATATTTTCTATGCGGCCATTCTTTTTTAAGGGTATTGAAACCAGTTCAAAGTACCAATTGTCCCCATCCGGGCTGGTTTGACGCACTAACTGTGTTTCCATTTTACCACTGCGAAAAACCTGATCTGTGGGACAGCCCGCACATAAGTGACCATTGCCGATGACGTCCTCACAAGGTAGGCCGATGAGACTTTTCACCGGTTTCCCGGTGATGGATTCAAGGGCGGCGCTTGCGGAAATGATTTTGAAGTTTTTGTCCAGAAGGATAAATCCACTGGGAACATTGTCCAAAATAGCCTGCAGCTTGTTTTTCTCTTTTCGCAATTCACGTGTGCGCTCTCGCACAGTCTGTTCCAGATCGTCGTGCTGTCTGGAAATTTCAAGATCATGCTGTTCCAATGATTCTGCCATCGTGTTAAACTGTTTCGCTAATTCCTGAATTTCATCATAGGTCCGCACATCCACACGTGCGTGGTAGTCGCCGGCTGCAATCACCGCGGATTCACGGCTTAGTTTTTCAAGCGGTCGCGTAAATTGCCGCGTTGCCAGATAGGCGAAAAAAAGCGAAATTAATAAAAAACTTCCTAACAGACCGAAGAAGACTTTTTTGAAAGAATTGGCCGATGCAAAAATTTCCGCTTTGGAAACACTTTTCAGAATTGTGTAATTGCTGTTTATTCCGATATTTTCTCTGAAAAGCGGCACATGCGTCACGATTTCATGATCCAGATCAATAATGGGGGAGGATGAAGTGGAAAGTAAACGTGACGCGGTGTCTTCTCCATACTCCTTTTTCAAATTGAGTGAGTCCTTTGAGGCTAAAAGATGGTTCCAGTTTTTCTTTTTTTCCGAGTGATAAAGAAAATACCCCTCGGAGTTTACCAGCATCACTTTACCAACCGGACTGTGTGGCGTTTTTTGCTCAATAATCTTAAAAAACGATTGGGCATAAATTTGAAAGATAAGCGCTCCGGTAAAATCGGTCGTGTAAATTGGCAGGATGTAACTGATACCCGGAGATAGTTTTTTTTGCGCATTTTTGATTAGTTCTACCGGTAAGAATGTCGGTTTATTCGGTATTGATTTTTTGGCGACATAAAGATAAAATGTCGTGCCGGTTTGATTAAGCTCATCCGGCGGTAATGCTTTGTACAGACCCTGCTTTTGTTCAATATTGAAAAGCTCATTACCGGAATAATCAATAAATTTAATTTGGAAAAAAATATTTTTGTGTTCAGCAAAACTTATAATTTCAGGCTGTAGTCTTTCCAAAGTCAGAGAAATCCCGGATGAGTCTCCTTTATCTATACTGTGAATAAATTCTCTGAATGCCGATGACGATGTAAGAACTGCTGTGTTGTCATCTATGCCGTTTAAAAAAGAGCGTATCCGCTCCTTAATGGTAAGCAGATCATGGGTTAAATCCTCTATGGCTACCTTGCGTATGGTATGGACGTTTGTAGAAATGGCCAATGAGCCGAGAATCAAAACCGGAAAAATAGACAGGGCAGTAAATGCAATGGCAAGTTTACCACGAATTTTCAGTTTCAGGTATTTGTTTAGATCAAATTTCACGTTTATCATTGAGTTTAGATTTGAACTTAAAATTAAGGATTTTTTGGGGTTAAATGCAAGGAGGAAGTTTGAATTTGGTTTGGAGAAAAATTAAATAGGCTGTCCAAAAAGTCAAAAAATGTGTCATTTCGAATCAGTCGGTGGGGAATCGGAATTGTAAAAACTTGTAGCGTGGACTTTAGCCCGCGATGGTTAAACACTGCAACCCCGTCTTAGCGTTATTTTCATTTTTCCGTGTACCTGTGTTTTATTTTAAACAAAAATCGAAACTCGTCATTCCTTCGTTGAGGCCGATTCGTAATTCGTAATTTATGATTTAAGAAGGTTAAATCGGGCACACGGATTTCACAAAATAGATTTTCACAGATTTTACCTCCGGCGGCTGCAATTGTCTTTCATTATTCCTTGTTCTGAAATCAATTTGTGCTTGTGTCAGACCTTTCGACTCCGCTCAAGGCGACAAGATAAAAGTGAATACTGCTTAAGTTTACGCACAAAGGCAACTGCCGGATCGGAATGACAAATCGGGGCATTGGGGACAACCCAATTTAGACACGCATTAGCTGTTTTTATCAGCTAAAGGCATGCTGCTGTTCCAGATATCGCGGTATAATTTCCACTGGTGTTTGACCTTTTTCCAGATAACGATATATTTGCCAGTGTCAATTATTTGATCCTCATTACCGTAAAGGGTGTATTTCCCGACCTCATGCGCCATGTCCTTTATGCCTTGGGCATCGAGAGTTTCAAGGGTGATTTTTTTGATTCCTGCATCGAATGTTGCGCTCCAAAATGATTCGATGGCTTTCTGTCCTTGAACAAACTCGCTGTTTGGCGGCAGTAATTCAGCGTCGCTTGCGTAAAACGCCGCCATTTTTGCTGCGTCCGACTGACTGAATGCGCTGATGAACGACTCATTTACCTTCTGAATTTGGGATTGAATTTGTTCCGTTTCAAGTTCCCTCGACGTGCATCCAAAAAACAGGAATGGAATGATAGAAAGAAACAACACGACAGATTTACTTTTTAACATGATTTCCTCCGTATTTATGAGTGAATTTTTATGGAATATGTTTAAGCAATCATTGATGTTGTTTAGCATTGATGCAACTGAAAAGCGTACAACATTTAAACTGATTGGCCGCTTTAAGGTTTCAAATAAATGGAGAGACGTGTCGTTTTTTTCTATTCATGTACCGGTTCTAATTTGTTAGTAAAATATAACTTGACAATGACGCACAAATTAATTTTATTGATATCATTATGAATGAACCGTCATTCATTCCGTGGAAATAAAAGGTCTCGGTTTATCGTTAATCATCAAAAGTGATATTGCTGAAAAATGGACAAACGAACAAAAATTTTGAAAGCTGCCGTGCAGGTATTTGCAAAAAAGGGCTTTTACAATGCAAAGGTCGCTGAAATTGCAAAACGTGCAAATGTTGCAGCCGGAACAATTTATCTCTATTTCAAAAATAAGGATGAAATTCTCATTTCCATTTTTGAAGAAGAAATGGAAAACATTATCGCAGAAATAAATCAATCCGTGATCACCGAAAAAAACAGCCTGAAAAAGTTGGAAACATTTATTCATAAGCATCTGGAGTTTGTGCGCAAAAAACCCGCTCTGGCACAGGTGTTTCAGGTTGAACTCAGGCAAAGTAACAAATTCATCAAGGAATATACCGGATCGAAATTGAAGGAGTATTTAGACATGCTCGGAAGGATTGTTGAGGAGGGGCAGAAGGCCGGTACCATGCGCGATGATTTACATCCGGGACTGGTTAAAAGAGCCGTCTTCGGTGCGCTGGATGAAATTGCTACTCATTGGGTACTTGCCAAAAACGGCAAAGTGGATTTGGAAGAATCGGCACATCAGGTTAGCGGTTTGTTTAAACATGCGCTAATCAAGAATCAATAACTATTTGAGGAGGAGTCACTCTTATGTCTGAGAAAAAAGCAGACGTATCTCCAAAAGAAAATGGCGTCATCGAGGAAATTTCTTATGAGAATTTTTCCTTCATGGAAAAAGATTCTGGCATAGCCATTCTGACCATTGATGTCAAGGATAAAAAAGTCAACATCTTGACATCAGATGTGATGCAGGAATTGGATGAAATCCTCGATGTGGTCGCCGCGAAGACCTCCATAAAAGCGCTGGTGTTCATCAGTGGGAAAGAGGACAATTTTATTGCCGGCGCAAATGTCGCCGAAATCAGGGACATCACCGATCCGGATGAGGGGGCGCGGAAGGCCGGTTTGGGACAGGCGGTTTTTCAGAAAATTCATCATTTGTCGTTTCCGGTGATTGCCGCCATACAGGGTGCTTGCGTGGGTGGCGGTCTGGAATTAGCGCTGGCCTGTCATTTTCGCATTGCGAAGATTCATCCAAAAACTCAGATTGGATTCCCGGAAGTGAAGTTAGGCATTCTACCCGGTTTTGGCGGCTCACAAAGGCTGCCGCGGCTGATTGGCATTCAAAAAGCATTGCCGCTCATTTTAACCGGTAAATTCGTCGATGCGAAAAAAGCCGGTAAACTGGGGATTGTAGATAAAGTTTTGCCTCTGGATTACCCGTTTTCATTTTTACGAGGTTCCGCAGAGGACTTCGCAACTGAAATTCTCGCTGAATACAGGACTAAAGATTACAGGAATCGGAAAAAGTTCGGCGGTTTTTTGACCTTTTTGTTGGAGGGAAATCCCCTGGGTAGAAAATTTCTTTTTTCACAGGCGAGAAAGCAGGCGTTGCGAACAACCCACGGTCACTATCCCGCTCCATTAAAAGCGTTGACATCCGTAGAAAAGGGAATTTGCAAACCGTTAGAGCAGGGACTTGCAATCGAGGCCAGGCTGCTTGGGGAACTAGTTGTCAGCCCCGAGTGCAAGAATCTGATTTCACTTTATTATCTGACTGAGGACATAAAAAATGACCCGGGTGTTGCCAAAGCAAAATCTGAGCCGAAGGAGATAAAGCAGCTTGGACTTCTTGGCGCCGGCGTGATGGGGGGTGGCATTGCGCAGTATCTGGCTTACAAAGATATTCCGGTGCGCATGAAGGATATTAATCAGGCGGCGGTGAATCTTGGTTTGCAAAAAGCCGCAGAACTTTTTTCGCAAATTGTGCAGCGCAAAAAAATGACTGAAAAAGAGATGGAGCAGAAGATGTCCCTGATTTCCGGTACCACAGATTACACCGGATTCACTCAAAGCGATCTGGTCATCGAGGCGGTTGTGGAAAATCTCGACATCAAGAAGAAAGTGTTCGCAGAAATTGAGGGTGAGGTGAATGACGAAACGATTCTGGCCTCGAATACCTCTTCGCTTTCCATCACGGAAATTGCCGGTGACGTCAAAAAGAAGGATCGGGTCATCGGATTTCATTTCTTTAATCCCGTTCACCGCATGCCGTTGGTAGAAGTCATCCGCGGCGAGAAAACGTCCGACGAAACAACCATCTCCACCGTAGCATTTGCTAAACGGATCGGCAAAATTCCCATCGTCGTGCAAAACAGTCCCGGCTTTCTGGTGAACCGTATTTTAGGGCCTTATATAAATGAAGCTGCGCTGCTTCTGGAAGATGGTGCTAAGATTGAAACGATCGATAAGGCGATGTTAAAATTCGGCATGCCCATGGGACCGCTGAATCTTTTAGATGAAGTGGGAATTGAAGTGGCATTTGAAGTCGCCCAAATTTTACAAGAAGCGTTCGGCGACCGGGTAGCGCCATCACAAGTGATCGAGAAATTGCACCAGGACGGACGACTTGGAAAAAAAGGCGGCAAGGGTCTGTACATTTACGACGGTAAGAAAAAACAGGTGGATGAATCTGTCTATGAACTTTTCCGGGATTTGGTGAAGCCGGTGCAATTGTCTGCGGATGATATTCAGAAACGACTGGTTTTCATTATGTTGAAGGAAGCGATTCACTGCCTCGAAGAAAATGTCGTCCGGCAAGCACTTGATGTGGATGCAGGCATGATTTTCGGCACCGGCTTTCCGCCGTTCCGGGGAGGTTTACTGCGTTATGCCGACAGCCTTGGCGCACAAACGTGCGCAGATAAATTCAACAAACTGCAGGAGAAATTCGGTGAACGCTTTGCCGTACCTGAATTGCTTGTTAAATTGGCAGAGAAGAACGGGTCGTTTTATGCGTAAGAACAGCTTTGTTGACAGGAAGTTTTTTAAAGTAGGACTGTCTGAAATGCTTGGATTTGCAAGAGAGGCATTAACAATAGCGTTGCGACAGCGGTGAATTGTGTTAGAGCGTTTGGCTGAAGAGTAACAGTTTAGATAAAAATAGGGACTAATAATACAGGAGTTTAAAATGGCAGAAAATGATCATGCGTCACAAAGTTTCTCTGAAGCATTATTTGCTGGAAATATTGCGCAGGAGTTGGTTTTTCCTTTTCCGGTAATTGATAAAGAGGAGGAAGAAAATTTAAAACTCGTTATTGAAAGTTTCCGCCAATTTGCCAAAGATAATGTCGATTCCGCAAAATTTGACAGGGAGGAAGAAATCCCGCAAGAGATTTTGGATGGTCTGGCTGAAATTGGTCTGTTCGGAATGAGCATTCCTGAAGCGTATGAAGGGTACGGATTTTCAGCGACTGCGTACAACCGTATGTTTGAAGAAGTCGCCGGTGTGGATGCCTCGTTAGCGGTCACATTCGGCGGGCACCAGTCCATAGGGCTGAAAGCGCTACTGTTGCATGGAACGGAAGAGCAGAAGAAAAAGTATCTGCCGAAATTAGCATCGGGTGAGTGGTTAGCCGGATTTGCTCTGACTGAACCTAATGCCGGGTCGGATGCCGGCGGCATTCAAACAAAGGCTGTCTATGATGAAGCGTCGGGGAATTATATCCTGAATGGCAGCAAAATTTGGATCACCAACGGTGGTTTGGCGAATTTCTTCACGGTGTTTGCCAAAACACCCATGGACGATGGAAAGGAAAAAATAACTGCTTTTATCGTCACCCGTGATATGGAAGGTTTTTCTTCAGGAAGGGAAGAACATAAGCTCGGGATTCACGGTTCCTCTACAACAGAGTTGACGTTTGACAATGTGAAAGTACCGAAAGAAAATGTCATCGGGCCATTGGGAAAGGGTTTCAAGGTTGCGATGGAGGTTCTGAATTCCGGACGTTTAGGCCTGGCCTCCGGGTGTGCTGGCGGTATCAAGGAAATGATTGCGTTGAGCACCGAGTACGCCAAAAATCGCAAGCAGTTTAACACGCCTATCGCAGATTTCGAGATGATTCAGGACAAAATTGTCGATATGGCGATAGATGTTTTCGCCATTGAAAGTATGGTATATTTAACTACGGGCCTCATCGACCGTGGTGATGTGGATTATTCCATTGAGTCGGCTATTTGCAAAGTGTTTGCATCCGAGGCAGTTTGGAGGGCTGTGAATGAAGGGATGCAAATTGCCGGTGGAATCGGTTACAGTCAAGAATATCCATATGAACGCTTTTTACGTGACTCAAGGATTAATTTGATTTTTGAAGGGACCAATGAAATTCTGAGGTCTTTCATTGCGTTGGCCGGAATGCAGGAGCATGGCGAATATTTGAAAAAAGTAGGAAAAGCCCTGCAAAATCCATTGAACCAATTGGGTGTCCTCACCGATTTTGCCATTCATCGAATTAAAGATACTGTTGTAACGGAAAAACTGAACGATGTTCATGAAGCATTACATGACGAAGCCGATAAGTTTGCAGAGTACGCTAAGGAGCTACATCTTGGTGTAGAGAAAGTTCTGTCAAAATACCGCAAAAATATTATTAACCAGGGTTTTATTCTTGCCAGGCTTGCCGACATGGCAATTGATTTGTTCGGTATGGTGGCCGTGATTTCACGTCTTGATGCGCTGATTAAACGCGAAGGGGTGGAAAAGGCCGGACCGCAAATCACCATTGGAAAAGCTTTTTGTGAACAGGCGTGGCGCCGGATTCGCCGCAACAGCCGTCAGCTCGATAACAATATGGATGACTGGCGTAGAGAGATCGTACAGAATATATATAAAAACAATAAATATGATTTTAATTTGATCGGTTAAAGGGGTTGATTTCAATAGATTAAATATTAAATTTAAGGGTTAAATAAAATACATAGAGTGTAAACAATTACAGACAATAGACATTAATATTTTTCTTTTTACGAATCGTTAAAGAAGGAGAAAAACGTGAAAATAGTCGTGTGTATGAAGCAGGTTCCTGTTAAGGATTCGCTTTTAAAAATTAAAGGCGATGCCAGTTGGGTTGAAGAAAGCGAGTTGAGTTTTGAAATTAATGAAAGTGACCACTACGCGTTAGAAGAAGCGCTACGCATGAAAGAAAAACATGGCGGTGAAGTCGTGATTCTTAGCATGGGGCCGGATCGAATTAAAGAAGCGATTAAGCAAGGTCTGGCGAAAGGCGCCGACCGTGCCATTCACATCAACGATGAATCGTTCCACACCACTGACCCGGTCGCTAATGCGAAAATTCTTACCGCTGCCATCAAGCAGGAAGAATTTGACCTCATCCTGGCTGGTTTGCAAACAGATGATTACGGTTGGGGACAAACCGGTGTGATTTTGGCCGAAATGCTGGGTATCCCACATGCCTCCATTGTCATGGAAATTGAAAAGCAGGATGGCGGCATTAAAGTGAAACGTGAGTTGGAAAGCGGCTGGTTTCAATGGCTGGAGTTACCCTTGCCTGCACTCCTGAGTATTCAATCCGGAATTAACCAAATTCGCTACGCCACCATCAAGGGGATTATGATGGCGAAGAAAAAGGAAATTAAGCAATTAAGTTTGAGTGATCTTGGTTTGTCCGAGAGCGACGTTACATCGGGGCAATTAAAGTTTGAAAAAATTTACATTCCTGAAAAAACCAAGCAAGCGGAAATATTAGAGGGAGATGCGAAAGAGGTGGCGAAAAAACTTGCCGAAAAATTGAAAAATGAGGCCAAGGTTTTAAACTAATGCGATGATGAATTAATTTTTGATTTTCATGTGCACCATAAATGATAAAAGGAGTTTTTAAATGAGTGATCACATTTTGGTCGTTGCGGAACAACGTGACGGAAGTTTGAATCGTACTACCTGGGAAGCGGTTGTTGCGGGTCAGAAGCTGGGTAAAGACGTAGGTAAAGATGTCACGGTCCTCGTCCTGGGCAAAGATGTAAAAGCAGTGGCAGATGAAGTTGCCGGAAAGGGAGTGAATGTCGTCTTTGTCGATGATGAAAAATTAGCCGATTATACACCGGACGGCTACACCGGCGCTGTCAAGAAGGTTGTTGAGAATGATGGCCCCGCGTACATTCTTTTCAGTCACACATACATGGTGCGCGATTATGCACCGAAGCTCGCTGTGGCGCTGGGTAAAGTGCTTCTCAGTGACTGCGTTCGTTATAAAACAGATGGCGGCAGTCCGGTGTTCGTGCGACAGGTATTTCAGGGTAAAATCGATGCGGATTACAGTTTTACTGGGGACGGACCGTATCTGGTGAGTTTTCAGACCGGCGCTTACAATGCTGATGAACTTGAAAGCGGCGGTAACGGCAGCGTAACAGATGCCGGAATCTCCCTGGATGATGTTGAGGTGCGTACGAAAGTTCTTGAAATTTTTGAAGGCGTGAAGCAGGAAGTGGATCTCAGTAAGGCCGAACGAATTGTGTCCATTGGCAGGGGGATTAAAAAACCGGAAAACGTCGATATGATGAAGGACCTGGCTGCTGTATTGGATGCAGAGCTTGCTGCATCCCGGCCGGTTTGTGATGACGGTTGGCTGCCGTTGGATCGCCAGGTTGGCAGTTCCGGGCAAACGGTAGCACCGAAGCTGTATATGGCTGTGGGAATTTCCGGCGCTATTCAACACATCGTGGGAATGAAAAATTCGGATACGATTGTCGCTATTAACAAGGACCCGCATGCACCGATATTTGATATTGCCGATTACGGTGTGGTGGGCGATCTGTTTGAAGTCGTTCCCGAACTGATTCAGGCCATTAAAGAAATAAAATAGTGCTTGGCCGAAAACGCTGTCGTTCCAAAATTTCTATTTTGGAGTGAAATTGCAGAGAAACTTTGTTTCGATTAACCAATTTTGAAGGACGAAACACAGTTTCTAAGGCAGTTTTACAGGGCAGCCCGGAAAGTCAGAAAATGTTGTCATTTCGAATCAAGCGGTGGCCTGATGATAAATCTGGTCTATGCTGGTGTCAGACCTTTGGGTTCCGCTCAAAGTCACAAGATAAAAGTGAATTCTCCTTAAGTTGACGTCGATGGGTAACCACTTTATTTTGAATGATTTATTGTGTGAAAAATATCCTGTTTTCGGTTTTCGACAGACTCAACGATTAAATAACATTCATGAGACACCAAGCAGCTTTAACGTTGTTTTACTCTAAAAGAAGGTAAACGATGAAATCCGGAAAGCGTTGTATGAAAATACTTTTTTGTTTATTCTTGTTTATGATTTTCACCGCCTGCAGCTCATCCAAAAAAATGACTCGGCCAGAACCTTCTGCATCCGACATAAAGGATTTTGAAAAAATGAAGGAAGATTTAGACCCGCTCTCCATGGATGATTATCATATCGATTTGCAGGGTGTGGACGAATCTCAGGGCGGTGAGATAGATTTGTTGGGGCAAACAGCCGAGACTTTGCAGGACACGGTTGGTAATGGTTTTCGCATCCAATTGCTGCAAACAACCGATCCTGAAGAGGCGAAGAATGTGCAAAGGGATGCAATCTTACGTTTCGATGCGGAAATCTATCGTGTTTTTGATGCGCCGTATTACAAAGTCCGGGTTGGTGATTTCGTCAATTGGCGGGATGCTGAAAAACTGCAGGATCTCGCTATCCGCAAAGGCTACCGGGAAGCCTGGATTGTACGTTCAAAAGTCAATTTGAAAAATGCCTATAAAATGATGAATGAGTTTTAAATCGTCTGTTTGTGTTTTAGAAACTTCACGAGCTTAAATATGATGAACGCACAAAGTATTGTAAAGAAACCAATTAGGCTTGTCATTTCGAATCCGGCGTTTTTTGCGGATGAGAAATCTTTTATTTGCTGGAATCGTTGCAGTTACAGATTTCTCGCCTAAAAAACAGGCCCGAAATGACCATTCGGCGGGAGCAACTGGAAAAACCAGAGATTTGTGAATTAATCAGGTTAGATACTTCACGTGCGACATACTTTTCGAAAGTACGTCGCACGTTTCAGTTTAAAGAAAGGATTGATCCTTTCATCCAAAAGTTCTATATTAAAAATTGTTTTTATTACAGGTTTCAGATTGATTTGAGATGAAGGAGCAATCCCATAAAAGAATTATACCCGCTTAAAAAATATTTAGTCCGCTACAAAAAACCGCTTACCATCGGTTGTCTCTTTGTCATCCTCACAAATACTTTCGTGTTGCTGGGACCTTGGGTGCTCAAACTCGCCATCGATTCATTAAAAAATAATGACATCACTCATAGTCATCTTACACAGTTTGCTTTGGTGCTTGTGGGCATTGCCATCATGGAAGGCATCTTCCGTTTTCTCATGCGCAAAGTGATCATCGGGGTGTCGCGGAAAGTGGAGTATGATCTTCGCAATGACTATTTCCGTCATTTGGAGAAGATGTCATTGTCCTTTTTTAACCGATATAAAACCGGTGATTTGATGGCGCGCGCAACAAATGATCTCGAAGCGGTGCGGCAGGTGGTGGGTCCGGCGATTATGTACTCGTTCAACACACTTGTATCCATGGCTGCTTTTGGCATTATGATTCACATAAATTTGAAATTAACCTTATTGGCCATGGTGCCGCTACCCATCATGGCATTTGTGATTAACCGTATTGCCCGTCGTTTAAATAAAGCCTACCAGAAAATTCAGGCTAAATATGCTGACATTACGTCTAAGGTGCAGGAAAATATTTCAGGGGTTCGCGTGGTGAAGGCGTATGTTCAGGAAGAAGGGGAGAGCCAATCTTTCCAAAAACTCAATGAGGAGTATGTTGCCTTAAATCTGGGTATGGCAAAATTACGCGGCTATATGACTGCTACGATGACCGTTTTAGTTGGGTTGGGTTCATTAATTATTCTTTGGTTCGGCGGGAAGCTGGTTCTGCAGAATTCGATTTCGCTTGGCGATTTTGTTGCCTTTTTTGCTTATCTTGGCAGACTTACCTGGCCAATGATCGCTTTGGGATGGGTGATAAACCTCATTCAGCAGGGTACGGCGTCTATGGTGAGAATTAATCGGGTATTTCAAGAGAAACCTGAAATTGCTGATACGCACGCGACCTTAAAAGATATTAACGGCATTCAAGGTAAAATTGAATTCCGGGATGTCTCGTTTGCTTACAATGGCGCTCCTGTTTTAAAGAAAATCCGTTTGACTATTGAGAAGGGGCAAACGTTGGCGATCGTAGGACACACCGGCAGCGGTAAATCGACATTGATCAACTTAATTCCACGTTTACTGGATGCAACCGAGGGTCAGATTCTGATAGATGGGCAGGATGTTCGTAAAATCCCGGTGGACCTATTGCGCAGAAACATCGGTTACGTACCGCAGGACACATTCCTGTTTTCAGAAACAATGAAAGCGAACATCGGTTTCGGTGTGGATGCCACCACAGATCAGAGCATTGAAGAAGCTGCCGAGATTTCGCAGATTCGCAAAGACATCGATGATTTTCCGGATGGGTTTGATACGCTGCTTGGTGAGCGCGGTGTCAATATCTCCGGTGGTCAAAAACAACGCACGGCCATTGCCCGGGCGGTCATTCGTAAACCGAAAATTCTCATTTTAGATGATTCCTTATCTGCGGTCGACACGTACACAGAAGAGGCGATTCTGCGGCGATTGCGTTCCATCATGCGGGAAAGAACAAGCATTATCGTGTCGCACCGGGTTTCAACAGTACAGCATGCGGATTTGATCATCGTATTAGAAGATGGGCAAATTAAGGAGCGCGGCAGCCATGAAGAATTGCTTGCCATAAACGGGCTTTACGCAGAATTGTATGAACAGCAGTTGCTGGAAGAAGCACTTGAATCATTTTAAGCAAAAATTGGACAGCTTGCTGAAATGGATGATGGGCAAACGTTTGTATGTGTAGTTAATGGAGTAAAATCTTTTGTCACAAAGTAACCACCAGGAAGAGGACGTTTTAGGTAAAGCTTACGACAGCCGTCTAATGGCCAGATTGCTGTCTTATTTAAAGCCCTATAAACATATCGTTATCCTTGCCGTTGTGATTTTATTTTTGGCATCTGTCATGCAATTAGCCGGACCGTTTTTGACAAAGATAGGCATCGACAACTACATTGCCAAAAATGATTGGGCGGGATTGGTACGCATTTGTTGGATCTTTGCCGCCATTCTTGTGGCGGAATTTCTGATGATATTCTTGCAAACCTACCTCATTTATTTCATCGGGCAAAAGGCCATGTTCGATATGCGCAGTCAGGTTTTTCGGAAAATGCAAACGTTATCAGTCGCTTATTTTGATAGAAATCCGGTGGGGCGTCTGGTGACTCGAGTGACCACCGATGTGGAAAGCCTGCACCAGATGCTGAGTTCCGGTGTCGTCGCCATTTTTGGTGATATTTTCAAACTGACTGGCATTGTTGTTGTGTTACTCATTTTCAACTGGAAACTGGCTTTGATTACCTTTTCCGTACTACCGTTTTTGTTTTACGTGACGTTTTTATTTAAAAAGAAAGTAAGGGAAATTTATCGGTTGATTCGGGTCCGAATCGCTCGAATCAATGCATTTTTGCAGGAAAACATTACCGGTATGCCGGTGGTACAACTGTTTAACCGGGAGAAGAAGAACTTTAACAAATTTGAAAAATTAAACCACGACTATTTGGATGCTTATCTCACCACGATATTCTATTACGCGCTGTTTTATCCTGCAGTGAATTTGATCAGTTCGGTCGCAATTGCGATGATTGTTTGGTATGGAGGAGGGCGTATTCTGGCAGGAACACTAACATTTGGTTCATTGGTATTGTTTATTCAATATGCCGAGATGTTTTTCCGGCCAATCATGGATTTATCCGAGAAATACAACATTATGCAATCTGCAATGGCATCTTCTGAGCGCATTTTTACGATTTTGGATGAGACGCCTGAGGTAAGTGAAAATGAATCCTTTCAGTCTAAGTTGAAAATTGGCGGAGAAATAGAATTTCGACATGTTTGGTTCGCCTACAAGCACGATGATTATGTTCTCAAAGACATCTCTTTCCACATTCAGCCGGGTGAAAAGATCGCTTTTGTTGGCGCTACCGGTGCCGGCAAGAGCAGTATCATGAATCTAATTCTACGCTACTACCCGGTAAATAAGGGGGGAATCTATTTAGACAGTATGAATATTACGAATATTCATCCCAATGAGCTACGTAAACATTTCAGCATGGTGTTGCAGGACGTGTTTCTTTTTGATGGGACGATAGCCGATAATATCCGGTTAGCCAACGCTTCCATAACTGATGAAGATGTCATACGTGCCGCCAAGGATGTCCATGCAGATAATTTCATACAGAAACTACCGCTAAAATATCGTCATCCGGTGCAGGAAAGAGGGAAGAGTCTTTCCGTGGGGCAGCGACAGCTTCTTGTCTTTGCACGGGCGTTGGCCTTCGATCCGGCAGTTCTCATTCTGGATGAAGCAACTTCCAGCGTGGATACGGAAACCGAACTTCTCATTCAGGATGCAGTTGAGCGTTTAATGAAAAATCGCACATCCCTAATCGTCGCCCACAGACTGTCCACTATTCAGAATTGCGACCGCATCATTGTTTTGCATAAAGGTGAAATTCGTGAAATTGGCAATCACCAGGAATTACTTGCTAAAGAAGGAATCTACTATAAACTCTACCAGCTTCAATATGCCCATCAGGCAAAACAACGTGTCGCCTAATCTTATTTTTTCAGCCTACCACCAATGCTGACGTGTCGATTCCGCCATTCGTAATTCTTAATTGAAAATTGGTAATTCGTAATTGGTGTTTTGGCAAAAAAAAAGACCCCCGGCAACTACTACGCCAGGGGCCCGGAGGGAGGAAAATTATTTTGAGGTATTAGAGGAAACGGTATCCTGTACCATGAATTGTTTCGATATACTGTGAAGGGTATTTATACTCACCCAGTTTTTCACGCAGACGTTTGATGTGTACATCAACCGTACGGTTGGTCACATACACTTTTTTACCCCAGACTTTTTCAAGAATTTCCTTTCTTGAGAAAACATTCATCCGACGCGAAGCCAACAAATAAAGCAGTTTAAACTGAATGTACGTTAAGTCGATAGGCTTTCCAGCCTTACTCACACGATGTTCGTCAAGGTTAATTTCGATATCTTTCACTTTGATTTTTTTACCTTCGGTTACCGAGAGCCTGCGGCTGATTGCTTTTATTCTTGCTGCCAATTCTCTTTTATTGAAAGGTTTGGTCACAAAATCGTCCGCGCCCATTTCAAACCCACGAATATGGAGGATCTCATCATTTGTAGACGAGAGTAAAATGATTCCGGTTTTCCTTGTGCCTATATCATCTTTTAATTCTAGACAGGTAGACCACGTTCTTTCACCGTATTCATCCATATCGATGACAACGACAGAAGGTTTTTCGGTCATGGTAATTTCCAGAGCATTACGGATATTGTCATAATGAATGGGGGTAAAGCCATCTCTCATTAAGAGTTCGTCCAGAATTTTATCGCCATTTAATGATGCATTGTCGAAAATAACGATATTGTTCTTGTCTGCCTTTTCCATTGAGTGTCCTCCAAGATTTATGTTGCTGGTAAGTTTTGAACTCTGTACATTATTGGGATTTATCAGAGCCGGTTAACGTCCTTATTTCTGTTAATACATCCACTATCACTAAATGCTTTCTTTATTGTAAACCTTCACACATGTATTGTTCCGTTTTGCAACATTTATGCCATTAATGAAATTTTTGTACCGAAATATTTCATTCCTGTTTTACATATGTAATAATTAGAATACTTATCTCTAATTATTACATGTAGTTAAATAGGTGTAAGTGCACGCTATTGGTCTGTTTAATCGAACAGGTGTGCATTGTTAACGGAAAAATTATACAACGATTGTAAGATATTATACGGATTAAAATCATACAAGTGGCCGGAAACAGTACACTGAGTCGCAAAATGAAACACATTTTGCTCGAAAAAATGCGGATATTTGCGTGTTTATTAGTTGTCTCAATTTTGTTTTATCTGTAAGTAATTTTTACATAATATTTATGGGGCGTTGCAAGGGTACAGTTGTGAAAAAGGTATGCAATCCACGCGATAAAATGGGCAGATTCTCTGTCTAAAAAGCGCTTGCAAATGAAATGAAATTGTACTATATTCTGCGGGTTAATTTGAAATCACCAATGGATTAATGGTCAATTTGGAGGTAATATGAAACGAAGGAATGTGCTAATAATGGGTGCGGCAGGAAGAGATTTCCACAATTTTAATACAGTTTATCGCGATAATGAAAATGTTAACGTTGTTGCATTTACAGCAACGCAAATTCCGGACATCGAGGGCCGGGTTTATCCTGCTGAACTGGCAGGAAAGTTATATCCACAAGGTATTCCGATTCATCATGAAAGAGAATTAGACAACCTCATCAAAGAAAAAAGTGTTGATGAGGTTGTTTTTTCTTATAGTGATATTCCGTATGAATATATCATGCACAAAGCATCGCAGGTAAATGCTGCAGGAGCTTCATTCACCTTGCTGAATCCGCATGAAACGATGTTAAAAAGCAGCAAGCCTGTTGTGGCAATTTGTGCCGTGCGAACCGGGTGTGGGAAAAGCCAGACAACACGGAAGGTAGCACAAATTTTGAAAGCGAAAGGCAAAAAATTGGTCGTTGTCCGGCATCCGATGCCTTACGGTGATCTGGCTGCTCAAAGATGCCAGCGTTTTGCCACCTACGATGATTTGGAAAAGCATAAATGTACTATTGAAGAGCGAGAAGAGTATGAACCGCATCTTGAAATGGGTTCAATTGTTTACGCAGGCGTCGATTACCGGGAAATTCTGAACCAGGCGCAAGCAGAAGCCGACATTGTCATCTGGGACGGTGGAAATAACGATACGCCATTTTTTAAGCCCAACCTGTTTATTACCGTTGCGGATCCATTGCGCCCGGGACATGAATTAGGATACTATCCCGGTGAAATAAATGTACGACTGGCGGATGTTGTAGTGATTAACAAAGAAACCACCGCCATGTTTGAAGATATTGAAGAGGTAAGGACAAATATCGTAAAAGTAAATAAGGATGCTCTTATCATCGACGGTGCTTCACCGCTTTTTATTGAACAACCGGAAGTGATTCGCGGGAAACGCGTGCTCGCAGTAGAAGACGGTCCCACGTTAACGCACGGTGAAATGCAGTTTGGTGCCGCTGTCGTCGCTGCAGAAAAATTCGGTGCTGCAGAATTGGTTGATCCACGTCCGTACTTAAAAGGGTCGTTGAAGAATACATTTGAAACCTACCCGGAAATCGGTACGCTATTACCTGCAATGGGTTATGGTGATCAGCAAATTAAGGACCTGGAGGCAACCATAAACAGTACGGACTGTGATGCAGTCATCATTGGGACGCCAATAGATTTGCGGAAATTGATTAAGATAAACAAACCTGCTGTCAGAGTGACCTACGAGCTGCAGGAAATCGGTAAACCGGATTTAGACAGTGTGTTGGCAAAATTCTAATACAGTGCTGATTGGAAAGATTCGATAGACGTGAAAAACAAAACAACAGCCGTGGTTGCTTTTGGCGGGAATGCCATCACCAGGGAATTCGAAGAAGGAAATATTGCCCAGCAGTTTGCAAATACCCGGCGCAGCCTTTTAGGCGTGCTCGAGTTGATTAAGCGGGACTATAATATTGCCATTACACATGGAAATGGTCCGCAAGTAGGTAATGCCCTCATTAGGGTTGAAGAAAGCAGACATCTTGTTCCTCCTTTGCCCATGGGGATTATTGTGGCGGACTTGCAGGGTGGCATGGGATACATGATTCAACAGTCTCTTCAGAATAAACTGCAAAAGCAAGGCTTGAACAGAGATGTGTCAACTCTGTTGACACAAGTTCTTGTGGATAGAGATGATCCTTCTGTGCAAAATCCGACGAAGTTTGTCGGCCCCTTTCTCGCAGAGGAAGATGTGGATACCATTAAAAAGGAACGAGGCTGGATCATAAAATACGACAAGGGCAGGGGCTATCGCCGTGTTGTACCCTCGCCTGTTCCCCTGGAAATCATCGAAAAGAATATCATCCATAAACTGGTTCACGCCGGTGTGGTTCTCATTTGTACCGGTGGCGGTGGTATTCCCGTTTGCAGGGAAAGGGACGGTTCCCTGGAAGGGGTTGATGCGGTCATTGATAAAGACCTGGCCTCGGCTGTCCTCGCAAAAACATTACAAGCGGAAGAACTGTACATTATGACTGCCATTGAAAAAGTGGCGTTGAATTTTCGGCAACCCAACGAAATTTTGCTCGATAAAATGACGTTATCTGAGGCTAAGACATACCTGGAGGCCCGGCAGTTTCCAGCAGGAAGCATGGGGCCAAAAATAAAAGCTGCCATTAATTTTCTGGAATCCGGTGGCAAAAAGGTTCTAATCGGTCAGACTGACAAAATGAAAGATATCGTCGAAGGTAACTCCGGTACGGTCATAACGTTATGAGTAAAATCATATTGGATTGCTACATTGTATTTAAACGATTGTTTTAGTCCTAATAACAGGAGGTTTTAAATTGAAAATACATGAATATCAGGGGAAAGCGTTACTGAAAAAATTCGGGGTGGATGTACCCACTGGTCATTTGGCCGAGACCCCTGAAGAAGCTGGGAAAATTGCTGCTGAATTAGGTGGAACCGTGGTTGTGAAAGCACAGATACATGCCGGCGGCCGCGGAAAAGGTGGCGGTGTGAAGTTAGCGAAAAATGCAGATGAAGCACGGAAAATTGCTTCGGATATGATTGGTATGACTCTGGTTACCCACCAGACCGGGCCCGAGGGAAAGGAAGTCAGAAAAGTTCTGGTGGAAGAAGGCCTGGACATTGAACGTGAACTTTATTTGGGGATCGTGCTCGACCGCGCAAAAGCTAAACTGGTTTTTATGGCCAGCACAGAAGGTGGAATGGAAATCGAAAAAGTCGCTGCTGAAACTCCTGAAAAAATCATCAAAGAATACATCGATCCGGATGTTGGCTTACAGCCTTTCCAGACCAGAAAACTCGCTTACGGTCTTGGCTTGCAGGGTGATCAAGTGAAAAATGCATTGAAATTCTTTTCAGCTTTATATAAAGCTTACATGGCTTCGGACTGCTCTCTGGCTGAAATCAATCCACTTGTGGTTACCAAACAAGGCCGGGTTTTAGCCCTGGATGCAAAGATTAATTTTGATGACAATGCACTGTACCGTCACAAGGATTATGCCGAGTTGCGGGATTTGTATGAGGAAGAGCCACTGGAAGTTGAAGCTGGAAAATATGGATTGAATTATATCAAGCTCGATGGTGAAGTCGGTTGTATGGTCAACGGCGCAGGCCTGGCCATGGCCACGATGGATTTGATTAAATTAGCTGGTTCAGAGCCCGCCAATTTTCTGGACGTCGGTGGTGCTGCAAGCGCCGAGACTGTGGAAAACGGCTTTAAAATTCTGTTGTCTGATCCAAAAGTGAAAGCAGTACTGATTAATATTTTTGGTGGGATTGTCCGCTGCGATCGTGTTGCCAAAGGTGTCATTGAAGCCACTTCAAAAATGGGCATTGATTTACCCGTGGTCGTAAGATTGGAAGGGACGAATGCCGAAGAAGCGGCAAAATTATTGGAAGAATCAGACCTCGCATTTGAAGTGGGACGAAGCTTTGAAGAAGCAGCCGAGAAAGTGGTTGCTGCAATGAATAAATAGAAATGCAAAAAAACCGAATAGTGAATAAGGAGACAATAAATTGAGTATCTTAGTAGATGAAAATACCCGCCTGGTGGTTCAGGGAATCACGGGAAGCGAAGGGAGCTTTCATGCTCGCCAGATGATGGAATACGGTACCCATGTGGTCGCCGGCATGACGCCCGGCAAAGGGGGACAGAAATTTGATGACAAAGTTCCTGTGTTTAATTCCATGCAGGAAGCGGTTCGGGAAACCGGCGCCAATGCATCGGTCATTTTTGTACCGCCGCCCTTTGCCGCAGATGCGATTATGGAAGCTGCGGATGCCGGGGTCGATCTGGTTGTCTGTATCACAGAGGGAATACCAACCTTTGACATGGTGAAAGTTCATCAATATCTGAAAGACCGGAAAACACGGCTCATCGGCCCGAATTGTCCGGGAATTATCTCACCGGGGAAGTGTAAAATCGGTATTATGCCGGGGTTTATCAATAAAGTCGGAGGAATCGGGGTTATTTCGAGAAGTGGGACGCTCACCTATGAAGCAGTGAAGCAGCTCAGTGACCTGAACATCGGCCAATCTACTTGCATCGGTATTGGCGGCGACCCGATTATTGGCACCAATTTTACGGACGCCTTGAAATTGTTTAAAGATGACCCGGAAACGACCGGCGTTGTGCTGATCGGTGAAATCGGCGGCAGCGCTGAGCAGGAAGCAGCAGTTTACATTAAGGAGCATTATTCGAAACCCGTGGTAGCATTTATCGCCGGACGGACGGCGCCTCCGGGACGTCGTATGGGGCACGCCGGAGCAATAATCTCCGGTAGCGGCGGTACGGCAGAGGAAAAAACAGAGGTGCTGAAAAATGCCGGTGTGCAGGTGGCCATCAGTCCGGCTGATATTGGCGTCACCATGCAAAAAACGCTGCAATAATAGCTGCAATAATATTTGAGAGTCACCGGTCTCAAACTTAACAAAGGATGATGGGTGTGTTGTAAGCGAACATAGCCATCATCCTGATTTTTTATAAAGTCGAATTATTTAAAATTAGGAGAAACGATTGTGAGCAGAACATTAGCTATTTTGAAACCTGACTGTACGGGAAATCATGTGATCGGTAAAGTGATTAATAAAATAGAGGCAGCCGGATTTAAGGTTTTGGCCATGAAGATGGTGAAATTGAGTCAAGACGCTGCAGGAGAGTTTTATGCGGTTCATCGTGAACGTCCGTTTTATGGTGATTTAGTAGCGTTTATGACGTCCGGCCCTGTAGTGCCGCTTGCGTTGGAAAATGAAAATGCAGTCGCTGCATTCAGAAAACTCATCGGAGCGACAGATCCTGCAGAAGCCGACCCCGGCACCATAAGAAAGGAATATGCCGAAAGCAAACAGAATAATATTGTACACGGTTCGGATTCAGATGAAAATGCAAAGGTAGAAATAGCGTTCTTTTTTTCGGAAAGAGAGTTGGTGGAAAACAATAATTAAGACAACATTCATAATTTTGTGCTCTCTGGGGTAATATTTTTTATCTTGACTATTGGTGAAATATTAATTAAATTTAAAACTCTTTTATAAAACTGATGTAGCATGAAGATTGATATTCAAAAATTGCGAAATGGTTCGCACCGTTTTGAGTTCGATACTACAGGAGAGGAGTTAGACCTCGTTCAAGATAAAATCAGTTTTGGAAAGATACATGTAAGAAGCGTAATAGATAAAAATGACCAGAATATTCTTGTGACCAATCAGGTGTTTGCCGGTGTTAAAGGGCAATGCGATAACTGTCTGGCAGATTTTGAAAAGGAGTTGCAGGATTCATTTATGCTGTTTTACACCACGGATCCACAAACTGCTGATGAGGAAGGATCTGTGCGGGTTATTAGTTCAAGTACACGTGAAATTGAATTAAGCGAGGGGATTAAAGACAATCTGTTGTTGGATCTTCCCATGAGATTCTTGTGCGATGATAATTGCAAGGGGTTGTGCCCCGGTTGCGGTGTAAATTTGAATGAATACGTGTGTACCTGTGATATGGAAATTATGGACCCGCGGTGGGAAGCTTTAAAAGATATTTTTAAAAAGAAATAACGTATTTTTTTATTCATAAAGGGAGACAGTAGTGGCATTACCAAAAAGAAGACAATCGAAATCACGACGCGATAAAAGAAGAACGCATTGGAAGCTTTCAGCGCCAAATGTCGTTGAATGTTCTCATTGTCATCAACCAATTTTGCCTCACCGAGCATGCCCCAGTTGCGGGTATTATAGTGGTCGGTCCGTTTTTATTCCGAAAGAAGTTTAATTCTCTTTCATGAAATGCGCTTATTTCGTTAGGACTACGTAACACGCATGAAAATGAGTCCTGTCAGAATTGCCATTGATACGATGGGAGGCGATTACGCCCCTGAGGCAATTATACATGGCGGTGTTGAGGCTGTCAGAACCGGAAAAGGTGACTACGAGATTATTTTAGTCGGTGATGAAAAGGTTATCTACCCGTATCTCTCACGCCATTTTCGTATTCAGGAGCTGCCGATAACCATTTACCATGCATCGCAAAAAATAGAAATGGGAGAATCTCCTGTAGAGGCTCTGAAAAAAAAACCGGATGCTTCTATCTCGGTTGCCATGGAGTTGCATAAAAAAGGGCATGTTGACGGCGTGATAAGCGCAGGACATACAGGCGCCGCTATGGCGTCGGCCTTTCTAAAATTAGGACGCATTAAAGGTGTAAAACGTCCCGCCATTGGATCATTAATTCCCAATGAAGAAGGGGTGACATTCTTAATCGATGTGGGGGCCAACCTCGAATGCAAACCAGAACATTTGCTTCAATTTGGGGTGATGGGGGAAATGTATATGAAATATGTGTACGATCTGCCTAATCCACGCATTGGTTTGATAAATATTGGCGAGGAAGAGTCTAAAGGATATGAAGTTATTCAGCGAGCCAACAAATTGTTGCAGAAAAGCTCGATGAATTTTGTCGGTAATGTTGAAGGCCGGGATGTGATGAGTGGTAATGTAGACGTTATTGTAAGCGACGGGTTTGTGGGGAATGTGGTCTTGAAATTTGCCGAAAGTTTTAACGGCGTCTATTCAAAGACATTGAAAAGAAAAATTGGTAAGAAAGTTTTTTCGAACCTGGGGGCTTTTTTATTGAAACCGACATTTAACCGGCTCCGACGAATCTATGATTATGAAGAATATGGTGGCGCACCTCTTTTGGGTATAAACGGCACCTGTATGATTTGTCATGGTAGTTCGACCCCGAAGGCTATTAAGAATGCCGTATTCGAATCGGTAAAAATGATAAAACAAAGAGTAAACCGGATAATTAGCCAGGAACTGGTTCACATGAAGGAGATAACGAATGACCAATAATATACATTCGAGAATTGTCGGCACAGGTGCGGCAATTCCCGAAAAAACACTGACGAATTTTGATCTGGAAAAAATGGTGGATACGTCGGATCAATGGATTCAGGAACGTACAGGGATTCAGGTTCGTCATATTGTGGATGAAAAAACACTGAATTCTGATCTTGCATCAAAAGCGGCTTTGAATGCCCTTGAAGATGCCGGTATGTCCGCTGAAGAAATCGATACCATTATCCTGGCCACCGTAACCGGAGATGTTAGATTCCCATCTACAGCCTGCTACGTACAGAAAAAAATAGGTGCTGTAAATGCAGCCGCATTTGATATTCAGGCTGCCTGCTCCGGATTTCTGTTTGGTTTAGGTATCGCCGATGGTTTCATTAGTTCCGGGAAAAGTAAAAATGTTTTGATTATTGGTTGTGAGTTGTTAAGTAAAATTACCGACTGGAAAGATCGTTCTACGTGCGTCCTGTTTGGCGATGCGGCCGGTGCTGCTGTGGTCACACAGGCGAATGGTGATGGTAGTGGTGTGCTGGGAACCTTTATGAAAACAGATGGTAGCCTGGGCCATTTACTGTGGATGCCCGGAGGCGGAACAAGGTACCCTGCAGATATGGCCATCAATGAAAACATGAACAATATTAAAATGCGGGGACCGGAAGTATTTAAATCGGCTGTGAAAGCCATGGGGGATGCGGCCGTACATATTCTGGAAAAAATCGGACTGAAATCGGAGGACATTGACATACTGATTCCGCATCAGGCAAACAAACGAATTATCGATGCTACCGTTAGACGGTTAAAACTACCGCCTGAGAAAGTTTATATCAATGTGCAGAACTACGGAAACACCTCCTCTGCATCTATCCCGGTAGCACTGACAGAAGCGAAAAAGAAAGGCGTGGCAAAACCGGGCGATTTATGCGTTATGGTTGCATTTGGCGGTGGTTTTACCTGGGCCTCGGCAGCAATTAGAATTTGAGGGTTAAGGAGAAGCACTATTTCAAAGACAGCATTTTTATTTCCCGGACAGGGGTCGCAATACGTTGGGATGGCAAAAGATCTGTATGACCATTTTGACGAGGTGAAAGAGCTTTACGGACGGGCGAACGATCTGATAGGGTTTGATTTAGCCAAAGTATCTTTTGAGGGCCCGGAGGAAGAATTAAAACAAACAATCGTGACACAGCCGGCGATTTTCGTTCATAGCTATGCCCTTGTGCAGCAATTAGCTAAACAAAACCTGACGCCGCAAATGACCGCCGGTCATAGTCTTGGTGAATATACAGCTTTGTGTACGGCGGGCAGTTTAACGTTTGAAGCCGCACTTAATCTGGTGAAAATTCGAGGGCAGCTTATGCAGCGTGCCGGAGAAGAATCAGAGGGGACAATGGCGGCAATTATTGGGATGGAGTCGGAAGTGGTAAACCAGATTTGTGAGGACGCGAGTGCCGCGGGTATCGTGCAGGTGGCAAATTACAATTCACCAGGGCAACTCGTTATTTCTGGATCCATTCCCGGTGTCAATAAGGCGGTGGAAATTGCCAAGGAACAGGGGGCAAAACGGGCGGTGCCGTTGGTTGTGAGTGGCGCCTTTCATTCACCCTTGATGGCTTTTGCAAAGGAAGGGTTACAAACCGTCCTCGAAATGACGACCGTTCAGGATGCGCAAATTCCGGTTTATGCCAATGTGACCGCACAAGCAGTTCAACAAGCATCCATGATAAAAAATATGCTTGTACAACAGCTCACAAGTCCGGTTCGTTGGATTGAAATCATTCAAAATATGATCTCAGACGGGGTGGATACGTTTTATGAAGTGGGGCCGGGTACGGTGCTTAAGGGGTTACTGAGGCGAATTGATCGTTCCTTCAAAGTCATTTCAATTAATAATCTTGACAGTTTAAACCAATTGGAAAATTGAACGATGGTGCAAAGTCTGGAAGATAAGATCGCAATTGTAACCGGTGCATCCAGGGGGATTGGTAAAGCGATTGCTTTAAAATTGGCAACGTTAGGAGCAGATGTTGTTTTGACTGCTACCAGGCTGGAAAATGTCAGTCCGATTGCCGAAGAGATTGAGAAAATGGGTCGCCAGGCTCTGCCGCTGGCGCTCAATGTTGCTGATTTTGATGAGGTCACAACCGTGATGAAAACGGCACTGGAAACCTTTTCTAAAATTAATATTTTAGTCAATAATGCTGGCATTACGAAAGATAATTTGTTAGTTCGAATGGGGCAGGCTGAGTGGGATGATGTCATTGCTGTAAATTTAAAAGGAACGTTCAACTGCATCCGGGCCACGACGAAAGCATTTATGAAACGGAGGGAAGGGAAAATCATTAATATAACGTCGGTTGTCGGTGTCATTGGCAATGCCGGGCAAGCAAATTACAGCGCGTCAAAGGCCGGTATCATCGGATTGACGAAATCGGTGGCAAAAGAACTGGCGCCGAGAAACATTCAGGTGAACGCCATTGCCCCGGGTTTTATTATGACGGATATGACTGCCGCCTTGCCGGAAGAAGCAAAGTCTAACCTGGAGAATACAATTCCAATGGGACGGATGGGCAAGCCCGAAGATATTGCAAATGTTGTGGGGTTCTTAGCGTCAGACGCTGCAAATTATATTACCGGGCAGGTAATAAATGTGGATGGCGGTATGGTGATGTAACAAAAAAGCATACATATTTTATCTCATTTTTCAAATAAACAAACTATAAGGAGGAGAGTTTTATGTCTACAAAAGATAAGGTCAAAGAAATTATCGTTGAACAGTTGGGAGTAGATGCGGCAGAAGTGACCGAGTCAGCATCTTTTATCGATGATTTGGGTGCCGATTCCCTGGATACTGTTGAATTGGTCATGACTTTTGAAGAAGAATTCGATATTGAAATTCCGGATGAAGATGCCGAAAAAATGAATACAGTCGGTCAGGCTATAGAATATCTTGAAAAAAAATTAGCTGAATAAAACATATTTATCTTGGAATACAGTTGTAATGAGAACAATTGAGTTAAAGCGTGTTGTGGTGACCGGGATGGGGGTTGTTACGCCGTTGGGTCATGGGTTGTCCGAATATTGGCAAAATCTGATTCAGGGTAAAAGTGGTGTTGACACCATCACGAAATTTGATCCTGCTGGCTATGTGACCAAAATAGCGGGAGAGGTCAAAGATTTCAGCGCTGAAGACTGCATGGAGAAGAAAGAGGCGCGGCATATGGATTTGTTTACGCAGTATGCCATTGCTGCTGCTGAGAAAGCGGTGCAACATGCTGAACTTAATTTTGATGCCGTGCACAAAGATCGGGCCGGCGTCATTGTCAGTTCCGGAATCGGCGGCATGGAAACATTTCAAAATCAGACCAGAACATTGCTTGAAAAAGGCCCAAGGAGAATTAGTCCGTTTTTTATTCCCATGTTAATCACAGATATTGCTCCGGGACATATTTCCATTCGTTACGGGCTAAGAGGGCCGAACTTTTCAACTGTTTCTGCCTGTGCTTCAAGTTCTCATGCGATTGGAGAAGCCTTTCGTAACATCCAGAGGGGAGATGCAGATGTCATGATCACCGGGGGGGCTGAGGCCACGGTGACACCGTTGGGGATTGCCGGATTTAATGCAATGAAAGCGCTGTCAACCCGCAATGAAGAACCGCAAAAAGCAAGCCGACCTTTCGATAAAGATCGGGATGGGTTTGTCATGGGGGAAGGGAGTGGTATCATCGTCATTGAAAAACTGGAACATGCTTTAGACCGCGGGGCTCACATCTATGCGGAAATTGCCGGAGTGGGATATACCGCTGATGCGTATCATATCACTGCGCCGGCGCCTGATGGCGCGGGGGCAAAGTCAGCTATGCGACGCGCTCTGAAAGACGCAGAACTTTCACCTGCGGATATTGATTATGTCAATACACATGGAACATCAACCCTTTATGGTGATGTTGCCGAAGTGAATGCCATCAAACAAGTGTTTGGTGAAGCGGCTTACAAATTGAATATTAACTCCACAAAGTCCATGATTGGTCATTTACTCGGTGCTTCCGGAGGTGTTGAATTTGTCACAGCTACACTTACCATGAATCATGGAATGGTGCATCCGACCATTAACCAGGTAAACCCTGATCCGGAGATAGATCTGGACACGACTGCAAACAAACCGAAGCAACGGGAAGTCAGAGCCGCCATTTCGAATTCTTTTGGATTTGGCGGACATAACGTTTCAATTGTAATTAAAAAATTTGAAGAATAACCATCAGACGTTTAAAAATTATAACAGCATAGCATGTTCAACTGGTTTAACGGATTCTTTAAAAGCAACGATTCTGACAACGATGAGCTGTACGTCGATTTTGCCGTTTTAAGAGAAACATTGGCGTACGATCTTCAGGATGAGGAACTTTTTATTCAGGCTTTGAAACACCGTTCGTTCCTACCTGTCACGCATGAAAAAAGGCTACAGTCTAACGAGCGCCTGGAACTGCTTGGAGATGCCGTTCTCGGTCTGGTTGTGGTGGAATTCTTGTACCGCACCTATCCCACCAAAGAAGAAGGTGAGTTGACAAATATGAAGTCACTCATTGTCAGTCGTCACATACTTGGCAAAATTGCTCGGGCTATGAAGTTGGGAGATTTTTTGTTGCTGAGTGAAGCAGAAGATAAATCGGGTGGTAGAAGCCGTGCTTCAATCAACTCTGACGCGATGGAATCGATCATCGCAGCTATTTATCTGGATGGTGGACTGGAAAAAGCCCGCGACTTTATTCACAACAAAATTCTTGTGAATTTCGAAGACATTATTACCGATGAACATCACACAAATTTTAAAAGCATGCTGTTGGAATATGCCCAAAGTCAGAGTCTGGGGTCGCCCTGCTATGCCGTGCAATCGGTTCACGGTCCGGATCATGAAAAAGTATTTACCATCGAAGTGAATATTCAGAATGACACCTTGGGATCGGGCACCGCAAATAATAAAAAGCGTGCAGAGCAATTAGCTGCTAAAGAAGCTCTGAAGAATCTTTATATCATCTAAAAATGGTGACGCTTTAACCCCGCTTAAACGACTTTGGATTATACGGAAAGGTGGCGTTTTGGGCGCCCCTTATTTTTCTCCACCCATTTATACCATATACCCCGTTATACCGTCTATCCTTACCCAGATGACTGTTGTTTTTAAGAGCCATGACAGCTTAATTCCTTTCTAAAATCATCGCCGCTGCCATGGCGCCGGCCGCACAAATACTGAGTAAACCGTATCTTGCGTTACGCCGTTTTAATTCATTTGCCAACGTTGTGACAATACGCCCGCCCGTTGCCGCGAAAGGATGCCCGATAGCGATAGAACTGCCCATGGGATTTAGCTTCTCTTCCGGTACCTCACCAATTTTAGCCTCTTTCCAGCCTTCCCGCCAGCCTTTCAAATTACAAGCTACCTGTGCGCCAAAAGCTTCGTGGATTTCAATGATGTCCATATCATCGAGTTTCAGGCCGGTTTTTTGTAAAAGCCGGGGAACGGCAATGCAGGGCGCCATAAGCAGACCGTCATTGGGGTCGATGGCTGCATATTCAAATGCTTTGATAAAGGCCAGCGCTTCTCGGCCCTCTTTTTTTGCCCGCTCTTCAGATATGAGCAGCACCGCGGAAGCGCCATCTGTGAGCGGACTGGAATTGCCAGCGGTGATGGTTCCGGCGGCGCTCCTGTCAAAAACCGGACGCAGCCTGGCCAGCTTCTCTTCGCTTGTGTCGCCGCGAATGATGCGATCCGTGTCAATGCCGCCCAGTGGATAAATTTCCTGCTTGAGACGGCCATCTTCCGTTGCCGTGAATGCATTTCTGTGACTCAGAAAGGCGATCCGATCCTGCTGTTCACGGCCGATTTTCCATTCTTTGGCCATGATTTCACAGTGTTCTCCCATGGTAAGTCCGGTTGAAGGCTCGGCGATGGCTGGTGCAATGGGTTTGAAATGCCCGGGCCGGACTTTCAGAAATGCCGCAATTCTGGCGCCGGTACTTTTTGCCATACTGGCATCCATGAGAATGCGGGCAAATTTTTTGCTAAACACAATCGCCGGGTTGGACATGGATTCTGTGCCCCCGGCTATACCGATTTCCGTGCGGCCATGAACGATGGAATCGTAAATCGCTGTGATGGCGTGAATACCAGTTATGCAGTTGTTGGATACCGAATGCGCTTTGACCGTCGATGGTAAATCTGTGCGGAAAACAATTTCACGGGCGATATTCGCTATGTGCGGGTCGGTGACCACCGTACCGTAAACGACTTCATCCACATTTTCGGGGTTAACGTCGTGCATTTTGAGAAGACCATTGACGGCGTGGACAGCTAAATCCAGCGACGAGTGTGTCTTAAAAACCGTGCCCGCTTTTACAAATGGGGTACGTGTTCCGGCAACGACGGCAACGCGATTTGCTTTTTCTTTTGTCATTTTAAGCTCCAAAGTTTAATCGTCTTTAGCACCCTAAAAGGCCTTTTGCAGCCAGATAGGGCAGAATCAGATAGATCAAGGAATCGCGAATCAGATAGAAGAGAAAGAAAGTGATGACAACTTTCCAGCCCTTTTGTTTGAGCAGGGCCATAAATCCCTGTTTCTTGAGGATTCCAAGCCATTCCCGAATGAACGGAGGCGTGTGAATACATTTTAGCGAAAAACGATGCTTAGTTTTTTCTGTTTGATCTGGCATATCTATCCATAAAAGATGTTTTATATTCAATACTCTTTATATTCCGCATGGCCACTGGTAACCATAAGGTCGTTGATGTTTTCATAAGTTTCGGTGCTGTTTTTTAACCAGATTTCCGCGATATAACGTCCGTATTTTCCTTTTTTATCTTTGACTGTTTCAATGAGAATTTCTTTGTCTGCAATCTTCTCTCTCAGGAAGTCCCGTGCTAAGAGTCCGGCCGGACGTTCGTCCCCCTTTAACTCCGGGGCGTTAATTCTTGCCAGACGCAGTTTTTCATTTTTAATCCAGGTACTCAGTCCAAGGTCGATATCCACATGAATGGTATCTCCGTCGTACACACTGAGGACCTTTGCTCTATAAACGTAAAGTTGTTTGTCATCCATAAAGACTCCTTTGTATATTTGGATTTTACGGGGTGTCTCCTTCCAACTGCAATGTAGCTTTTTCAGAATTAATTTCAACAAAAAAGAATTGAAATAGTTTTACCTCTCATGTTTCAAGGGAAATGCACAAACGGAACATGAACGTACAAATGTACAATGTTTTTCTTCCAAAACTGCATTCCTTCCTGTGGAAGATAGCCGACCTAAAAAAAGGCTGTGGTCCCTGCACACTAAGATTGCAATCGCGGCCTTCTCTTTTTCCATCCATAGCCCTTGATTTGCAACTTATTTTTACTAAATTTGCACTGTACCGAAAAAGGAGGATGAACAATGAGGCATATTTTTCTTTTACTTTGTTTGGTGGTTCTGATGAGCGCTTGTTCCGAACGGGCGGATGTGGTTTTAAAGAACGGGGTTATTTACGCTGTGGATAAGGATTTTTCCACGCAGCAGGGCGTAGCTATTTTGGGTGATAAAATCATAGCCGTGGGTTCCAACGCCGATATGGAAAAAATGATCGGCAGCAATACAAACGTCATCGATCTGAAAGGAAAAACAGTTGTACCTGGATTTATCGACAGTCATTATCATTTTATGGGAGTCGGGAAAAAGAATTTTTATCTGAATTTGGATGGTACGACATCGTTGGATGATTTTCTGGCGAGAGTGAAGGACGCAGTGGCGGAGAAAAAGGAGGGGGAATGGATTACCGGTCGCGGCTGGATTGAGGAGGATTGGCCGAGTAAAAAATTTCCTTCAAAAAGAGATCTGGATAAAGTGGCGCCAAAGAATCCGGTTATGTTGCGCCGGGCCGACGGTCATGCGGCGGTGGTCAATTCGCTGGCCTTAAAGATCGCCGGAATTTCCAAAAGTACGGCTAATCCGGTTGGTGGTGAAATTCTCCGAAACCGCTACGGCAATGCCACGGGCATGCTCATCGATAACGCCATGGATTTGATGTCAAAATATCTCCCCGCCGATGATGATGAGGCGACCATGCGCAAATTTGCTCTCAAAGCTCAGGCGGTCGCCACGGCGTATGGAATCACGCAGGTGCATGACATGGGGTCGGGCTGGCACACCGTAGATTTATGGAAAAAAATGTATCAGGACGGCGATCTGAAAATACGGATCATCTCGTATATTATGGGTCCCGGTGATGATGCGAACAAACTCCTGGAACACGGAACTGAGCTTGGCTTGTTTAACCACAGGTTAAGCGTCATTGGCATCAAAATTGTGGAAGACGGTGCGCTCGGTTCCCGCGGGGCCGCGTTACTGGAACCTTACAGCGATGCCGCAACAAGCGGCTTGCTCATGTATAAAGATGCTGAAATTTTTTCGACGATTTTAAGAGCGACACAAAATCATGTGCAAATGGCCATTCATGCTATCGGGGATAAAGCGAACCGCGACGTTTTAAATTTATATGCCCGCGCGTTAAATGAGTTAAACATAAAACCGGAAGATGTGCATCCCCGATTTCGTATGGAACATTCGCAAATTGTTTCTCTGGAGGATATTCCTCGATTTAGACAGTTAAATGTGATCCCAAGTATGCAGCCGAGCCATGCTATCGGGGATTTACATTTTGCCATCCGCCGGCTGGGGATGGAGCGCATCGCAGAGGGGTATGCCTGGCGAAAATTTCTCGATCAGGGTAATTTCATTCCTGCCGGTTCCGATGCACCCGTGGAAGAAGGGAATCCGATGATTGAATTTTATGCAGCTTCCGTGCGGAAGGACACGACGGGCTTTTCTGCCGAAGGCTGGCACCCTGAATACAGGATGACCCGTGAAGAAGCTTTGAAAGCACTAACCATTTGGGGGTCGCGTGCCGTCGATGAGGAGAACATCAAGGGCTCCATTGAACCCGGTAAACTCGCCGATCTGGTGGTTTTGGATCGCAATCTCATGACCGACCCGGAAGATCGTTTATTTGATATTAAAGTCCTTATGACCATGATTGGGGGCGAGATCGTGTACCAAAAAGGCAAGGACTAACCAATTCCGCAAGGCGGGATTTGAAAAATCTAAATTTTTCGGATATCAAAGCGAAGACACAGCCGAAAAAGCAGTCATCGAAGTGGAAGATGTTCGTCTGAAAACATCTGCTGGGGAAAGGAGATACGGAGTGTGGAGGGCAAGAAATGAGCGGAATCGAGACAAGTATTCCTACTCAAAAAGTGCACATCATTCAGAGGTGGGGAAGATAAAGGGACGTAAATTATGAATTGTGTAAAAGAACCTACTGGCCGTTGGGGCGGTGGTTGGACAGAGAAAAAATTAGATGCTTTTTCTAAATATGTATGGTCGTACTTATCCATTATGAAACATTCAAACTGGGAAACCATCTATTTTGACGGCTTTGCAGGAAGTGGGAGCAGGGCGAAGGATATTCACAGAAATAAGTCGTTATTTGATGAATTGAATATCAGTGAGGAAAGCAATGTCTACAAAGGTTCTGCTGAACGAGTCTTAAGCCTCAAAGACAACCTCACCTTTAATTATTATTATTTTATAGATACAGATAAACAGGCTTTGAAAACATTGCGAACAAAAATAAAAGAAAAATTCGGCGCCCCTCCAAAGATGATTTTCAGAAATGATGATGTGAACAATCAATTGTTGAAATTGTCAACCACGATGAAAAAGTATGGCGAAAAATATGCCGCATTGATATTTTTGGACCCCTTTGGAATGCAAATTGAATGGGAGAGTATTGCTTCATTGGAGGGAACCCGGACAGATTTGTGGATTTTATTACCAACTGGTGTAATTGTGAATCGGCTATTAGACAAAAATGGAAAATTAGAGTACATTGAAAAATTAACTTCTTTCTTTGGATTTGCAGAACAAGAAATACGGCGAGTTTTTTACAAGAAAGAGACCGAACAAACCTTATTCGGAAAAGAAGAAAAAATTACAAAGGTAACAAAACCTATTCAAAAGATTGCCGAATTTTATGTTCTGCAACTTAAGTCTATATGGAAATTTGTAACCGACAGGCCTTTGGTATTGTTAAACAGTAAAAATGTTCCTATTTATCATTTCGTTTTTGCCTCAAACAACAAAACTGCTGTTAGAATAGCTCGCCAAATCATTCAAAGAGAAAATTAATCATGGCACATTCAAAAATAGAATGGACAGAAATGACCTGGAATCCGGTGACGGGTTGCAATAAAGTGTCTACCGGATGTAAATATTGTTATGCCGAAGTCATGGCAAAACGTCTGCACGCCATGGGCTTAGAGAAATACAAAAATGGGTTTCAATTAACCTTGCATGAGGAAGAATTGCAAAAACCATACACATGGAAAAAACCGCAAATTGTTTTTGTCAATTCTATGAGCGATTTGTTTCATGAAAAAATTTCTGTTGAATTTATACAACGTGTTTTTAAGGTGATGCGAGAAAATCCTCAACATGTATTTCAAGTGCTTACCAAACGGGCTGATGTCCTTAGTTACTACGATAGCGAAGACTGGTTGGAATGGCAGCATAATATTTGGATGGGTGTCTCGGTTGAAAATCAAGATGTAACCAACCGAATTGAATTATTAAAGAAGACCAAAGCTCAAGTTAAATTTCTCTCATGTGAGCCTTTATTAGGCCCTTTGTCTGATTTAGATCTAAATGGCGTACATTGGGTAATTGTCGGCGGAGAAAGTGGAAGAAATGCTCGACCTATGAAAGAAGAATGGGTGCAAGGCATCAAAGAACAATGTTTGTGGGCTAATGTGCCATTCTTTTTCAAACAATGGGGTGGCATAAACAAGAAAAAATCCGGTCGCATATTGGATGGTAAAACCTGGGACAGTATGCCTGTGCATTGTGTGTAAAGATGGGTACGAGTTGCTCACTGCTACAAAACCAGCGTGGAAGGGCATGCATGACATACAATCCCGATATGCATCACCGCCGGTCCATCCGGTTAAAGGATTACGATTATTCCCGTC
>CAYVXE010000021.1:0-10151 GCA_964455375.1 uncultured Calditrichaceae bacterium
TTCCAATTCGTAATTGAAGACTCGTAATTCGAAAATTGCAGCTTGGTACACGGATGTCACGGACAAAACGGATGTTCACAGATTTTACCTCCGGAGCCCATAATTGTCTTTCGTAAATCCCGTCAGTTTCAGGTGGGGTCAAATTTTTCCCTTTCGACAAAAAACGATTTTAAAAAATATCCTTGCCTTTGAAATCCCAATTTTTTATATTAGGTGAACATTAAAACACCTAACATACGGTTCCCAGGATTGCGACAAATGCAAACTTTCGTCCATCTGCACACACACAGTACGTTCAGTCTGCTTGACGGCACCATTCCGTTGCGGACTCTGGTTGAGCGTACGAAACAATTCGGTATGGCCGCCGTTGCCCTGACCGACCATAACGGGCTTTCCGGCGCTATCGAGTTTTATTGTATTTGCCGGGAATTTGGCATAAAGCCGATTATCGGGACGCAGGTGGATTTGACGGACGGATTCTCGCTGGTGCTGCTGGCGAAAGACATGCGCGGCTACCGGAATTTGTGTGAGATTATCACCACAGCGAATCTACGCGGCGGGCATTTGAATTTCAGATGTGATTTGCAGGATGTTTTGGCGCACAAAGAAGGGTTGGTGGTGCTTTCCGGCGGCAAAAAGGGTCTGATCTCACAGTTGGTATTGAGCCGTAATTTTGCAGAGGCGACCAGCCACTGCCGCTGGATGCAACAGCAATTTGGCAACGACTTTTATCTGGAATTGCAGCGGTTTGTGCCGTGGGATGATTTCCTCAACGAACGTTTGGCGGAATTGGCGGGTGCAACCGGTGTGTCCCTGGTGGTAACCAACGATGTGCACTTGCTCTCGCAGGAGGAAATTTCGTTGCGCCAGGTCTTGCACGCCATCGACCGGAACACCCTGCGTGAACGGGTGAAAACGGCCGGCAGCAAAGAGCAGACGCTCAAATCTCCGGCACAGATGCGGCGGTTGTTTTACCGTTATCCCGAAGCGTTGGTCAACACGGTTAAGATCGCCGACCGGTGTGAGGTTCAGCTTCCACTTGGAAAACCTGTATTCCCCAAGTTACCAGGGGCGTCTGGAAAAGCCGGTTTTCGTCACCTGAAGCGTTTGTGCTTACGGGGTGCAAAGGAACTTTACCTGCCGTTGACGCCACAGATTCACCAGCGCATGGACTATGAACTCAGCGTCATTGCGCAGTTGGGTTTTACCGACTATTTTCTCATTGTGAAAGATATTGTGGATTTTTGCCACCGTGAGTCGATTCCCTGCGTGGGGCGCGGCTCTGCCGCGGACAGTATTGTGGCTTACGTGCTCGGAATCACCTTTGCCGACCCAATCCGGTTTAATCTGTATTTTGAACGCTTTCTCAACCCGGAGCGCACGGACGCTCCCGATATCGACCTGGATATTTGCTGGAAAAGCCGCGACCGTGTCCTCAATTATGTCTACGAGAGATACGGCAAAGATAAAACCGCGATGATCTGCACCTACAACACATTTCAGAGGCGTTCAGCGGTGCGCGAGGTCTCAAGAACGTTCGGACTTCCGGAGGAGGAAATCAGTTATCTCACCAGTAAGTTTCCCTACATGACGAACATGACCCGATTTGATGCGACCCTGCAAAAATTGCCGCAACTCAAAGGTAACCGCAGTTTGAACCGGACGTATCTGGAAATTATCGCCATCAGTAAACGGTTAGCCGGTTTTCCGCGTCATTTGTCCATTCACGCCGGTGGCGTGATCATCGCTCCCGACCGGATTACCAATTATACGCCGTTAGAGGTTGCCGGTAAGGGATTCATTATTTCACAGTACGATATGCACAGTATCGAGCGGCTGGGACTGGTAAAAATGGATCTGCTTGGCGTGCGTTCGCTGAGCATTATCACGGAGTGTATGGAGGTAACCCGGGCGTCGGTAAATAGCAAAATTGGAAAAGCATTTTCGAGGATAGATGACAAAAGCGCCGAATCTGCATCTGAAGTCGAAAACCGGACATTGGAAATCGCAGATCGGGATGCAGAAACGGCAACCAATTTCAAGGCGAATGGGCAACATTCTGACCCACACGCACGTCGTTTTCATTTTATAAAAAAAATGGGGAAGCTGTCCCCGCTTGATCTGCGTGCCATTCCGGACGATGATCCGGCGACCATCGCCATGATCAGGGCCGGGAAAACATTGGGTTGTTTCCAGTTGGAAAGCCCCCTGGTGCGGGGGCTTTTGCGCAAGATGCAGACGGACAACATCGAAGATGTCGTGGTTGCCGTGGCCGTCATTCGTCCGGGTGTGGGCAACAGCGGTATGAAGGATGAGTATATTCTGCGGCGCGGCGGCTTGCGGCAGACGCGCTACATCCACCCGATTCTCGAGCCGATTCTTAAGGAGACGTACGGGTTGACCATTTACCAGGAACAGGTGTTGCTGATTGCCCGCGACGTTGCCGGGTTCACGCTGGCGCAGGCAGACACCCTGCGGCGTGCCATGACCAAGAAACGTGACGATAAAAATCTTATGAACACCATGAAAGCCCAGTTCATTTCAGGAGCGCAGGCCAATGGAATTGAACAGGAAAAAGCCGGGGAAGTGTGGCATTTTTTGTTGAATTTTATCGGCTTTGGCTTTAACAAGGCGCACGCTGCGACCTACGGCATTCTCGCCTATCAGACCGCATTTTTGAAATGTCATTTTCCTGTGGCGTACATGACGGCCGTCCTGAACAATCATGGCGGTTTTTATTCAAAGGCGGTTTACATCGAAGAGTGCAGGCGGTTGATTCTTCCGAGCGGACAGGTAGGAATTCCACTTTTGTCACCGGATGTCAACCGTTCCGAAATTGATTTTAGCAAAGAGGGAGACGCCATCCGGGTGGGATTCTATCCGATTTTTGAACTTTCGGACAAAATGAAACAACGCCTGATTGCAGCGAGGAAAGAACGGCCATTCCGTGATTTATATGATTTTTTAAGACGTATCCGTGCCGGTCAAAAGGAAACCGAACATCTGATCCGCTGTGGGGCATTTCGCTCATTGTGCCCAAGCGAACCGCTCTTGCTTTTAAAATGCCAAACCTATTTTAAAAATGGGTGCAACAAAACGACTGCCGAATATCTCACCGGCGGGGTTGGCCTGCCAGCGTATTCACGAGAACAACGGATTGTTACGGAGTTGGGGCTGCTGGGGTTTTCATTTACCGCCCACCCGCTGACGCTCTACAAGGACGTCATTCCCTGGGAGAATATGGTTCGTTCCATTGATCTGGAAAAATGCAAAAACCGCAGGGTGCAATTTACCGGTTGGTATGTCACCTCACGGCTGCAAGAGACTGTTTCAGGAAAATACATGAAATTTTTGTCTCTGGAAGATCTGTTCGGGGTGGCGGAAGTTATTTTTTTTCCGGAGGTTTATGAAAAGTATGCAGATAATCTGCATGGTCACGGTCCTTTTACCGTAACCGGAAGGGTGCAGTCGCGTATCAAAGGAGAAGCTAATCTGATTGCCACAAAAGTTTTGCGCTGGCCACCGCCAGGTGACATTGCGGAAAGCAAAATAAAGGGCAGACAGTTGGATGTATTTCAACAGGGAAAAAGGACTATATCTGTCGGGTCATGCAGTGTTTGAGGCGACCATGCCCTTTTTCATAAATGGCAATATATGGCGATTAGTCGCAGTATATTAGTTGTTTAACTTTTTTCTTGACAAAGCCAAAAAAAAGTGTATATTTAAAGTTACATTTTAACACAAAAGTAGTCACGACGTACGTGCTGATGCTAAGGGGGGAAGTATCAGCATTTTTTTTTGAGTTGTGGATACAATTAAAAAAGATGCAGGATTTTTTGCCACACATTTGATTTTTGTTTGACCACCGCTTTAATCTTTGGCAGCATCTCTGTGGTGACTTTTTCGCCTTCTTCAATTAAATAATGCAGCAGCTTAAATTCTGACCAGTGAATTAATCCGACTTTTGGGCGGATGACCACATCTGCTTTTTGCAGTAATTGGTAATTAAAATGACGTGCCGTCATGTGTTGGGTTTGAAACATCACGTTTATGACATTGTCAATTTTCGGATTGTCATTTAATGCTTGTCCCACATCCACCGCGATAACGATATCGGCTCCCATATCAAGAGCCGGTACAACCGGTGTGGGGCAAACAACCGATCCGTCAACCAAAAGATAGCCGTTTACCCGGTATGGTGGAAGGAATCCGGGGATGGAAGCGCTGGCACTGACAATTTTTCTCAAATCACCTTCACGAAAAATAACCTGCTTACCGTTTAAGAGGTTGGCCGCAACCGGATAAAATGGAATAATCGTATTTTCAATTCTGCCTTCCGGAATCAGGAAATCCATGACTTGCTGCAGGCGGTCGCCGCTTACCAGAGAGGTCTTGCTTTGAGCGATATTGACGACCATGCGTTCTTTAATATTCGATGCCACCTGGCCGAAGAAGTTTTCTGCCGGTTCCTTGCGTTTAAAGAGATCGAAGCCGCTCTTTTTGTAGGCATCGCTTTTGATGAAGTCATTGAATTTATCCTCAACTGCGGCCGCGCTGTTGGTGGTTGCGTAGATAGAACCGACGATTGCACCAATACTGGAACCGGCGATGAGATGAATAGGGATGTTTTCCCGTTCGAGAACCTTAAGCACGCCAATGTGAGCACATCCTCTGGCGCCTCCGCCTCCTAAAGCTAATGCAATTTTCATTTGTGCCATATTTCTAAATGTTGCAAAAGTTGCTGTTTTTCAGGTGTCAAAAGTTTATCGGTTACATGTCAATACGATTTGTATTCAGGAAAACGATTATTACAATTTACTGACACTTCACAGGAATTGCTGAAAAGAGTTGTTTTCTTTTAACATATATCGACAATTTGACGATCAAAATCAATAAAACAAATATTAAATGATTTTTGTATTTGTGGTAAATTTTTACAATCGTTTAACCGTCACCAGGGTTAAATCATCTGATTGTTTGGAATGATTAGTGAAATCTTCAAGTTCGACCATGATTTTTTGAAGAATATTTTTGGAAAGACTGAAGGTTTCCTTTTGTGGTGTTAGGGACGTTTGAACAAAATTGAGCAGTCTTTTTCGCCCGTAAATAGATTTTGCTGTATTCTGGCTTTCGATGATACCGTCCGTGTACATGACCATAAAATCTTCTGTTTGAAACGGAATAGTGACTTCATCCTGAATGTCTTCATCGATGATGCCCAATGCGATGGTTGTTGCCTTGAGTTCCTGAAAAGCGGATTTTTCGCTGTGGAGAATCGGCGGTGGGTGTCCGGCATTTATATAAGTCAGGCTACTGGTTTTAACATCAAGAATGGCAAAAAACAACGTGAAAAAGATCGACTCTGCCGTGCTGTTTATAAATAACCGGTTTAAATTTTGAATAATCTGTGCGGGCGAAGTTGAATATTCTAATTGTGCCCGAATAGCGGCTCTTACCGTCGAAGAAAGCAATGCGGCCGGCATTCCCTTACCGCAGATGTCACCGATGGCAATACTGACCTTATCGTCCTTTGTGGGGATAATATCGAAATAATCGCCGCTCACTGCATCGCACGGCTTGCTAAAATAGGCGACATCGAGATGTTTGATATTCAGTTGTTTTGTGGGCAGAAGATGTTTCTGAATCTCTTTGGCGAGCGCTAATTGAAAGTGCAGTTTCTTTTTTTCCGCAATCTCGCGATACAAAATATCATTTTCCATCGCCAAAGCAATCTGCTGGGATATTGTTTTGAGCAGATCAAATTTATTTTGTGTAATGGCTTTCGCCTTAGCCTGTTTTCTGATGTAGCAAATGCCCAGGAGTGCATGTCTGCCAATGTGGTTTCCGGGTAAGTCATATTTTCTGGAGAAAGTTAATGGAATGGCTAATTTGCCCCAGTTTTTGTTGATGACATTTGATTGTCCGGTTTTTGATTTTGTCCGGTCGGTTTGAATCTCCAAAGACTGGATCACATCGTTTAATAAAATCCAATCATCGTTCTGTAAGTCAGGTTTGTCGAAGGATTGATTGTTTGATGCGCGGCCTATTTTGAAATGTAGTTTGTTCTGTTCATTGGCTTGAAAAAGCATGCCGTACTGTGCGTGTAGAAGCCACAGCATGAGGTCCAGCATCGTTTTTAAGACATCATCCGTAGTCAGTTTTGTACTGCGATTTTCTGAAAGCTTGAAGAATTCTTTTTGTACAAGAATTTCGGTATTTAAAGCATTGTTTGCAAGCAGCCGTTCATCGTCATGATAAGATAAAACCACATGTCCTAATTGAATCCGGTCAGCAGGATGTAACGGCTGTTTCTTAATGTGGTAATTATTAACGAATGAACCGTTTTTGCTGTTCAGGTCATGTAGAAAGAAATGATTATTTTGAAAGAGGAGTTTCGCGTGAAACCGTGATACGGAGGTATCCGCAATGATGATGTTGTTTCCCATATCCCGGCCAATAGTATAATTTTGTTTTCGCAGAAAATAGGTCTGTCCGGAACCATCATCATTTTCTATTTTCAGACGGGAATGGTAGAGTGTCGTTTTGCATTTTTTGCAACGAAAATCCCGCTCACTGTTTTTATAGCCACATTTTTTGCAAATCATCGTTTATGCCGGGTTATATTTAAATTCCTGAAGGGTTTTGAGTAAATCCCGGGCATCGGCATAACGGTTTTCCCGGTCCTTTGCCAGAGCTTGCTCGATGAGGCTATCGATTGCGGCAGGTAGCGATTTATTAACCGATGAAGGAGCGGCCGGATTTTTGTTAATGATTTTGTAAACCACCGCAGGAATGCTTTCCCCCATAAACGGTCGCACTCCGGTGAGCATTTCATAAATCATAACGCCGACGGAGAAGATGTCTGAGCGGCCGTCGAGGGTCTGACCTTCGATCTGTTCCGGAGACATGTAAAATGGCGTCCCCATAACGTTTCCTGTGTGAGTGATTGTACCCATGTGAGGAAGTTTGGCGATACCGAAATCAGCGACTTTTACCTTCCCCTGTGGCGTTATCAAAATATTTGACGGTTTAATATCCCGGTGAATGATATTGTGTTTATGGGCAAAATCCAAAGCTCGACAAATTTGCTGCAAAATGTTGAATGTTGTTTTGATATCCAATGTGTTTTCTTTTTTTAGATAAGCCTGAAGGTCCTGGCCTTCAACATATTCCATAACGATGTAAGAAAAATCTTTCTCTTCTGCGACGTCATAAATGATGACGATGTTCGGATGGCTGAGAGAGGCCACTGCTCTGGCTTCTCTGTATAATCGATTCCGCAAATGTTCCAGTTCTTCTTTGTTTAAGGAAAAATCGAATGCCACCTGCTTGATGACAACGGTTCTGTCGAGTTTGGGGTCTAACGCTTTGTAGACTTGTCCCATGGAACCGCGTCCGATTTCTTGCTCGATCACGTAGCGTCCGATTTCTTTTATTTTTGGAATGCCGCCAAGCATGGTTTTCGTTTCAAGCATGGACAGTTCTTTTAATTGCGATTCATCGGGTTTCCCTGAAGGGCGTTTTTTGTAATAGCGCCGCTTTCTGTGCGCGGGATTAAAACTTACCGGTGTTTCGGAAGCAATTTTTTCCTGAAAGAGTTCCTCTGTACCATGAGTCAAAGAGGAGTGATGAGATGCAGGCGCGGTATGGGGCTGTTTCTCTTTTAAGGTTTCTTCAAGGCTTTCCCTGCTGGGGACCGGAATCGGTCTTTTTCTGATGACCATGACGATGATTGCTAAAAGGACAAAAACAGCGACGGCAACCAACCCTGCAAGCGGGATGGAAAGGACATCCCTGATTTTTTCAAATAGCGGTAGCGTTTGTTGCGGATCTTCCTGCAAGGTCACTTCAGGATATTGATTGGCCTGAATCAGCGAGTCTAATTTTGTGGAATCGACAGGAGTTCCCCCAGTGTCCGGCTGATGGTCGATATGTGATTGCTGCGATGCTAAGAGAGAGTCGTTTACAACTGAAATCGTCTGCCGTGGTTTGCTGTCCATATATTCGGCGGTGTCGGCATTGTTAGACGTTAAAACTTGATTTTGTGATTCAACTGTCCTGTAACCTGAGGTTGCTTCCGGATGTTTGCTTGAATCAGTCAATGAGTCGGGTTGAATGAGGATAAGTTCGGCGCGCACATCTTCCAATTTGAGAGCTGTATCTTTATAATCGGGATCGATATTTTGCAGTGTTTTGAAAGCGAAATCCCATTCGCCGTTTGCGATTGCGCTTTGGGCGATCAGGTAATCCCGTTCCTGAAGAGCATTTTTCAGCGTATTTCGGATCTCTTCACTTTGTGGATTGTTGGCTTTTGCTTTTTGCAGAATTTTAATTCCTGAATCCGGATTTTCTGATTTTAAGGTTTGTTCATATTTGTTCAGCCAATATTCAGGCCGGTTGTTGTTCCGGGCAATCAGTAAATGCGTGCGGGTCTCCGACAAATCGGGATTTATCGTTATTGCCTTCTGGTATGCATCGATGGCGTTTCCAAAAGCTTCGTTTTGTAAATACACGTCTCCAAGTTTACTCCAGGCTGTTTCCTGATTTGAATTGATTTTTACAGATACCTGCAAGGTGGAGAGAGCATCCTCGAAACGCTGTTGGGCGAAATAGACTGACCCTAATACCGTAAGTGCTGGTGCATAGTTTTTTTCGATGGCCAGTGCATCCTGTGCATTTTGATAGGCTGCATCGATGTTATTTTCTTGCAGGAGTTTCTCGGCGAGGAATGTGTAGGCGTTGCGTAAATAAAGTAAAAGGCCGTTGGAGTAGTTGGTATCTGCGGCAGAAACCCGATTGAGCCGGTCGATGGCGTCGGGATAGTCACCACTCTGGTAATAGGCCCTGCCAAGATGATAGAGGGCTTTGTCGTAACGAGGCTCAATTTCCAGAGCTTGCTCGAATAGTTGTATTTTCTTCTGCACACTTTGGGCTTCAATGCCTTTATTGACCAAATCTACTGCTGCGGAACTGATCTGTTGCGAATAACTTTTAGAAATCAGACATAGACAAAGACAAAAAAGAACGCCGGTACAGAATAGAAAAGATTTTGTTTTTTGCGAATGTAACATTATAAATTGATGCTAATGGGCAAGATGATCGAGTTTTTAGTCAGACATTAAAGATATTAACAACTAACTTTTTTGTCAAGTGGTTTTAATTCGAATATGCAATTTGTTCTTGATATTAGGAGAAGAAATTTTTAACTTAAATTCTCAAAAAACTGAAGAAATCTGAACAAATGATAAAGGAGTACTGACAATGATGATGTATGATCCAACGTTAGTGCAACCCATGCGCAAGGAGTTGACCAGTATCGGGTTTAAGGAACTGCGCACTGTTGCGGAAGTTGATGAAGCCATGCAGAATGCAAAAGGAGTCTCCCTTTTGCTGGTAAATTCCGTGTGCGGGTGTGCGGCGGGACAGGCTCGACCGGGAATAGCATTGGCGTTAACCAATGCAAAAGTCCCCGACCATCTTTTCACGGTCTTTGCGGGCCAGGACCAGGAAGCAACCGCACAGGCCAGAAATTATATCGCAGGATACCCTCCGTCATCTCCTTCAGTAGCGTTGTTTAAAGATGGTGAGCTGATTACCATGCTGCAACGTTACCAGATTGAAGGCGCCAGTGCGGAAATGGTGGCGCAATCTTTAGTCGCCCTGTTTGAAGAGCACTGCAACTGAAAAAAATCCGTTTTGCAAAATACAATAAAGCCTTTCCTGAAGTTTGGAAAGGCTTTTTATTTTGAGCAAGAATATGCGACACATGCTGTGTCATACAAAAAAACCGGCATCTAAATGGGGATGCCGGCTTTTCGTCTCCCATCTGAGGTCGGGCCTCAGAGTTCTAAACCACATGTGTTTTCTTATTACAAGTTTCATGCCACACCGGGGAATTCCGGTACCATTACATCATCGGTGCGAGTCTCAAGTCCTGCGCATAACAGGTTGACTTTTGAAAATATTGGATTTAATGTGACCTGACTATGAGATACATGATGATTTTTAATGAAAATATTTTTACGAGCGGCGTTTAAGTTGTGGTGTGGTTCCATGATTTTGTTGCAAAAATGCAAGAATTTCCAGGCGGTCTGTTGCAAAAATACAACAAACGGGAAGCAGGACATTGTAACAATAAATGAAATTATTGA
>CAYVXE010000021.1:10251-11969 GCA_964455375.1 uncultured Calditrichaceae bacterium
GCAAAAATACAACAAACGGGAAGCAGGACATTGTAACAATAAATGAAATTATTGACGATTCTCAATTGGTTTATGATGCTCTGTTTTAGGCTGGCAGATAAAAGGTATCGTTCAGAAGCGGCAAATTCTCTTTACCTTATATACTACTATACCGTATACCTTTGTACCCTTTCCTGCATTACTTCCCTTCAAGTCCGTACTTTTTGATTTTCCGCCAGAGATTGGTTCTGTCCATTTTAAGAACATCGGCTGTTGTGGAAATGGAATTGTTGTGTTGTTCAAGGATGTTTCTCAGAAATGCTTTTTCGAATGCTTCTTTTGCTTCATGGAAGGTGAGATCTGTTTGCGTAAAATGCGGGCTGAAGCTATTTGAATTGCTGGTTTCCAATGCCGCATAAACGTCGGCTGTGGTAACTTCCGGACCCTGGGCAAAGAGCACCAACCGTTCCACCACATGTTGGAGTTCACGCACGTTGCCGGGAAAGGATTGATTGCCCAATATGAGCAAAGCCTGTGGTGTAATGTAGCTAAGAGATGTTCGTTGGTGGGTTTTTAGGTAATATTTAAAAAAGTGTTGAGCCAGCAAATTGATATCCTCCTGCCGGTCTCGCAGCGGTGGCAGAATGAGTTCAACGACATTTAAACGGTGGTACAAATCCTCACGGAATTGTTTCTCTTCCACGGCTTGTTTAAGTGATTTTTGTGAGGCGACGAGCAGCCTCACATTAACGTTTATGATGTTGCCGCCCACCGGTTCAATTTCACCTAATTCCACGGCACGTAAAACTTTCGATTGCGCCGCCATTGAAAGATCGGTAATTTCGTCCAGAAATAAAGTCCCACCGTCGGCATCAACAAACTTACCTGTGTGGCTGTCCATGGCGCCGGTAAACGAACCTTTTTTGTGGCCGAACAACTGACTTTCGATGAGGTCTTTGGCAATAGCCGCACAGTTTACGGCGATGAGTGGTTTCTCCGAACGCCGACTCAGTTTGTGGATGGCCCTCGCCACCAATTCTTTGCCGGTGCCGGTTTCGCCGCGAATGATAACTCTGCACTCGGTCGGTGCAATGCGCTCCATCTGGCTAAACAGTGTTTTCATTACCGGTGATTCGCCGATCATGCCGTACCGGGAGAAAGAGTTTTCACTGGCTTTGAGCCGGTCTTGCTGTAATTGACGCTGCACCAGTGCATTCCGAAGTGTAACCAATACTTTTTCGGCTTCAAGCGGTTTTTCCAAAAAATCAAATGCGCCTGATTTTGTTGCCTCAACCGCGATTTGAATGGTGCTGTAACCGGACACCATAATCACCGGTGTGTTCGGTGTTTTGCTTAACGTGTAGCGGAGAACTTCCAGACCATCGCTGCCGGGCATTTTGACGTCGCAAAGGATGCAGTCGATTTCTTCCCTGCTGATTCGGTCGATGGCATCGGAGCCATTGGATGCCAGCTCTACCTCAAATCCCTGGAATTGCAGGATGTCCGCAAGAATTTCGCGTGGTTTGGATTCATCGTCAACCACGAGAACGCGTTTACCGTGACCGTTCATAAAGTTTTTTTGCATAATGGTTTGTAAAAAAAGCCCTATTCGTTTTAAGGTAAATCGTTCCTGCGATTTGCTGGCGTTACGCTTGCGGCCAGTACAAAAAGACCGATGTGCCGTGTCCCACCCGGCTAGAAATATGCACATCACCACCGTGATCCGTGACGATTTTTTT
>CAYVXE010000021.1:12069-20959 GCA_964455375.1 uncultured Calditrichaceae bacterium
GTCCCACCCGGCTAGAAATATGCACATCACCACCGTGATCCGTGACGATTTTTTTTATGATGGCCAGTCCCATGCCCGTGCCCGTTGATTTGGTCGTATAGTACGGTTTGAAGATTTCAGCGAGTTTGTCACCCGGTATTCCAGCACCGGTGTCGGTTATTTCGATTAAAATCTGGTCCTGTTGTTTACCATCGTCTGAATGACTTTGCAAATGTTGTGCCTTTTCTATACGGATACTCAGGAGGCCTTGCCGTTTCATGGCATCCACGGCGTTTTCGATAGCATTTTGTAAAGCCGATCTGAGCAAGTTTTTGTCTGCTAAGATCGTCAGGTCATCATCAATAAAGTCAACGCTAAACTTGATGCCTGCTGGTAGCCCTGTCGCAATCTCCTCCTGATATGCATTGAAGAATGCAGTTAAATCAACCGGCTTGGCATTTGGTTTTTCAAGATTGACAAATTGCATGAAGCCTTTTGCAACCTGCTGAAAGTGACGGGTCTCTTCCAGAATGGATTTGATATATTGATCATATTCAGCTTGATTGATCAGATTGTCCTTGCGGTATTCCATCTGCAGCCGCTGTGCGGTGAGGCCGATAGTACTGAGCGGGGATTTAATCTCATGCGCCATGCGTTGCGCCATGGCTGCCCAGCTCAAAGCCCGGTCGTGCTCCAGAATAGCTGTTTCATCCCACAAACTGATCATCATGCCGTCAAATTTACCAAACTCTGCATAAATAGGCCGTGTTCGCAAGGAAAGCCGTAAAATATTTTTTCCTTTCCGTAAATCATGCATTTCGCTCGTTTGACTGCGTTGGTGGAAAATTTCCATAATCGAATTTAAAAGTTTTTGGGTTTCAATGTCGGCTGTTTTGAGAATTTCTCGGAGATAAGAACTGTTTATGGCGCTTCCGTTCAGGTTCAACAGATCGCGTGCCCGCTGGTTTAGGGCGTTAATTTTACCTTTATGGTTTAACAGCAGCATGCCAGCTTCACTGAATTCCATGGCGATGAGCCGGTTGCGTTTTTCTCTGCGTGTGCGGTAGACGCCTCGTGCAGACAATAAAAATAATCCAAGAAGAAAAATTCCGGTAACCGGCCAGATAACGGTCGGTATGATTGATCTGAAATTGCGTTGGTAGCGGTAGAGTATCTGCTGTCCAGTGAGCATTTTCACGGCTAACAAGGGTGGCTGGCTCGGCTTTTCAGGGACTGCTTGGAATCCATAAGAAGAATTAACGCCAGGCAGCACCGACTGAACCTCAAAATTGTGATCGAGAATAATCAGGTCTTTTGACATGATGCTGTTACAGATAATTTCCTTAATGCCATCTCCATCCAGGTCCACCGCCAGGGCGGGTTCGAGAGGCTCAGAAAAATTGTGGGTTTGCAGAATACCCAGACGCCAATCCAGGAGAATTAAATCACCGGTCATTGTTCCCACTAAAATGTTGGGTTGTCCGTCATTGGTTAAATCATCGAGAATGACGCCCATACCGCTGTTTAAAGCAAGCGGCTCCTTGATGGTTTCGTTTCGCCGTTCAACCTGCATCGTACTCAAATTATACAATCGAAGTCGTGCCGATTTTTGCGGATCTGCCGCTCCCGAGCTCGAAATCATGAGCAATCGTTTCCCTTCCGGTGTGGCAATGGGGAAGGTTTGTACAAAAGAAAACCGTCCGGATAATTCCTCCACATACGTTTCCTGGAGCTTTTCATCCAAAACAAATAAATAGGAGTGAGAGTCATCCCGTCCATTTACGTGAATGCCGTTATCCACTGCATAATAGTAGGCCGGTACAGCTTCCGGTTTTCCGTCTCCGTTAAAATCTTCATACCAGATGGTGGTATAATTGTATTGTAAAAGAGGACCAGGGTTTTGCGGCATGCGGTAAGAGTGAATCAGGTGGCCGGTGGCCAGATTATACACGAAGAGACCACGGGGGACTGCCTGGAATGACGTTACAAATGAACAAAGAATGTCTAAAGAGCCGTCCTGGTCGGAATCGAAAACTTTCTGTGGAATTGCGATGACTTTGTAAGGCCGTTTTCCAAGGGTACCAAATCCTTTAACCGCATGTGCCACCGGAAAACGGTAGAGCCTGGTTTGCAGGTCGTCTTTCAGAACCTCCAGATAGGTGGTGTCGCCAATGCTGTAGCTGAAGACTACTTCCTGTTTACCGTCATTGTTTATATCTGCAAACAAATATGGATGTGAGGTAAAGGCTTGAGCGCCGGGTATATTGTACTGTTGAATTGAACCGCCGTTCAATTTTTCCAGATTTAGGATGAGCGTGTTTGCCACGGCCTTGTAAAAGTAGACGAAACGTTCTAATTGATTGTCATTATTGGTGTCAATCCAGGTGGGAGAGACGGTGGAATGGTATTTGGTTTCTTTTAGTATATGCGGCAGTTTTTCCGCTTCAAGTGTGCCTAACTCTACCGTTTGTTTTGTACCGGAAGATTTGCAGGAACTGAAAAGACAAAGCAGAGTAAATGCAAGAAAGAAAAAATACCGATGTATGCTATCAACCATAGATGAGTCGGAATTGGAGTGTGATTAATATTCGCAAAGGCCTGTTTAAAAAGTAAAAAAATACCGCATAAATGCAAGCAATAATTTAAGTTCAAAGGAATGTGTATGTTTGGGCTATGGGAATACGTTCAGTTTTCGATATGATTAAAATTGATCTGAAGGTTTTGAATTTCGGTAGTAGATTTAGTGGAAAGCTTTTGCAGATTGTTTTTAGTGTTTAGTGAGTGAACGAAAACTCACGTTTCTGCTATTTCGACCCGGCAGTGGAAATTTATTTATGGAATAATGTGTTGGTTTTTTGTATAATTATTGATTAACTGAAGACGCTTTTTTCTACGTTGTCATTTCGATCGACAGCTTCAGGATTCGGATCGACACCTTTTGTGAAAAATATCATATTTTCGGTCAGACTCTGATTAGGCGGGAATTATTTTATTCAGAGTTCTCTTGCGTATTTCATTGGTAGAGATGAAAAGATTTCCATTAAATAAGTTTGGTGTTGTTTTATTCTTTCTCCTTTCCTGTTCGACACACTCGAAACTGGCTGACTATTACATGCTTAGCGAAGAACAACTGCAACAACAAATCGATCTCACACAGATAGTGCGACCGGATAGTGTGGATATTTCATTGCTTGAGTTGGCTGTTTTTGCAGAGACCAACCGTGAACGCGAAAGACTTGGGCTCAAATCGTTAAAATACGATCATCGTTTGCAGATTGCAGCGCAGCAGCACTCACAGGAAATGGTGACCCTTAGCTATTTTGAGCATAACTCACCGGTACCGAAAAATGCTACAGTAAGGAAACGAATGCAGCGGGTTGGTATTCGCTTTGGCACGGCTGGTGAAAATATTGCTATTCATCCGTCCACACGGAAACAGGATGTGATTTTCAGGCAAGCGGAATTATCAGCATTTTCCAGATATGTTTGGCGGAATCATGGTGCAGATTATACGTATTTGAAGTTTGCGCACGATTTGGTGCATCGCTGGTTAAACAGTCCGCCACATCGCCGGAATATTCTCGACAAGAATTTTAAATATCTGGGCGTGGGATGCGTACAAGCCGCGGTTAACGAGTCGGATGTATATTATGTCACACAGGATTTTTCTTCTACAAACTATTAACCAGAATGAGACTTATCTTTGCAATTGAATTTCACCATGACGATCAAAAGGTAGGTTCACCTCTCCTAAAAGCGGCATTCCGGAAGTGAGATTAAGATCCCCCTTGAAATTGTACGCTAATGGTTGGTTCCCGTTGAGTAATTGACCCACGGATCGTCCTATTTGTAAAAAGTTCAACGAGATGGGGATATTCAAAATGCTTTCTTTTTTAGCCAGAACCTGCATTGTTTCGGTGGCGTGGCCGTCCAGCCATTTTGCGCCGTTAATGTTCAAGATGTAATTTAGCTTGTTGAGATTAAATGCAAATGGGTTGGGATTGTTCAGCGTTACTTTCAGACTCAAGTCCGCGCCGGTAAAATTTAATTTGTTTAATTTAATGGCAGCGACCTGAATTTTCGGGCGTTTCAGAAGGGGAAGGGTGCCTTGCTTACTTACCGGAATACGCTGGGCACCCAGAACCGGGAGATTCACGGTTGCACCGAGGTTGATTTTGTAATCTGTGCTGTCACGGTTCTTGAAGCTGACAAAGGTGTTATAAAGTTTGATGAAGTTGAGAGAGACAGGAATGCTGATGTTGCTTTCTCCTTTCGCTGCGATGTCCACGCCTTTGTCCTCTTTGCCTTTCACGAATGAATTTTGATTGATAGAAAAATCATAATCGAACCCCACCAGATGAATCCCAACCGGATTGGGGTTGGTGATTTTCAAATTGAACAACAAGTCGATGTTCTGAAAGGAAAGTCCGCTTATTTTGGCGCTGGTAAAGGCTACGCCCGGTTTCTGAATAGTCGACCTCATGAACTCATTGACTGATGCACATGAATAAACCAGCATGGCTGCTGCTAAAGATATTAGCCAGATAGATTTTTTCATAAATGGTCATCCCATTTTTTGTTTTAATGTGAAATAATGCAATACCATCATTCCCGGAATGTGATTTTTGAAATAAGGATGCTCTCTGATTGAAGAAATTTTTTTGGGTGACATGGTCTTGGTATGTTGGCATCCTTAATTCAAGTTTGCATCCAGGCGAAGAAGACCTTCTCTGGCGGGGGCATAATCACTACGGAAAATGAGTGCTTGTTTATATTCTTCGTATGCTAACGGCCAAAGTCCCTGGATTTCATAAATCTTTCCTAAATTGCAGTAAGCAAATTCGGGGTTTTCATATCGTTTTGCCTGTTTTGCTTTTTCCAACCAGGGAATTGCTTTGTTAAGTTCTCCCATTTGCAGATAGTAAGCGCCAATGTCATTATACGGGTTGCCGAAATCGGGGTCGATTTTTATAGCTTTCCGGCATTCTGAAATTGCCTGTTTTAGTTTTCCCATAAAACTGTACGTCCATCCTAAAAATGTGTGTGCTTCCGCTGAGGGTTCAATGGTCAGAGATTTTATGTAAAGATTCGCTGCCTGTTTGAACTGCCCGTTAATTTGATATTCGTATGCGGCTTTAAACAGTTTGTAAGCTTCCGGTGACATGGTCATTGTTTAGGTGCGTTTTTGTGGAGAATTGAGAATTGTATCGATTGTTTTATGACAGGTGCTTAATATTTTTTCAGGATCTTCCACGGCTTTTTGCTGCAATGCTGCAAGAGCATCTTCCACATAAGGCGTACGCCGCATCCCGAGGAGAACACAGTTGACGTCGTCCACAGACGTCAGGATTCGTAAAACTTGTTGGGAAAGCGTCTCGGAATCCTGTAAAGCATGGTCCGAATTTTCAAGAAATCGAAAAATACGCGATGATCGTTTTTGGGCAATGTTCTCATAATGTCGGTTAATGGTTTCCAATAGGTCAAAAAGATTTTGTGCGTAACGATTTGACCAATTGTTCCAGTCTGCATTATCCTTTAACTTGTCACGTAAATAATTCAGCATAGAAAACGTCTGTGGAATAATGATATTTTGGCGGACGTGATCCCAATGCTCCCAGATTTGAACACGTGTGGTTACCTGGCTGAGTGATTGTGACAATGAAAAGACCTGCTTGAGATTATCCTGGGGAATTTCCTTTGGCATGAATGACAGATATTTGTCATGAAACTGATATTCAAGGTCCTTGAGTGAGGAGAGAAGCTGCACAAAAGATGTTTTAATTTCTTCTGCCGGATTCTCCCGGAAGCTGGCGAAACGAATCATATCATTGCCAATCATGACGTTCAGTGGTCTGTTCACCAGGGTTGCCAATTGATTCTCGCTGGCAACGTCTAAAAGTGTCCGACTATTATTGAATTGATTTTTTTCAAAGCAGGCGCCGGTTTCGAATAAATTAAATGGAAACTGTATGACCCGATAAAAATGGTTTGTCGAAATTGATTCGGCAATTTCAAGCGTTTTTTCTAAAGACGTAAATTCGAATTCATTCGACTGATAAGGAAAGGTGTTGGATGAAATGCCGTAAGCTTTGATTTTTCCTTCCGCTACTTTGCTTTCCAACCATTCAAAGGCGAGTTTGATACGCCGGTAGTAGTCTTGCCGTGCTTTTTGTAAATCGACGCCATTTGGTTTTTTTTGATGTGAAAGAAAATATTCCGGATTGTGCAGCAGGTAAATATCCAGAAATGGCTGGTTAAGCCGTTCGAGCGTGCGGCTGAGTTGGTCTTCCAAAAACTCCGGATGAATGCAGTGCCAACAGCCGTCCATATAGGTAACCATGTCCGGGAAGGGCTGGCCATCTGTTGCATGTTGTTGCGCTATTCTCAGGTTCTCACCCTGAACATATCCCACTTTTGAAATCAGTACGATTTCATCGCGACTGATTTCGTCACGTTCAATCATCTCCTGCAGCAAGTTACCGATGAGCATTTCGCTGCCGCCGTCTGTGTAGTTACTGGATGTGTCAATAAGATTGAAGCCGTTTAGCAATGCATAACGCAAAGCCTTTGCATGTTCAATGGAATTGTGGTGGATGCGGTAGCCGCCGAATCCGATTTTACTCACACGAAATCCGGTTTTTCCTAAAAGACAGGTTGAGGTTGCCTGCAGATTCTTATTTTTAAGACGTTTGAAATAGTTTTGTGTTGCTTCCTGAGTGGCCATTTTTCAACAGTTAAATCTAAAGTGAAATGAAAGGTACGTTGCGGATTTTGAAAAAGCAATGCTAACATACAAGTTAATCAGAACGAAAGCAAGAATAAAAAAACAGAGGTCGGCAATTGTACCGGCCTCTGCGTTGCAAAAGAGAGGACTCTCGCAAAAAAGTGGAAAGGTAAACGAATAAAGTAATGAAGAATCGCTTTAAATCAGAATTTTATCCATCAACAAAATAATGATGAGGTAAGCGAAGGAAATCCAAAACGCAATGACGAAAAAATTGCTTTGTTTTTTTGATGTTGTTTGCATGACCGGATTCCTATAACATGCGTATCGTTATGAATATTGTTGAATGATATTACAATTGGCGTGCCAGGATAACAGCCCGGTTCATTCTAAATGGTTTTAATTTATTGTAAGTAAAGGTCTTATGGCTGTCTAAAAAAAGCAATAACCATCTGTTCAGAGAGTTCCAAAAAGTTTTGACGTGTAATTTTTACAGTGTAATGACATTATTGAATTACATTTACGCGACGCACGCTTTACTGTTGGCAGTGAGCAGCATTGGATTTAAGCGCGTAGCCCGAAGGCAAAAGGCATCCCTTAGCCCACACAGATGATGAAAGCAGATGTTCCCAGCACAGATTGATTTTTGCACCGGGGTATGGTCAATGAATAAAACATTTAACTTCTTTTATCAATCTGTTTGATCAGATTTGTAAAAATTGTGTAGTGGAACGGTAAAAAATTGTACCAGTAAATCTTTCCCGGTAAGCCATTCGGCTCAAAATAAGCGGTTACGGTTAAGAGATTCTTCTTGCCATCTTTGTCTATTTTAAACTCCAGCCAGGCCATGCCAGGTAATTTCATTTCGGCACGCAACAGCAGCATCCGATTTTTTTCAATCCCCTCGACCCGCCAAAAATCCACAACATCATTGACACGCAATGAGGATAGACTTCTTCTTCCACGTGAAATCCCCACCCCTAATAACAGCGTGTCCAGAGTGCCGCGCAGCCGCCACATCCAATTGCTATGAAACCAGCCCTCTTTGCCGCCAATTTTGCAAAAAGATTTGAAAAGAGCCGTCGCTTTTTTGTCGGTCAAAAGTGAATAAGAACTGACATAGTGGGGACGTTTCTTCAGCTCGTGAATTTTAATGGCTAACTCATGGGCGCGCGGGTACTCATCGGACCATCTGGTATGAACAGCATCCTGTTCCTCGCGCGACATGGCTCGTAACAACGCTTCTTTAAATACGATGGGGCGGTATAATGACTTTGGAAGCGGATTATCATTTTGACAACAAACGACTTCATTGCGGCAGCTTTCCATCAAGGACCTGATTAGAGGCGCCGGAGCCGGTGTCAGCAAACTGGCAACATAGGAATAAAACCGTATATTTGAAAACGAGGTCGGTATGAAAAGTTTTTTCTTGTTCAGCAGTTTAGACAGGATTTTAAGCATCTTTTCATACGTCAGAATTTCAGTTCCGCCGACATCAAAAGATTTTCCGGCTGTTTCTTTGGTCTCCAAAACCCCCACAAGAATATTGAGAAGGTTACGAACGCTAATGGGCTGACATTTGGTTTTCGCCCAATAGGGTACAAAAAATACCGGTGATTTTTTAACCAGATGATGGAGAATTTCGTATGGAGCACTGCCGGAGCCAATGATGATCGCTGCCCGCAGGATCGTCGTAGGGACTTTGCCTCTGCTCAGTTCTTCCGCCACCCGAATGCGGCTTCTGAGATGCGCCGATAGCGGTGCCTGTGTATCCCCAAGTGCCCCGAGGTAAATAATTCTTTTCACTCCGCGCGCTTCTGCGGCTTTTCGGAAATTGATCGCGGCCTGTATGTCTGCTGATTCAAATTTTCTGGGTCCGAGAAGCAAGGAGTGAATTAAATAATAGGCTGTGTGAATCCCTGTCAGTGCGTTGTGCAACTGGTCCAAATTCAATGCATCGGCGACCACTGTTTCAGCTTCGGGCCAGCGCTCACTGCATTCATCGATGGATGCTCTGGCCATGACTCGTACCTGGTAGCCTCTGACTAACAGTTCGTTTACAAGGCGGCCGCCGACATAGCCCGTAGCCCCTGTCACTAAAATTTTTCCTATTTTCAGTTGCGGTTTTGTGAGTAAACCGCTGCAAAGAGGATCGGTGCTACCCCACTTCATTGTTACTCCGTTAGT
>CAYVXE010000021.1:21059-53267 GCA_964455375.1 uncultured Calditrichaceae bacterium
GTAAACCGCTGCAAAGAGGATCGGTGCTACCCCACTTCATTGTTACTCCGTTAGTTAACTATGATCTCACTGTGCGAAGTTGCATGGTACGGTTCAGACTCAGAATAGATTCCTCGATTCCACTGTGCTTCGCTCGAAACGACAACTTTGGGCTTTCATTGACGGCCATAAGCAATAGCCGTGTGCAGACTCTGTTGTAGAACAGATAGATTGTCATCTATTTTGAAGAAGCAGGGAATATTTTTTGCGATTCCCTACTTCTTTATCGACGATAGCATTCTACAAATCAAGTGCCAACCTTGCAAAGTAGCTGGCGCCGTCAAAACCCATTTGAACAGGTGCGTATTTAAACACTCCGAAAAAGCTATTGTCAAAGGCCTGCTTGTCCGGAAAAACATCGAAAACATTGTTGGCACCGACGGTTAAGCGAAATTGAGGTGTTATTTTATAGGCCAAACTCACATCGGTGACAATCTTCGCGTCATGTTCCTGGGAAATCCCGAATGGAAATCCGTTGCGGGTCACTTTGCCAAATCGCACATTTCTGACCATAGCGGAAAACCGGTCATAATCATATTGCAAGGTTAAATTGATTTTTGAGTCCGGATTGTTGGTTTCAATGAGGCTTTTTTCCTGCGGCCCGAAATAGATGTCCTCCTGACCCACCAAAGATGGCGGGATGTTGAGTTGATCCTGGACGTCATTGTCATTGAAGTTCGCTGCCAATGAAAATCGCAGTTTGCCGTTCGGCGTATACACATCATAAGCGGCAACGATATCCAGACCTTTGGTTTTTGTATCCACAGCGTTGGTGAAAAAACGGCCGCTGGTCGCACCAACCTGCTTAAATTTCGCTACAAGTTCCGGAATGGGATTGCCAAATGCATCGTTGCCGAATGCACCGGTCAACACAATTCGGTTATCAACATTGATCAGGTAGCCATCAATTGTGATAAACAGATTGTCAACGGGATTTGACGTAAAACCGAGACTCGCACTAATCGAAGTTTCTTCTTTCAATTTCGGGATACCAAGAAATTGTGCCAGCCGGCTGTCATTTTTAAAAATCCCAGTATTTACGAGAAAACCATCTACAAGGTCAACGGTTACGGTATTAAAAAAAGATTGTTGCAGAGACGGCGCTCTGAAGCCGGTACTCACCGAGCCTCTCAGGGACAGACGACGACCGGCTTTCACCCTGGCAGCCAATTTACCATTCACTGTGTTGCCGAAGTCACTGTAATGTTCAAACCGTCCGGCACCTTCTAACAACACTTTATCGGTCAAATCGAACTCAACGTCCAGGTAACCCGCTACGTTTGTACGATAACGGTCAACTTCGTTTTCCGGACGGAAACCGGGAAATGACTGCGCGCCGCCAGCTTTCCCTAATGTGTCTTGTTGTACAATTTTTCCGTTGACGATGACGTCGGCGATACCGTAATTCTTCCACGATGCTTCTTCTCCCTGGTGAATTTTGTAATTATCCACCCGGAACTCACCGCCGAACGCCACGTTAACACCTTTTATGGTGCCATTCAACGGTTCGTTGAAGTAACGGGTAAAATCCAAATCCGTGACATTCTGGCTGAATTCATGTCCCCCGGCCTCAAAGCTGGTGGGACTGGCATCTCCAAGGGAGGCATTCACGGTATTGTTCACAGTAAAATCGAATCGGTTGGTTCCAAACGTGTTGCTCAAATCCACATGCCAATTATTGATTAAACCACGCAAACCGGCAGCGATGGATCTATCTAAAATATCTGACTCCGTTTCAGGTTGAAAGCCAAAGGGGAAAATGCTGGCGACATTATCAAAATCATCGCTGGGAAGACGCCTGAAACCATTGCCTTTACCTTTACGGTAACTGAAACCGCCGAATGCATAAAACTCGGCGCCGTTATTCAATGGCAGAACCGAATTGAACATGACCCCGATATTTTCAATTTCAGCATCGCCAACGCGAAAATTAAAATCATCTCGCGTCAGACCATTTGCCGCGATGAGTGAATCATCGATGGCGCGGGCGTTGTCATTACTGAAAGGATAGGCGAAAAAGTTTCCATACGCAGATTGGTCAAAAATGACCAGTTCATGATTCTGCGTTCGGTTGGTTTTATTTCGTTTCAAATATTCTCCCGTAATATTGAAGAATCCGGTCTCCCCGACTTTAAAACCATAGTTGGCATTGTACTGCACATTTTCGCCGTCGTTGTCAGAGGTTGTGCCGGTGGTGAGTGAACTGGTGAGCTTATCGGTACTCGATTTCAAAACAATGTTAATGACGCCGGCGATAGCGTCAGAGCCGTACTGCGACGCCGCACCGTCACGAAGAATTTCAATCCGATCGATAGCAAATGTCGGAATGGCATTCAAATCCGTTCCCACCGAACCGTTGCCAACGGTTTGCTGGTTATTTACCAGAGAGGTGTTGTGCCGGCGCTTTCCGTTAATCAGAACAAGGACCTGATCGGGGCCAAGACCACGTAGCGATGCCGGATCGATATGCTCCGTACCATCCGAAGCGGACTGCCGGGTGGAGTTAAAAGACGGCGCCACGTAGGTTAAAATCTGGTTGACATCAACCTGAGGAGAGTTCCCGGCTATTTCACGCACATCCAGAATATCCACCGGCACTGCTGTGTCCAGCACCGACCGGTTGGCATTTCTGGAACCTACAACCGTGACCATGCCTAGTTCTTCAACACCGGATTCAAGAGAAATCGTCAGAAATGTTTCATCGGTGACTTTTATTTCCTGCGTCTTGTACCCGATAAAGGAAACGACTAATGTGCCTCCCTTCGGTACTCTTAAAGAAAAGTTTCCGTCCCTGTCCGTGGATGTTCCGCGCATAGTCCCTTTGATGGAGATGTTCGTTCCGGGCAATGGCGAGTTTGTTTCAACTGCCAGAACCTTGCCCTTTATTCGTAAATTCTGTGCAAACGATTGGGTGACAAATGACATGCATAAAACCAGAGCCAATACCACCCAAACAAATTTATTTACGTTTACAACGTACCCTTTAAAACCTGATCTCTTTTGTTTCATTTTTCCCTCACTTTGAATGTTAGTTAAAAAAATATGTACCGGTCTTATTGTGACGAACGCATTCGTTTCATGGCAACCTCCTTTTCTGATTTGAATAAATGAGTTTTTTTTATGTATTTTTGGGTGAAAAGAAAAACCCACATCAACTGATGTGGGTTTATAAATTGTCTTGCGAAATGTTTATTTAAAATCAGATATTCACAACCCACATCTCTCTACAGCATACGACAGAGTCGTAGCATGAGCATTAGCCGAATCATCGGCATTGTCGAAATGTTGTTGTGTATCTTAATCATTTGGTAGCACCGTAAATAATTTATAACAATTAAAGGATTTTTTTTCCTTTGTCAAGATATTTTTTTTATTTTATTTGTGACGAATCAGAAAAAGCATCTGGCAAGATGTTGAAAGGCAGGTATTTTATCAGCAGCGCCAGCAAGACACTGCCGAAGGGTACCAAAAAAACTGCAAGCGCCGGAATAGTTTTGCAAATATCCAGCAGTTGCATTTTTACTGCGGACTGTTCCCTGGCGGTTAACGAACCTTCCGTGCTCCATTTTAACAGCAGCTCATACAGTTCTTTGGTTTCGGTGATTTCTTTATAAATTTTGTCACGATTGTCCCGAACCGACCGCTTCAGTTTTGCAAAAATGTTAGCTGGAATTGTGTTTTCAAAAATCATTTTTTAGGAGATGTTGATCCAGATGGTTAGATTCGCTGCCCGAGTATCCGGCATTTTTCAACAGGACGTTTTGAGATCGAGTTCTGCGTTAAGGAAGGGGAGGGGATAGTTGAAACAGCCCCTTCCCTTCGAAACATCCGGCAAAAAAACCCTGATTGCACGCCACGGTTGAAACTTTTGGCTGTCCATGTTCACGACTTTTAGGCAGTGCTTGCACTGTCTGTTTTCTGTTCCTTAATAACGGTCATCGCCGTCGCAATCATACCGGAAATGTCGGACAAATTGGACGGGATGATCAACGAGTTGTTGGTTTTGGCAAGATTCCCAAACTCGGTAATATAGCGTTCTGCCACGCGTAAGTTTACTGCATTGAGACCGCCTTTCTCATTGATCGCAGAGGCGATTTCACGAATTCCTTTTGCCGTTGCTTCGGCGACTTTTTCAATTTCGGCGGCACGACCTTCCGCTTCATTGATGCGTTTTTGTTTTTCACCTTCCGAACGGGCGATTAATTCCTGTTTGTCACCTTCGGCGCGGTTGATCTTTGCCTGTTTGTCCCCTTCGGATTCCGCAATCAAAGCCCGTTTTTCCCGCACCGCCCGCATCTGTTTTTCCATGGCATCTTTAATGCTTTGCGGCGGCACAATATTTTTTACTTCATAACGCGTCACTTTTACACCCCACGGGTCAGACGCTTTATCAACCGCATCCACGATTTCCGAATTAATCAATTCACGTTCTTCAAAAGTTTTATCCAGCTCTAATTTACCGATCACACTACGCATGGTGGTCTGTGCCAGTTGCGTGGAAGCAAATTGGTAATTGTTAATGCCGTACGATGCCCGCGCCGGGTCGATAACCTGAAGATAGAGAATTCCATCTACTTCAACAGCAATATTGTCTCTGGTGATACACGCTTGCGGCGCCACATCCACAGCCTGCTCTTTCATCGTTTGTTTGTAGGCTACCCGGTCCAGAAAAGGTACAAGGACGTGAAATCCAGCCTCAAGTGTCCCGCTGTATTTCCCGAGCCGTTCAACAATAAAAGCCGATTTCTGCGGCACAATACGAATGGTCTTTGAAAAAGTAATGACAATGACGACAATTAGCCCTAAAAGAAAAACAGTTCCGATGTTCATCATATCCTCCTCTTAAATTTGTTTGACAATAAACGTGATATTTTTTTTGCCGATGATTTCCACGACGGTATCTTCCGGAATCATCTGCTCTGCTTCTGCTTCCCAATTGGTGCCATGAAATTCTACCTTCCCTAAAGCGTTTGGTTTGATTTCCATGGTGACCACTGCTCGCTGACCCAAAAACTCCTCCAATTCATTGTTGCTGCCTGAATTCGTTTCTAATTTACCCATGAAAATGTTCTTGAACCGTTTACGCAAAACCAGCAGTGAGAAGACCGATGTGAGCAAGAAAATCAGTAGTTGCATATTGACGGATAAATCCAGGAACGCACAAAGCAACCCCACGACCAGAGCGCCAAAGCCGAAGAAACTGATGACCAAACCGGATATGGCAAACTCTGAAATAATGAGAAAAAAGCCGATGACAATCCAGATAAATTGTGGTTTGAGTAAATTATTCCAATCCATTTTTCATCTCCTGTTGTTTGGTGTTTCATCGCAGAAGTAGGGGCTTGTTGAAAGTCTCCTGAATTTTCCGTGGGAAAGCCGGGACTTTTTTCCCTGAAGTTAGGAGCGATGAAAGCTTTCAACATACTCCTAAAGTGGCGATTTATAATGCGCCAATGAATGCAACAAAGCACTAACGGGTTACAACGTCTGCAATTGAAACACCTGAGTGCCGTTATTATTCACCAATTAATGGTGTTCGTACCATTTTTCTACCACCAGAGAATCGATGATTTGCTGTCCACGGTGTCCGAAAATCGGATGCGGCTGCAAAGACAATTCATCCGCTAATTTCATGGCAACAAGGCCGGGTGATTCTCCGGTTTCTTTTGATTTTTGCAAAACGGTACGTGTAGTCTGATAAATAGAATGCTGCCAATTCCGGGACAAGTGCTTTTCAAACATTGGATCATCGGTGACGTAACCGAATTGTTCATCTGCACAGTTCACAATCCCCATGCGATTGTTGAGGAAATCCGGGACATAAACGACGCCGTGTTTTTGTAAAAGCACATCATCCCGTTCGGCATCTTCCAGTTGATTGTTTGCGGCTCCGCATACAATTTTTGCCTTGATGCCGGGAATGGTCTGCGGATTCAAAACGGCGCCGGTAGCGCAGGGCGCAACCACATCGCATTCTTCACGTAAAATGGAATTATCGCCGCGAGGCACGACTGTCGCTTCGAAATTTCTTTCTGCAAGCTCTTGTTTGAGAGCTTCGACATTTTCCGGGTTGATGTCGCAGGCGATAATTTTAGCAGCATTTTTTTCGAAGAGAAACCGGATTAACGGAGCACCCACGTGCCCCATTCCTTGCACTGCCACTACTTTCTTCTCCAGTGTTCCCATCCTGCAAAAATCAAGCGCTGCTTCCATACCGCAGACGACGCCTCTGGCTGTAGGAATTGACGGATTCCCGCTGCCGCCTAACTTTCCAGGAATACAGGTAGTAAACCGCGTTTCCTGAAAGATGTTGGCCATATCTTCGACACTGGTTCCCACATCTTCCGCGGTGACGTAACAACCGCGAATGGCAGTCATAAGCCGCCCGTAGTCCCGGTAGAGTTCCAACCGGATCGCCGGATCATTCTTGTCATAATCCGGATTGTGTGCCATCACGCCTTTCCCGCCACCCCACCAAAGACCGGCCAGGGCATTTTTTCTGGTCATCCCTTTCGAGAGACGCAGGCCGTCGCGAATATAGTCCTCCACGGTATCATAGGACCAGTAGCGAATACCGCCGGCCGCCTGTCCACGACAGGTTCGATGGACAAATGCTCCCTGTAAGATTGAAAATTGGTGATTCACTTGAAAAAAAACACCCTCATGCTGCATAAAATCACGCGTGTCGTTTTGAATTAGATCAGCTATGGGTTGCAGTTGGGAGTGTGAAGGGACGACTTTTCCAGTTTTCTTGTCATACACAAAATGAAAGCGACGGATATCCTTTTCCATTAAATAGGTTACAAAAGTCTTTATGTCTGCTGACATTAAATCGTCTACGGTTTTCATCACGACACCTGCTTTTTAAAAGTTTTATGATGGTAGGAAAATAATTTAATATACTATTGACTGCTTAAAACTGCAAACTATTTTAAGTGGAGAAAATAGTTTTGTGGCAGGAGAAAAGCGAAAGCACAAATGACAAAATTCCAATTCGTTTCAAAACATAAATTTTAATAGACCTGGCGCTTTTAAGAATTTGACACATACGGCGGACATTTTAAAAACGTCCATTTATTGACTTTGTGATCAGCATTTTGTATTCTTGCAGAATTCCTTTCTAAAATACAATGAACAATTCGAAGAAAACAATGACGTCTAAACTCCGATTTAGTAAAGAAGATTTTTTTTCAGAAGAAACAGAATTAGATCGACGGTTGGGTTTAACCGAAGCATTTTCCATCGTCATCAGCAGAATCATCGGTTCGGGTATATTCAGAACCCCTGCACCGATTATGATACTGGTAGGCACCGTAAGTCTGTTTTATGGTATCTGGATCATCGGTGGTATCGCGACACTCCTCGGGGCATTTCTCTATGCAGAACTCGTAGCCATGATGCCGAAATCCGGTGGTCCCTATGCATATTTAAAAGCTGCCTATCCCCCCGTCTGGACTTTTCTACGCGGCTGGGCAATGTTTTTTGTGTCGGAGACGGCGTCCATTGCTGCCGTTGCTCTGGTGTTTGCGGAATACGGGAATGCCCTTTATGCACTGCTGAACAACGGTCAGCATTATTCACATGTGACGGAAATATTAATTGCTCTCGGTGTTATCTGGCTCATGACGGCGATCAATTGTTTTGGTGTTTTACTGAGTGGGGTTGTGCAAAACATTTTCGGGTTATTAAAATTACTGGCTCTTGGTGCCATTATTTCAATGGGATTTTCGAAAGCAGGTCATGTAGCAAATTTCACCACCTCTTTTTGGCCGGATAAATTCGACTGGTCTACCATGCTTGCCATGGGTGCTGCCCTGCGTTATGGTTTCTTTGCTTACAGCGGCTGGGAAGGCCCCACTTACATCGCAGAAGAAATTCGCAATCCCAGACGTAATTTGCCTTTGGCCATGCTTCTGGGCATTTTCGGGGTGATGCTTCTCTACCTTGCGGCGAACACCGCATATATTTATCAGCTCTCGGTGCCACAGATTCAGCAATCCAAATGGGTTGCCACAGAAGCGATGAAGGCTGCCATAGGCACTGCCGGCGGCGTTATGATCTCAATAGCGGTGATGTTGAACACTTTTGGGAACGTCAGCACACAGGTTTTGGTCAAAGCACGAACCTGGTACGCCATGGCGAAGGACGGACTGTTTTTTGGTGTATTGGCGAAAGTACATCCAAAGTACAAAACACCAAACAATGCTCTTCTTGTACAAGGACTTTGGGCAACCGTTCTGCTTATCGGCGCCGGTTTCGCCGGCAGCGCTTATGAAGCGATTATCGATTTCTTTTCCTTCTCGTCAACCGTTTTTAATATTATGACATTCGCGTCTGTTTGGGTTCTGCGTAAAAAATTTCCGGATGCGCCGCGGCCTTACAAAACCTGGGGCTATCCGTTCACACTTATTCTGGTTCTCACGATTCAGATTTGGTTCTTAATAACCACCTTGATTACAGCCTTCATACCATCTATTCTTGGAGCACTTTTAACCTGTAGCGGGCTGCTTTATTATTACCGGGATGATCTGTTGAGGTTTTTTCGTAAGAAATAAATGTAACCATCCATAAAAATTACCATTGAACATAACTGGCCTGATTACGGGTCAGTTTTTTTATTTGATTTATTCGAAAAAAAACAGTACCGTAAATTTAATTAATAACCACCATTAAAACAAACACCTATCTTACAATTCCCGGTTAAATAAGAATTTATTATAAATTATTTTGATATAGTTATCATTTATGTTTCATCTTCAAAGGAGGTCCCTCAATGAAAAAACGATATCTGTTGGTTTTCACTTTTTTGTTGAGTCTGACTGTTAACATCGCAGTTGGGCAGGAAGATTTTTCGAAAGTAAATGTCAAAGCAACGAAAGTTGCAGGCAATGTCTATATGATTACGGGATTGGATGATATGACAGCTTTCAGCGGCGGAAATATCGGCGTCTGTGCAGGGAAGGACGGCGTTGTCATTGTGGACTCAAAAATGGCTCCGTTGAGCGACAAAATAAAAAAGGTTATTCATGAGCTCGGCGGAGACAATCCGAAATACATCATTAACACGCATGTTCACGGAGACCACACAGGTGGCAATGCAGCATTCCGGAAAGACGGTACCATCATTGCCCAGACCAATGTCAGGAAACGACTCATGGCTGATAAACCGGAAGACCTCTGGCCGGTTATCACATTCGACCAGTCTCTTTCCATTCATTTCAACGGCGAAGAAATCAAAGTGATGCATTACCCGCACGGTCATACCGACGGCGATGCCGTGATTTATTTCAAAGGTTCAAATGTTGTCCATATGGGTGATCTTTATTTTTCCGGAATTTTCCCTTTTGTTGACCTCGATAATGGTGGGAGTGTAACCGGTTACATCGATGATATTAAGAAAATTATTCCCGAACTGAAAGATGATGTCAAGATTATTCCCGGTCACGGCCCACTTTCAACTCTGCGTGATCTGAAGACCAATTTAAGAATGCTCGAGGAAACCACGGCGCTGGTCAGAAAAAAGATGCAGGCTGGGGAGAGTCTCGATATGATCAAAAAAGAAGGCCTGCAAGAGGAGTGGAAATCCTGGTCATGGTTTTTCATCACGGCTGACCGCTGGATTGAGACCATTTACAACAGTTACACAAACGATGCCCCAAAAATGTAGTCTTCCGAACCGTTTTCGATTTCAAGAGACGTAAACGAAATTTATTGAGGCTATCATGAATGGTAAAATGGCGGCCCTGTTACTTGTTGGGATTTGTATTGTACTTGTAATTCTATTAATCACAAACACGATCAAGATGAAATTAAGCGGTGCCGTTTTCGCAATCTCCCTGGTTGCGCTTGGGCTGCTTTCGAAAGGCTTCCTGAAAAAGGGAAAATAAAATAGCTGTGTACGTAGAACATCTTTTTAAAGGTGAAGGAATATGGCTGTTCTTGACAAATCCACACAATTAAAAAAGGAATTATCGCTTTTTAAAATTTACGCCCTGGCTACCGGCGCCACGTTGAGTTCCGGATTTTTCCTGCTACCGGCTCTGGCAGCGGCACAGGCAGGCCCGGCGGTGGTTTTGTGCTATTTAATTGCCGCGGTTCATCTGATTCCGGCGGTTTTCAGCATGGCGGAGCTTTCCACAGCCATGCCGCGTGCCGGTGGCATTTATTATTTTCTTGACCGCAGTCTGGGCCCACTTTTCGGCACCATCGGTGGAATTGGTACCTGGTTGGCGCTGGTGTTGAAAATCGCCTTTGCTTTGATCGGTATGGGAGCTTATCTCAGCCTGTTTTTTCGGAATGTTCCAATCGTGCCGTTGGCCATTGGATTAGCTTTTGTTTTCGGCTGGATAAATTTATATGGCGCCAAAAAATCCGGCGGATTTCAGGTGGTCCTGGTCATCGGGCTGCTCATCATTCTCGGAGGTTTTATGGGCCACGGCTTATCTGAAATAAACCTGGCACATTTCAGGAATTTCTGGGGTGCCGGTTTTGATAGCATTTACAGCACTGCGGGTCTGGTCTATATCAGTTATGTGGGCATCACCAATATTGCAAGCGTCGCCGAGGAGGTGAAAAATCCGGAAAAGAACCTGCCGCTGGGGATGTTTTTGGCCTTGATTTCAGCCATCGGTATTTTTGCAATCGGTACTACGGTTATGGTTGGGGTTATTCCGCCGCAGGAGTTTTTAAATGACTTAACTCCTGTGGCTACGGCCGCTAAAATACTAATGGGTCCAAAAGGCGCCATTTTAGTGTCGGTCGCCGCAGTTCTATCCTTTTTTTCGGTTTCTAATGCAGCGATTCTCAGCGCTTCCCGATATCCGCTTGCCATGAGCCGGGATCATCTTTTCCCCCGTTTTTTCAGACGTCTCAATAAGCATCGAACGCCACATTTCGGCATCTATGTAACGGTACTCATCGTTGTTTTCATTTTGCTGGTATTCGATCCGACAAAAATCGCTAAACTGGCCAGTGCGTTTCAGCTTCTTCTTTTCGCTCTCAGTTGTCTGGCGGTCATCATCATGAGGGAAAGTAAGATCGAATCGTATGATCCGGGCTACCGGTCACCGTTTTATCCATGGATGCAGATTTTTGGCATCATTGCCCCGATATTTTTAATTGCTGAAATGGGAATATACCCAACCTTGTTTATCGTCGGTCTAATCATCGTAGGAACGGCCTGGTATTTCAATTACGCCAGAACAAAAGTCGTCCGTGACGGCGCCATTTACCACATGTTTGCCAAATGGGGTGAACGTAAATATTGGGGTTTGGACCGGGAACTGCGCGGGATCATGAAAGAAAAAGGCCTGCGTAAACAGGACCCGTTTGATTTCGTCATTGCACACGCAGATATTATCGATATTTCAAAACCTGTCACGTTTGAAAATGTGGTGCAACAAGCATCGGAGGAATTTGCCAAAAAACTCAACGTTGATTCTGGAATTCTCATAGAAAGCTTTTTGCAGGGTACAAGAGTTGGTGCCACGCCGGTTTCCCACGGCGTGGCGCTGCCGCACACACGGTTACCCAATTTAACTCACCCCGAAATCGTTATCATCAGGACAAAACAAGCTGTTGCTGTCGATATCCATGATGAATTTCTCGGCCAGCAGGAACACGATGAACCGGTGCACGCATTTTTCTTTTTAATCAGTCCTGAAGATGATCCCGGACAGCATTTACGACTGTTGGCGCAGATCGCCGGTCAGGTGGACGATGAGAATTTCATGAAATCCTGGCTGAAAGCTAAAGACGAACAGCAGTTAAAGGAGTTACTGTGCAGAGGCGACTATTCACTTTCTTTACAGATTAAATCAACGGATAAGTCTGCTCAACTTATTGGCATGACTGTAACTGACGCCGGGTTTCCTGAAGGAACGCTTGTTACGTTGATTCGCCGGCAAGGTGACGTCATCATTCCCGGAAGCAGCACTATTTTCAAAGAAAACGACCTGCTCACGATCATTGGGGAACCATTTGGCATCCAGGAGATCAGGCAATTCTATATTGATGGTGATGCTTAAAAAATTTCCTGCAAAACAGAGTCACACAGTTCCTAAAAAATAAAAAAAACGTCATAACCACGAAACCATCTTACAACATAAAATCACAGCAATACCCGGTAAGTAAATAATAAAATTCCTTTCATCTGATTTCTTTTTTGCGTTTTTTTCTTTTTGACTGACTATCCTCTTAAAATTTAAAATTCAGGTTATCATGAAAAACGAATTCAGACATGCCGTAAGATATCTTCTCATTTTTCTGTTTATCAGTATCGTTTCCGGATGCTCAAAACCGCAGCAGACAATCATCCTTATCTCGATCGATGGGTTTCGCTGGGATTACCCCGAGAAAGCTAAAACGCCCAATTTAGATTATCTCATTAAACATGGTGTGCGGGCCAAACGGCTTATTCCATGTTTTCCAACCAAAACATTTCCCAATCATTACAGCATCGTCACCGGACTTTACCCTGAGCATCATGGCATTATCGCCAATAATATGTATGATCCGCAGCGCAAGAAATATTTCAAAATGAGTATGCGGGACGCGGTTCGTGACCCGGCGTGGTGGGGCGGTGAACCTATCTGGGTCACGGCTGAAAAACAGGGTCTGCGTACGGCGCCGATTTTCTGGCCAGGCTCGGAAGCGAAAATCAAAGGTGTGCTGCCGGCTTATTGGCAGGCCTACGACGGCAGCATTTCAAATGCAGACAGGGTAAAGCAGGTGCTGCACTGGTTCGATTTACCCGCTGATAAACGACCGGCATTCATGACACTTTACTTCAGCAGCATCGATGATTTGGGACATAAAGACGGGCCGGACTCAAAAGAACTGGTTGCGGGAATCGCAAAAATCGATTCCACTGTCGGCCTGCTTTTGGAGGGATTAAAAAAAAGATACCTGCTGGGCAAAACAAACATTATTGTCGTTTCAGACCACGGCATGGCCGCCATCAGTCCGGACAGAGTCATTTACCTGGATGATTATATCGATATGAGAAATGTGGAAGTCATCGACTGGAATCCGGTTGCAGCACTGAATGTTAAGACATCAGAAGATAAAATTTACCATCAATTGAAAGATGCAAATCCACATCTTGCAGTCTACCGGAAAACGGACATGCCGGCACGATTTCATTACAACGACAATCCGCGTATTCCGCAAATCATCGCCATCGCCGATGAAGGCTGGTCAATCACGTCGCACAAGGCTGCAAAACGAAATCACCTGAACGGCAGCAATCACCATTACATGACGGGCGGCAATCATGGTTTTGATAACCGGGCAATGTCCATGGGAGCGACCTTCATCGCCAGTGGGCCGGCGTTTAAGAAAGGTCTCATTGTGGAGCCCTTTGAAAATATTCAATTATATAATGTAATGGCAAAGATTTTGAATATTAAACCGGCGGCAAATGACGGTAATTTTGTCGTAATGAAAGATTTGCTGCGATAAGTGAACTTATTCAATATACAAGTATAAATTATCACCCGGCAAATCATCTCGCTTAATATGCCAGAACGAGCTGTTTTCAACAACGAGTTCTTTCGCGACAAGGCTGATGAATTCATCGATGTTGGAATTTGAGCAGGAAAAGGAAATCCGATTCTTATTGGATGAAAACCGGATAATGCCTGCAACTTCTGCGGCTAAATTCTGTGCACCCGGGTTCAGACCATAGCCGACATCCGCAAATAACATCTGTCCGGAAATTCCAATAATAACCGCGTTATCCTGTTTCAGATAAAAAGACGGTACGGAAAAAGTTTTTCCTGTAAACAATCGTTTGTTGCCTGCTTTATCCACAGCATTTAAACTGTAGGAGTACGAAAGTCCGGGAATCAATAGATCCCCCGTGTCGCTCAAACCGTCCCAAGTGATAATTGATGGTGGATTCCCATTTCCGGTTATACGTCGGAAAAGGGTTCCTTCACTGGTCATAATGTTCAGTTCCCATTTTTTCACTGATTGCAGTTTTACAAAAAATTGTTTTACCGGGGCCGGCTGCAGGGAAGTAAATTGCGGTTTGGACAAATGCAACGGCATAGCATTCGCACCACCCTGAACATCTTTTTCATAAATGACATCTAGGCTTTTCCAATTAACCCGTTCATCAATCTTGATAACATCCGATAAATCCAGATTAAATTGGACGGGGAATTTATCTTCGGAAAATTCGTCTTCGAAATTTTCCTGAACCACCACATCGTCTAACTGATCACTTTTCGTTGAATCCGCTGTTTGGGCAAAACTCAATGAAAGTGGCAATAAAATCAATAGTGAACAAATAATTCTCTTCATGATAATCTCTCTCAACCTCTAAACTTACCTCAGGAAACTGATTGTCATAAATTATTCTGTAACGGTTATTCGAGTACAAACTGAAACGTAATGACTCCGGACTGGTCTTTTCTTCCCAAAACCGGCAACGGTTTAAAGCGCCACTTCTTTAAGGTGTCAATCACCTGATCATCCCAATCTTTTGACCCACTTGTACGCACAACGATCACATTTTCTTTGACTTTGCCCGTTTCCATGACTGTAAATCGCAGCGAGATCGTTGCCCCGATACCCTGCCGTTTTGCAGACCGTGGGAACTTTGGGATAATTTTATATAATATTCCCCGCGAAGCGAGGGGACCCGTAATAAACATTTTTGATTTAGACAGATTGTTCACAAGTTTTTGTGGTTTGTCAGTGTCTGGATTTTTCTCAACCCGGAGAGAATTTTCAGTGAGCACTGCCGGACCGGCTAAGACTTGTTCATTTTGTTTTTTCACACTGATTGTTTTACTTGCTAATACAATACCGGAATGGGGAATATTGGTGTCCGGGGCGAGAAAATCAGGCTTTTTATCAGCAACCAATTTCATAAAACTCTTCGAATTCAGATCAATGCCGCGTGAAACTTTATTGCCCTTTTCAAGGGTTTTGAGGCCATTTGAAGGGAACACATGCAGCACGTCATCTGATTTGGGGGCATCTAAAACAAGCGGCGCCATATTTGCTAAATTTATAGGAGCTTGTTTGCGGCCTATTTTATGCGGCTGACCCGACTTTTCCGGCTTGATGGATGACCGTGGTGCGTCCGTGGCGTTGGGAGCATCCACACCTAATGTGTTAGAAACGACCTGATTTGGAATTGCCTCTGAGGCAACATTGGTTTCTTCCGGCGCAAAGGGATTATTTTCAAAATCATCTGAGAGATCGACAAAATCGATATTACGGATTTCAAAGACGTCCGGAGAACCGTATTTGGTGAGTACGAAAAAGAAAATAAAAATGATTGCGTGGATGCCAATAGACAATCCCCCGCTTAAACTAAAACGCAGGCCCGGCCTTTTGAAGAGTTTAATCCTCAATTTTTGGGAACGCGTTCTCAGGATTGCTTTCATTCTCTCCGCGCGCGAAATCTGGTACGTGTCCATTTGTTGCTATCCTCTGTTGTTCGTTTCGGTGAACTTTTTATTCATCAAATATCCAAACGACTTTTCTGTTCAGTGGCAATAGCAATATTTTCAGCTCCGGATTTTTTGACTGCACTCAAGAGGGCCAGTATATCTTTATGTAAAACATGTTTGTCAGCCCGAATAATAACCAGTTTCTTATGATTCTTTTTCAAGATGTCTTGTATCTTGGATATCAATAATTTTTTAGGGATCTTTTCGTCATTTACCGCCAATTCGCCGTCTTCCGCGTACGTAATCAGAATGTTTACTTTAGAGTGCGCCTGGACTGTGGTTGCCTTTGGCAACTGTACGTCTTTTTTCATTGGCGGTGCATTAATAATCGGTGAGGTAACAACAAAAATAATCACCAGAATTAAGGCCACACCGACCATCGGTGTAATTTCAATTTTATTTATGGGTTCTAACATACAAGCCTCGTTTATGTTGACTTTTCCATTTTGGGAGAAGGATCATTTTCGCTTTACAACGGAAAGTTTTACCGCACCACATTGATTTGCGGCATCCATCAAGGCAACTACGTCGTCGTGCATGACATTTCCGTCAGCGCTGATGAGCACTTGTTTATTACGACTGGCAGCCAGCAAAGTGGTGAGAGATGCATGTAAACTATCGCTGGGAACGATTTGGCCGTTAAGAAGCACTTCACCATCTTCACGCAAATACAATTCCACTTTCACATCTGATGAACTGCCAGGTACTGTTTTCTCCTTTTTGATTGATGGCGTAGATACCTGTATTTGGGATTGTACAATAAAAGGAGAAGACACCATAAAAATAATTACAAGGGTCAGAGAAACATCCACCAGGGATGTCAAATTAATTTCACTCAGACCTTTCCGTTCGGATTTCATATTCTGCTCCATAATAGCCTATGTGGTCGGACTTATTAAAACCTGAACTTTTTTGCTGACCGTTTCTATTTCCGTCATGACAGAGCCGACTCGGCGCAAATAATAATTATAGAATACGACTGCCGGAATCGCCACAATGAGACCACCGGCAGTTGTAATAAGCGCTTCAGCAATGCCTGCTGAAATAACTGAGGCACCACCCTGACCAGTAACCGCAATGGCATGAAACGCCCGAATGATTCCTACAACCGTGCCCAATAATCCAATAAGCGGCGAAATGTTTCCCAATGTTCCCAACACGCCGAGGTTCTTTTCCAATTTTGATCTTTCTTCCATGGCAGTGACTTCCATCATTTCGTGTACGGCTTTTGGCCCTCTATCCGATTCTTCAAGCCCTATTCTGATTACGGATGCCAGCGGCGCCAGAGATGCACTGCAAACACCGATTGCCGTGTCCATGCCGCCCCGTTGCAAAGCTTCTTTGACTTGTTTAAAAAAAACGTCCGCATTTATCGAAGACTTTTTGAAAAACAACCAGCGCTCAAAAATAAACGTCAAAGCCACAATTGAACAAATCAATAAAACCAGCATTGTAACGCTCGATTGTAATGTCTGAATAACGTTCAATTCCATTATTTTTTCTCCTACTGTTTTATTGTGGATTTAATTAGTGTAATTCTCTGACGTGCAGCTTCTGCCCACTTTTCTTCAGAGGTGCTGTCAATAAGCATTTTATACAATTTAATCGCTTTTTGCCATTTCTGGCTTGTTTCATAAATTGCCGCTAACTGCGACAATGCATTCATTCGAAAATAATTATCTTTTTTACCTTTCCGAATTGCCAGGATAAATGCTTCTGTGGCAGCATCAGCGTTCTTTAATTTCAACTCGGCCGTCCCTAAATGAAATGCGGCTTCTGTGGCAATATCCCGGTTTTTTGATAATCGTAAATTTCGATATAAAGCCAGAGCTTCTTCCGTTTTGTTGGTTTCTACGGATAGTTTTGCGAGGCTTAATTTGATTTTATCACTGTTATCTGCATCGTTGGGGAAAGACACTAAATATTGTTTGTAGTACTCAAGGGCTTTTTCTTTTTCTTCGAGATTTTCATAGCAAAGGCCAATATTTTGTAACGCCTTTTGAAAATAGACACTGGTGGGAAATTCTTCGATAATTCTTTTAAAGTAATCCACCGCACTCATGTAGCTTTTCACATTAAAATAACCTACTGCCAGGTTAAACAAGGCTTCCGGGATTTGCGAGCTGTGGGGGAAATATTGCACATAACGAGCAAATTCGTTGTTAGCTGAATGGAAATCGCCTTTTTTTGCAAATGCCAGCGCTAAGGTAAATTGTGCATCCATGGAATAGGACGACCCCGGATATCTGGTTAATATTTCCTTAAATGACTGAATCGCATTATCGTATTGTTGCCCTTCAAAATAATTTTCACCAATTTTATAGCGGGCGTCAGCAGCCAGCGGACTGCCTGGGGATTGGTCGATGACTTTTTGCAGCGTTTCCGTCGCCTCTTCCGTTTCTCCCAATTGGTAATAGCACAGCATTAAACCGTCGATGGCATCTTTACTCAGGTCATCTTGAGGATATTCATGAATGAAGCGTTGATAGTATTTGACGGCAATTACATAATGACCTGCATTATATTCAGACTGTCCAAGACCCAGAATACTCTTCGGAGCAAATTCACTGTTTCTGTAGTTGGTTAAAACCTGCTGGAAAGCAGTGCTGGCTTCGTCAAAATGATCCGCTCTGAAAAACGTGTCCGCAACTTTATATTGTGCTTCCGCAGCGAGGGCAGATGCCGGATATTTGCCGACTAATTTCTGCCACATTCCAATAGCCTGATTGTAATACTGTAACCGGTAATAGCATTCACCGACTCTGAAATAAGACTGCGCCATGAGAGGATACAATGCCGGTAATGCATCATTTTCAAAATTTAGCGGATACGTCTCAATGGCGTCCTGGAACCGTTTCATTCGAAAGTATGCAGAGGCTAACCCATACGATGCCTGAATGTAATCGGTACCGGTAAATTTCATTCTCATTCCGGTAAATTTCTTAACCGCAGTTTCTGCTTCGTTCGCCTGTAATAAACACCATGCCTGGCCGAGCTCTGCACTTCTGTTCAAATCGTTATCTTGTGAATTACTAACCCGCGCATATTCGGTTTTTGCTTCATCGTATTGGTGCAGATAGTAAGCAGATTCCGCCAGGAGAAGATGGTAGGCACGCTGATAATAAGAGTCGGAAGGATAATTGTCCGGAATATTAAAATATGCCTTCCGGTTAATAATTTTTTGATAATTTGCCGCGTCGTAGTCCTGTTTTTGGAGTGCAGCCAAAGCAGCATCGAAAACATCCTGGCCGGGGAATCGACTCAGGATCGTTGTAAAATAATCGAACTTCTTTGGTTCGTCCACATGGGTTGCCAACAGAAACGTTGCTGCTGAAGCCAGGTTATCCTTGGGATGCAACGATAAAAACTGCCTCAGGCTGATAATTGCATCCTTCTTCTCGCCTTCATCCAGTAACGTCAGGGCCATTCGCAGTTCTGCCAATGGAGCTAAGACCGAATTCGGATAAAGCGCAATTATGTGATTATATTTCAGCACCGCTTCATGCAGTTTGCCCGCATCTTTTTTGCCCATGCTGCGGTAACATTCTGCCTCCATAAATGCAATGTAACTTTCTGTTATATCTGTGGAAACATTTTGAAAATAGTTTAATGCTTCATCATATTTTCCCAACTTAAAAGCGATCCACCCAAGCCGGAAGTTGATCATGGGAAGGTAACTTGTTTTCGGGTAAACGTCTAAGAACCGTTGCAGCTCGGAACGCGCCGCAATCCAGTCTCCGGACTTCATAAACACTTCGGCGCCCTGAAATAAAGCTGCTTCAGCTTCCGGAGAATTCTGGTAAAGGTCGTGTATTTTGTTATAGACGCCGACAGCTAAAATCGGCTTTCCGGCCTGTTCGTAAGCTTGTGCAAGGTAGCGTAGGGCACTTCTCCCATGTGTGTTTTTGAGCAAAGCAATTGCTGCATTTGGATTCACTTTAGCAATATTTTGCCGTGCGCGTAAGACCAGCATGCGTTCATCTTTATTGTAGGCCGGTTGTTCATTGACTATTTCAGATAAAACAGAATCGCACAAAGTCCACTGAATGTCATCTGCGTACTGCCACGCCAGTGCAAGCCGACCTTCCTGACGGAGGAAATTGCTGGATGTATTTTTGGCAACATCAGAAAATAATTTCTTTGCTAAAAGGTGCTTTTTCTGTACAAGAAAGGTTTGTCCGTCACGTAACTTTGCTTCCTGCATAATCGTTTGTGGAGCAAAATTTCCTGTGTAGATTTGCTGCAGCAATTGGTGAACTTTTTCCAACTTTCCGTTCTGCTGATAAACATCCGATAAAAGAAGGGTGGCTCGGCTGAACAAAACCGGATCGTCTGTTTCCTTTCGCACGCTTCGGCAAAGCGCTTTTATCTGTTGCGCAGTGGAATCTGTTTGAAATAATTCTGCCGCTCTAACATATTTTTCCCAGGGGGTCACCGTAGCACCGGCAAACAAAAATACGGGTCTAAGGCAATACCCGGCGATCACAATCAATCCAGCTAGAAAAATACTATTTCTTTTCATTTTCTTTCACATGAAGTTATTTTAAGAATCGTCTGCCTTTTCGTTTGTCGCACGAACTGCCCAATTTCCCCCCCATAGCATCAGTCTTCCTCACCGGTTGAAACGACACCAGTGGGCCCTCTGCTATCGATTTGTACCAGAGACCCTTGAGACGTCATGAATTTTCCGTTCACGGTTTCAAGGTCAAATTTGTAGTGGAATTCTCCATCAGAAACAAGGCTGCCGGCGCTATTACGTCCGTCCCAAACGATTTCTTCCGGCGGTTGACCTGATTTTTTGAATTGCCGGACAATTTTACCGGAAGCATCGCTGATGATAAAATTCCAGTTTCTGGCAGCAGACCGGGCCTTCACTTTTAATTTAATACGGGTAATATTCATTTCCCCCGCAGGAGAAAATACTCCTGGAGTTGCATCCGCACCGACTCTGAAACCACCGAACGCATAGTTCAGGGCAAATTGATGTCGCGAACCCAGTTCTGATACCGAGCTCGTACTGTATCCGGCTTGTACCTGATCAAGAGCGAAACCGGCTCCAAAGGTGACATTATTGTCATTTGCACCCAATCGAAACGCCAAACGATCCATGACCCGGTACTCAGCGCCGAAGTGAAGAATTGCGTCACTCCACCCGTTCAGTTTTGACATTTCAATGCTGACGGTCAACTGATCATTGAACAGTTCTGTAGCAAGACCGGCACGAAATTGCAGAGGGAATGTCTCTGTTTGGTCTGCTAACGTGACTTTTGGTTTGATCACATTTGCCAGCATCAGCCCTGCATCCAGGTGATCAAATAGTTTTGCTTTCACACCCAGATCAAAACCGTTACCGCTTCCCGAGAAACTCAAGATCTTTTGATTGACAAATTTATAATTTAGCCCAATGGAGAAATTTGGCAGGATTTCTTTCGACCATGAAATAAAAAAAGCCAGATCCCTGGTGTTGAATTGTCCTGTTACCTGATTCAAAGCATTGCGCTGTTCAAAATTCCCTGATGACAACGAAATTAAAGAGACCCCGAAACTACCGAAATGTTCGGTTGGCGCGCTTGCTGCTAAGAAGTCTAAAGACGTATCCACAAACAAAACGGAATGCATGAAGGATAATTGAAACGGATTCTGTACAGCCAGTCCCGCAGGATTCCAAAATACAGCGGTAACATCATTTGCAACGGCGGTGTACGCCCCGCCCATGCCGAGGGCGCGAGCGCCGACTCCCATATAAAGATAGGATCCGGGTACGCCAGCCTGTCCGTTCTGTGCCGCTGCAGGATTCACAAAGACACCCAAAACCAGCAAAACCATCCAACGTAAGAATCGCATTTTTATTTTCATCATAAACTCCAAAAAATTCACATCACTATCTGAGAACGACAATTTTTCTCTTTGTGTTCATAATCTCCTTACCATTTGCCACTGCTTTTGCAACCAGGATGTAGCCCCCGTTACCAATTTTTTGACCGCGGTCATTCATGCCAGACCACGTAACAGAATTTGGATGAACGGATAGCGCCCTGCCTCTACCGCCCGGCGTTCCCGCCGGAAATTCTGCAGACCAGACCAAATTCCCGAAGTAATCGAATATTTTCAAAGAAACATCTGCATTTTCGGAAAGATAGTAGTCGATAGTCGTTGCTTCTTCCAAACGTCCAAACGGATTTGGATAATTAACCACCACACCATCCTGCTGGTCTGATGTGGTTAAGTTCACAATAATTTCAACTTCAGTGGACACCGAGTCCGCTGTTACCTGAATGCGATTGTTCTCGGTAACATTTCCTGCTGTAAATGTAATGAAAGCCTTCCCGGAATCATCCGAGGTTACGCTCTGTTCTGAAACCTGCCCGCTGCCGGAAACGACGTTAAACCTTATTTCTTTAGATGAAACCGGATTTGAGAAACGGTCATGAATGCTCACGGTTATTGTGGTACTTTTACCTGCGGCAAGTTCCTGTACCGAAGATGACGCGGCAATGCTTGACACCTGTGCGGCTGAGACCTGTACGGGTTCCGAGAAAATGGGATCGTTGCCGAGATTGTCCGAGACTTTCAGACGGATTTTCCCGGCTTTCATCAATGATATGTTCTGAGTTCGTTCACCGGCTAAAAGATTAAACGTCCTGTTTTGCGGTATCTCAACGACATCTTCCAGGTTTGCAGCCGAGACGGCGGTTAAGGTCACTAAGTTATTTGCACTGCTTACCAATTCCCCAATACCGTTTTTAAACACGACGTTGATTGAAAACAGTTCTCCGGCGGTAATTTGTGAAACGGACGTAGAAATCTCGTAATGCAGTCCCCCAGCCAGGACATTGACGACACCGTCCGGTGATTCAGCAATTTGGGAATCGGACAAATCCTGCGCCCGTACAACCTGATTTCCACCCTGACCTAAAATAATGGAGAACTGTGCCTGTCCATTTACGAGAACGGTGTCTGGCGGCGTAATCACCGCCTGATTATCGGTGAGGAACAGCGTAACTCTGTCTGCAGGGGCTGTGTTTACGGGGTTCCAGGAATTATCCACAGCAAGTACCCGAACATTAAAAGCCAGACCTGTTGTTTGAATCCCCGGTTCCCCGATTCTACCGGGGCGTTTCAAGGGGTCTGTTTCGTTATCACCGGGTAGAAGTTGTTCGCCGGGCTGTAAAAGCAAGAGTCGTGAAAAAGCATTTGGTGAAACAATGAGTGCTGCACTTTGGGCTATGGGAAAGCCTGTTAATTCCTTAAAATAACCGGACAGAATCTGCGGCACGGCTGTGCGGAAAATTGTTGGAACGATCACTTCACCCTGAGAGAATCTGATTGAATCAGGAAAAACCGTAAAAGTGTCAGTTGCGGTGAAAGCGATAGCGTCGTTATGGTTCGGGACAACATTCCAAAAACGATCGACTGCGCGAACGAGGACATTCACCGGATTTCCAGCCACGACTGGATTCGGTGAATTCTTAATCCCCGGCTCAACTCCGGGCGTTGCTTCCTGACCCGGAAGGACGATCTGCATTGCAGCCAGGGAGTCCGGTCTCACATTAAATGCATTACTTGCGCCGGTGTGAGTGAACGGTGGTGCCACAAAATCACTAACGTGCAGAACAACATTTTCTTCAGCCCGAGTTACGTAAATCGAATCTTCCCAAACGCCGTTTGACAATGTAACTCCGGTTGGTGAAATCGTGCCGTTACCGGATGTAGCAGACAAAACGATTTCGTCCTGGTAATCCGTCACAAGATTATTGAAACGATTCAGTGCTTCGATCCGGACTGGGAATTTTACACCCGCATTCTGTCCTGTGTCAATCATAGAAAAAACAAAATGGTCAACCGTTCCAAGGTCGAGAAAAAACTCTGACGACAGAGCCGGATTTGTTAAAACCGCATGGTTTGTTGCCTCCACCTGAACATGATTTTGTCCTTCGGTGAAAAAAGTTACCTGGTATGCGGCCTCAGCGACATTCTGAATTGTGTCCGGTGGTAGCACGGCTAATGTATCTGTGGATGAAAAGTGCAAATCTAACTCACCCGGTTGCACCGCATTCCACCAATTATCCGTAGCACGCACTTGAATTGTAAATGTCTCACCGGCAATTTGTTTCTCGGGTGTCCCGGCTTTACCGGATGCCAATCCAGGCGTAAACGCCTCCCTCGGCAACAAAACGATTAAATTCGCCAAATCTCCAGCTAGAACCTCAAATACGTTGCTTTCTCCTGAATGAGACGGCGTTGTTCCGTCGCTTACTTGTATTTTAATATCATTACCAGCGCGAGTGAGTAGAATGTTACCATTCCACTGTCCGTCAGTAAAAGGTCCGACGACGATATTATTTATCGTGTCGGATCCGGTAAAAGTAGTTAAATTTGCAAATCCATTGAAATCGGTAAAAAGAATATTGGAGCTGGTTTCCGCGTGAATATTAATGGCTACTGAATCACCCGCGGTATAAGGGCCTACTAAAGGATCCAGAATAAAATGATCTAATCCCTGATTAATCACAGGCACGGCTGTACTGACATTTGATAAGATCGAAATATCTGAAACATTCTGGACTGCCAGGGTGCTGCCGGAGATATTGAGGGTCACCGGAATATCCAAAAACTTACCTTCATTCAAACGTAATGTCGTATCCGGCAATTGCGCAGTGGGATCTGACGAAGTCAAAGAGACATTGTCAAAAATAACCAGATCATTGTCTCGTCTTTCGACTTTATTAAAATAGTTATCTGTTGCATAGATAGAAACAAGAAATTCTGACCCTTCTACCTGACTGAGGACCTGCCCTCCTTTACCTGACAGGCTGCCGGGTTCATTGTGCTCTCCTGGCAAGAGAAGAAGAAGCCGTTTGTAAGATGCTGGAAATCCTTGTATTCGGTTGCTTAGACCTATATGTTCATCAGGAGTATCCCGGTCGCTGATTTCAACCCAAATATCCCCCGGAGTCAACTTTGAAACCGGTTTTCTCCCTGCACGGAATAATATAAGGTCGCCCTGCCACTGCCCATTGACAATCTGGATGCTGTCCGGCCAGATGCGCCCGTCACCGTCCAGGGTTCTTTCAGCTAAATAAACAATGCCAGTATAATCCGTTACAGGGTTTTGGTTAATATCAACCGCAGTGATAATCACATCGGGAATCGTATCTCCAGCGACGGTAAAACCGGTTCGCCAGGTTCTGGGTTCTCCAATCGTGCTTATCGTAAAGGCTGTCAATGCGCCGGAAGTTGCATTGTCCTTTTGAACAACAGATTGCGCGTTTATTAGTTTAACGTGTGTAAGCAATACTGCTGGTAAAAAAAATAATGCCAAGGCGACATTCAAACAAGTATTCCTTTTAACTAACGTCAGTGCATTCATCAATAATGCTCCCTACAATCATTCAGAAAAAAATGAATTAAACTGATTCTGTAAATAAATGACACAGATTTTCCGGCATCTGGCTGTAAAACATCAAAGGTGGTTTTCAAAAAGATTTTGTGGATTTTTTCTCCTGGATTTCTTCCAGGTGTTGGAGAAACTCGTTCAAACTGCCGGAAAACTCCTGTAAATAATCATTCGATCTTAAACGTACACGGACACTGTAATCTCCGCGTGTTGCCCGGGACAACACGCGTTGTAATTGCACCAAAGGACCTGCGATACGGTGTGAAAATCTTGCTCCGAAATAGATATTGATAACCGAAAATAAAAGAACCATTACCAACGTAGAGCCGTAATAAGCGTAAACCGAATAATCTTTGGGGTATGATTTGGTAATGTTTTCGACAAATAGCAAAACGATCGCAAAGCAAATAATTTCAATTGACATTAATACGGTCATATACCGAATAAATGTAAATTGAATTTTAGGATGAATATAATACAATCGCCGCATAAGAATTTTTCCTTTTAATGGTTTCTTGTGTGTATTCATCGGCAGAGTTTTTTTTATTCTTTATCAAAATTAAGGAAGTAACAATTATTTAACGAATAACGTTTAATTATCGGCATTTTGAGCCAGACTTTGCCAACAAGCAGAAAATTGCGTTTATTTAGCAAACTTTTAATCTCTTGATTTACAAACTCTGTGCCACAATCAAAATGACATTTTTTGTACTTTTACTCTCCAGATGTACTGTTTTGACTAAAGATATGGGAGGTGAAATACAAAAATGTAATTCAAAATTGAGGTTAGGAATTTTTCCGAAAACAGAAAAATTTATAATAATTTGACGATTTCGCTTTGAAATAAATGTTTCAAGAAAAAATTGCGCTGACGAGTGGGAAAAATGCTATCCGCCGGACACAGCTAATTCACCGGCGAGCGAAGGTGGGGTGGCATCGTCAAGATCATCCAGATAACCGGGCGGCAGAGATACTTTTTGTTTTCGACGCCGTTTGCCGCGGGCAACCCGGAGATGGGTGGTGGGAAAAGGTTCATCAGGATTGAGTTGGTGGCAGATGTCGTCCACCTCAGCAAAAGATTTGATGCGGACAAGCCTGTCATGAAAGGGTTTCACACAACGAAATCCCTTCAAATACCAGGCAGTCTGTTTGCGAAACATTTTCACAGCCAACGCTTCTCCAAACCAATCGCCAAGTGCATGCAGGTGTGCCAGCATAATTTCGACGGTTTTCCCCAAATCAGGTGGATCGTGCGGTAAATGGCCATTAAAAAGATCGGCAAGATTGCGAAAAAGCCAGGGTCTGCCAAGACATCCCCGTCCTACAACGACGCCGTCACAACCGGTCATCCGCATCATTCTCAAGGCGTCACGGGCTTCCCATATGTCACCGTTACCCAGTACCGGCACACTTTTTACTGCTTGCTTTAATTCGGTAATCGCTTCCCACTGCGCCGTGCCGCTGTACAATTGTGATGCCGTCCTCGCATGTAAGGCGACCGCTGCACATCCCTCTTCTTCGGCAATTTTACCGGCCGTAAGAAAGGTGGTGTAGTTTTCATCCAACCCCATGCGAAATTTAATGGTAACCGGGATGGAGTCCGCATGTTGCACCGCTGCCCTGACGATGCTGCGCAGCAGGTTTGGTTTGACGGGAATGGCAGCGCCACCGCCGATTTTAGTCACTTTTTTTGCCGGACAACCAAAATTCATATCGATGTGGTCCACATGATGCTCGCGAACCAATTTTGTCACGGCTTTACTCACATAGTAAGGATCAACCCCGTAGAGCTGCAAACTGCGAGGGGTTTCATCGGCAGCAAAAGCTGCCTTACGAACTTTTTCGGTTTCAGTTTCTGCAAGATACCGCGCGGTCACCATTTCACTCACGTACAAGCCGGCGCCGAATTTTTTGCAAAGTTTTCGAAACGGCGCATTTGTAATTCCGGCCATGGGCGCCAAAACAACCGGTGGCCAGACTTTTAATTCACCAATGGATAATGGTGAAAATTCGTTTTTTAAAGCAGGGTGCACGTTTTGGTTGATGTCGCTGACGTACCTGCTTTTGATTTGCTCTGAATCACTCATCTCTGATCCTTCAGCTTGCGTGCCCCTTTGTAAAGAAAAATCATCGCGCCCATTTGGATGACATGATATAAGTCATTATGATTAAAATATTTGTGAATAGTAAGCCCTGCTTGTTGAATACCGGCAGCAAAAAATGAAATCAAAATACCGGTGATAATATAAGGCGCACCTTTTTCTTTTTTTCTCAAGTAGGCATAAATTAGAAGCAGCATGACGCCGACCATCGCAGGGCCGTAATCATAAATGACATATTTAAAGGCGCTGTGGGTCATCATCCAAAGGGCAAACAACAAAAACTTTATTCCAGTGAGCATCAAAAGCCATTTTTTCAGCGGGTTGGTTAAGGTGGCGGTAATGGTTCCGGCGAGCATAAAAAAACTTGCCAGTCCGATGGAATAAATCGTTGTTTTCCAGATGATGCTGTCGGCAAAATCACTAAGATAAAATGCGAAACCGTGCGATGTACCGCCCACCACTGCTGCGATTGCCGACGCCAGGAATGCGCCACTCCACAACTTAATCGATTGGCTGTTTTTGCTTTTACCCGTTTTCCACAGTCTTGCCGCCAAATAGAGGTTTAAGGCGCCAAGAAGATAATCTGTGATCAGGGTTGTTGGTTCTGAGATTTGCATAATCATAAAATTTAGTTTGTCGATTTTTTCATGATTTCATTTTCTAATATCTGTATAACCGGTATTTTTATTTGTGGTCACCAAATACGTTTCTGACTTCTTCTTCAAATTTCTTGAATAAATTGTGCGTAACCTCGCCATCTATGTTGTCGTTAAACGCTTGTACCAAAGATTCAAAATACCAGCGCTGTTTTTCTTTCGGTCTGCTGAAGCGATGCCAGACCGCTTCACCTGATTGCATCATCTCTTCCCGAATCGAGCGCAAATTGTGCAGTTTGTCTGCACAGATGAGAAGGCACGCTTCTTCGGGCGCCGACCGGATTGTTTCGAGCGTGTGTTGTTTGCGCATTTCCCACGGATATGATTTGTCCGGTTCTGTGGCATACGCAACTAATTCTGCGACTGCTGAACCGAATTGTTCCTGTAATTCTTTCAATGTTACCGGTGTGTCTTCAACTGTATCGTGTAAAATGCCTGCGACCACAGTCGTGTCATGACAGTTGTGGGTTATGAGCAACTTGGCGACCGCAATGGGGTGAACGATGTATGGAAGTCTGGACTGTTTACGGAACTGTCCGGAATGCGCTTTTACGGCAAATTCGATGGCTTTGAAAATCATAAAATGGAATGTTGTTAATGAAATTTAAACTACAAAATAGAAAATATTTTTTAAAGGATCAAGCAGGAGAAAAATTTAAAACGTGATGTTTTTTTGCAGGTTTAGTTTTTCCTTTCGATACAACTTTTTCCCATAAACAGGACTAACAATGTGAATGCTAAGAGACCCATCAATGGCGCCGCGGCGCCAGCCCACTGCCACCCGAATCCTTGCGGGGCTTTTCCCGCGATAAACGCCACCGCAGCGATGCCGATGCCGAGAATGCCTTCGCCGCCGACTAAACCGGAACCAAACAACACGCCCCTTTCACGGCGGGCTGAAGCATTTTCCGGCGAAGCAGCTTTCTTCTCCAAAAAGAGCCTGAGAAGACCACCGATGAATAACGGTGTAAATGTACTCAAAGGTAAATAGACGCCAACTGCGAACGGCAAACTGGGGATGCGGAACAGTTCGCAGGCCAGGGCAATGAAAATACCAATTCCCACCAATGTCCAGGGTAACGTATTTTGCAAAACGCCTTCAATCACGACTTTCATGAGTGTTGCCTGCGGTGCCGGCAGAGCTTTGGTGCCAAATCCATACGCCTTGTCCAACAGAATGACGGCCAGGCAAACAAATGTTGCCGAGGTTAAGACCCCGGCCAATTCGCCGATTTGCTGTTTGCGCGGCGTTGCGCCTAAAAGAAAGCCGGTTTTTAAATCCTGAGACGTGTCTCCGGCGATGGATGCGGCAATGGCTACCACACAACCAATGGTCAGTGCAGCGACTTTGCCGGCATCATTTGTCCATCCCAACAATAGGAAAATCGTTGACGTGGCCAGAAGCGAGGCTATGGTCATGCCGCTGGTGGGATTGGAGGTGACACCCACTAACCCCACAATTCTGGATGAAACGGTAACAAAAAAGAAAGCGAAAATAACCACCAGAATGGCGGCGGCTAACCGGATGAAAAACGTGTCCAATTGGCCGAAAACATGCGGTATGCTCGCCATGGCTAAAACAATAATTCCGGCACCGATTCCAACAACTGAAAGGGGAAGATCCCTTTCAGTCCGTGGAATCCGTAATTTGGTTTCGTCAAGCCGGGCTTTTAATTGCTGTGCCCCCACGCGAAAGCTTTCGATCATAGTAGGAATGCTTTTGATAAGCGTGATCAGGCCGCCGGTTGCTACCGCTCCGGCACCGATATAGCGAATGTAGCGCGTCCATATTTCTGCCGGAGTCATATCCGCAATGAGTTTGACTGTTTCCGGATAAAGCGGAATGACACGTGCATCTCCCCAGTAAGCGATAGCAGGAATGATGATGAGCCAGGAGAGCAGCCCGCCGCCGATCATGATAGCGCCGATTCTCGGACCCAGAATGTAACCGACGCCAAAAAGCGCTGCCGAGACATCCATACCAACTTGTCCCTTCTTTAAAAATGGGATGTTCACATGAAGATCATCCGGAATGATGCGAATCCAGCCGGTGATAAATTTGAAGAGTGCACCAATTCCGAGACCCCAGAACACATTTTTTGCCTGGTCACCACCACCTTCACTGGCGACCAGCACCTCTGCACAAGCCGTTCCTTCGGGATAAGGGAGATTTCCATGTTCTTTCTCGATGAGAAAACGACGCAGTGGAATCATAAAGAGCACGCCCAGTAAGCCGCCGAACATAGACAGCAACGTCATTTGCAGAAGTGAGGGCGCCAATTTCCACAGAAACAGCGCCGGTAGTGTAAAGATGACGCCGCTGGCAACGGAGCTCGAGGCTGACCCGATGGTTTGAGAAATATTTGCTTCTAAAATACCGCTCTTTTGTCCCATGGACTCCAATGCTTTAAAAGCAGCTACTGTTAAAACTGCCACCGGGATGGATGTTGAAATAGTCAAGCCGGCGCGTAACCCCAAATAGGCATTTGCCGCGCCAAATAAAACGCCGAAAACGATGCCGGTTAATACAGACTTAATGGTAAATTCCAGAGGACTTTCAGTAGCCGGAATGTACGGTTCATATCGTTCGCCTTCCTGCAGAGGTTCGTATGCCTTTGTGCTCAGGGCTTTTTTGTCTTTCATGTTGGATTCTCTATTGGTTGTGTGGGGAGGTGTGAATTGATTTCAATATATAGTGGATTGGAAATTTAAAGTCAAGGAATTTTCCGAAGAGAGTTTTAAAGAATAGTGAAATTCTATAAATAAATATCAAAATAAAATGGTGAATAAAACTCCAGATCGGGCAATTTTTACCCTGTTGAACAACATTTTATTTTACATATCACGTGACAATGCAAATCGAATTAAAATTGCTTAATCACTTAAGTTGTTATAAATCAGGCGTATACTGCCGTCGTGGTGCTATGAATGTCATTTTGTGGTATTTTGTTTGCAACTCTAATGAGAACTGTAATAATGATGGACATTAATATGAATTACAACTTCAAAATGGGGCGAGCATTCTTTAATACATGGGTTGGAGGGAAAAAAAATTAACTTTTTTTTGGATTAAACGATATTAATTGTAAATTACAAACTTATTGTTTTGGAATTTTGTTTCAGGATTAATCGTTAGTACAGTTGGTGAATGTGAATCAGGAGAAGTAATATGAAGAGAAAAGAATCCGGTTTAGAACTCAAGTTCGAAACGGCAGCCAATTATGAACACCATGTTTGCGAATCCTATCGCGATGGTAACTGGATCATCCACAGATGTCCTCAATGTAACTATGAAATGCGCGATAACTGGCGTACAGGTGAATTCATCGTAAAAAACAGCAAAGTACGCATCAATCATTCAGGGAGTTATTTCCCGGAAGAATATATAGACAGTTTTGAAAATCAAAACTGACATTTTGCATCAGTTATAATTTACTTGTACCTCAATAACATCTTGGGCCAGGAACTGAATTTCCGGGATGGTGGTGTAGATACTGAACTGATAATTTCCAGACTCCAACCGCGGCATTTTAATGGAACATTCATAACCCTGGGTCGTGAGCGGCACTTCATCGGCAAATCCATTTTTTGCTACAATAGTGTTTTCCGTGTTTTTGGCAAGTACGTCCACTTCGAAAGCGAACTGGCTTTCATCCTGCAAAACTGAGGCCATGATATCTGTAAAATTCAGTTTTAAATGAATGGAAAAGTCTTGGTTTGAGCGCACTGTGTTCTCTACATTGAAAAATTCTCCTGCCTGTTTAAGCATGACTTGGTCTAGCACAGAAGAAACCGCCGGAACTTTTTTTTCAAATGTTTCCTCTACCACAAATGTTTCTTCGGTTGTCGCTACTGATTGCCATTCCGTTTCTGTTTCAGGTGTTGCATCCGTGCTATGTAGTTCAGGGGCAGGGATGTATTTTTTTATGAAATCATTCAGATCATCGAAATTCAATTCCGAGAATTTCAGGATATCCTTTGATAAGTTGTGTATGATGCGTCCGCGATATTCACCTTCCTCATAATTAATATATATTTGAAAAGTCGCTGTTGCGGTCTCAATTTTGTCAAAGTCGTCTGCCTTTTTTGCCAGACTTTCATTTTCTGCCTTCATATTATTCAGTTGTCTCTCCGTTTCCCGCAAGTTTCTTTTCACTTTTGCCATTTCATTTGCTGTATTCTTTTCAAGTGCGCTTAGTTTTTTGTCGAGGGTGTCATTTTCTTCTTTTAACATTTGATTTTCGCTTTTGAATTTTTCGAGGTCTTGTTGAGCTGTTTGTTTTTGTTCGGTTTTCTCCTGAAGGATTTCCATTGTGTCCTTAAGTTTCCCGTTAGCCTCAGCGAGTTGTTCCTGGAGTTCCGCGATGGTCGTTTTAGCCTGACTGCCGTTGCCGTTTTTAACCTGTTTGGAAGATTGGCTTTTCGCCTTTACATTCTTATTTGGTTGCGCCATAGAAACCTCTTGTTATTTTGTTATCAAGAAAATCGCGCTGGTCTGTGCCATATAGAATGGATACGGCACAGACAACGCGTTTAACGGTGCTCGT
>CAYVXE010000022.1:0-28214 GCA_964455375.1 uncultured Calditrichaceae bacterium
TTGGAGAAAAAAATATGATTTTCGGAATCGTACATCGGGACAGGAATAAAACAGTAAATAAAGAACGATTTTTTAATTTACTGCCTGAGGGGAATTCGGAAAAGCCGACTAATTCCTTTATGGATCGTCACATCGCTATTGGCGTCAGTGAATCTGGAGTGTCGACTATTGACAATGGTACCGGTTTAGCCTATAATAACGATAAATCTGTTGTCGTTGCAGCTTCAGGAAATATTTTTGGGGATGCGAATACAAGCCAGTTTAGCAGAAAACCGGAAGATTCGACGGCGAGTTTTCTCCTTGCTGCGTATGAAAAAAAAGGTGAAGCTGCATTTGCAAAGTTGAACGGTCAATATTCCGCGGCAATCTGGGATGCTTCCAAAGATAAATTTATTTTGACTCGCGACCATGTGGGATTTGAACCGTTCTTTTATTTCTGGGATGATGAAACCCTGCTGTTTTGTTCCTCCTTTAAAGCACTGGTAAAAGATGAGCAGATCAAAGATAACGTCAATTTTCGTGCGATACGAAACTATCTTCTGTTTAATTACAATCCCGGTCTTGACACGTTCATTCAGAAGGTAAGAAAAATACAGACCGGTCACTGCCTCGTTTTAGAAAAAGAAAAGCTGCAAACAAAGAAATACTGGAATCTATCCTACCAGCATCAAAACGGACGCCAGACGGAAGATTACATGGCAGAACTGCTTGAGTTGACAAAGGATGCCATTAAAATCAGAGCTAATGTGAGCGACTCTGACCCGGGTGCATTCCTCAGCGGTGGGATGGATTCAAGCTCCGTGGTGGGGTTGCTTCATGGTTTAACCGATAAAACAACGCATACGTTTTCTTTTCGGTGTGCAGAAAAATCTGTGGATGAATCTCATTTTGCCAGAGTAATGGCAAAACACTACCAAACCCAGCACAACGAAGTTCAGTTTACTGCTGATGAGCTGGTTCACTTAAATGAAATGACCAATTGGATGGAAGAACCGCTTTGCGACATCGGCGTTGAATTGGGCTCTTTTATTCTTGGACGGGCTGCCAGAGACAAGGTGAAATATATTTTGACAGGAGACGGTGGGGACGAGCTTTACGCCGGTCACCCGGTGTACATCGCTGACCAAATGGCTGCAAAATTTGATAAGATTCCTGCTCCTTTACGGGTGGGAATTACGAAAACGGCCCAATTACTACCGGACTCCGATAAAAAGAAAAGTCTTTTGATTAAAGCCAGACGCTTTGCTTACAGCGTAGAATTTCCCCGGGAATTGCTGAGTAACCGCTGGCGCATTTATTATAATGACCACGAGCTGCTGCAGTTGTTTAATGGTGAATTCGGCTCACAGTTTGGTGAATTGAATTCATATAAGGATATTACAAATCTTTATGCAGATGCTGACGGGCCGGATTTATTGAGCCGCAGTCTGTATGGGGATTATCAGACATTGGTGCATTTTCATGTGGACAGACTGAGACTTACGCGTGCTTCCGGCATTGAAGCGAGGTTTCCACTGCATGATTATCGGTTGATTGAATTTTCCGCAACCATTCCGGCGCATCTAAAGATCAAAGGTTCGCAGGTAAAATATATTCAGAAAAAAGCGCTTGAAGGCGTGCTTCCGGATGAAATTGTTTTTCGCAAAGACAAAATGGGGCATAATGTTCCCATGAAAAACTGGATGCGGGAGACGCCGGTTTTCCGGGAATTGATGCAGGATGTCCTGTCCGAACATGCCATTAAAAAGCGCGGCTATTTTAATCCTTCGTTTATTCAGCACATGCTAGACAACCATTTGAAGAAGAGAAAAGATTATTCGCACCGGCTGTACGCACTTCTAGTTTTGGAATTGTGGTTGCAAAACAATCTTGATAATTAACTGTTCTGTTTAATCGGGAAGGAGGAAATGTGCTAAGTAAATCGAAAATCGCGGTCATAGGCGCTGGCAAGATGGGGGAGACATTGTCGTGCAGTATGTTGGATGCCGGGGTGGTTTCTAAAGACCAGATAATTGCTGCGGACAGGCATGCGGAACGATTGGCCTATATTGCTGAAAAATACGGTATCGAGACTACTACTGAAAATAAACAAGCAGTCAAAGAAGCGGATATTGTCTTGCTCTGTGTAAAACCACAGGCTGTTGATGCTGTTTTAGAGGATATTGGGCAGGTGTTGAATGAGGAACAGCTTGTCATTTCAATTGTAGCGTCCTTGACGACGCAGCACATTGAAAAAAAACTAAAACATAACGTACCGGTGGTGCGTGTGATGCCCAATACACCGTGCTTAATCCGAAAAGGAATGACTGGAATTTGCCCGGGTAAATATGCAGATGACAATCACGTCGGTTATGCAGAGAACATTTTTAATGAAGTTGGGAGAACGCTTCGCATTGAGGAAAAGCATTTGGATGCGGTTACCGGATTGAGCGCCAGCGGCCCGGCTTTTATTTATGTAATTATTGAGTCGATGGCGGAAGGTGGTGTAAAAGTCGGTTTGCCGAGAGACATAGCCACGGAGTTGGCTGCACAAACGGTCTTAGGTTCTGCAAGTATGGTACTTGAAACCGGAAACCATCCGGCTTTGCTGAAAGATGCGGTAACCACACCCGCAGGTTGCACCATCGATGGCCTCATGGAGTTAGAGGAAGGCGGTTTAAGAGTGACATTGATCAAAACCATCGTGAAAGCAACTGAACGTGCTCGCGAACTCATAAAAGACAAATAAGATGCCGTTACCCATAGGACATTCATTATCAGCGTATGCTATTTACGATGCAGTCAGCAAAAAGGAACGTGCATTTTCCTGGCGGGTTCTACTGTCATTTGTTTTTATTACGAATTTGCCTGATTTTGATTTTCTGCCCGGGTATCTAATTGGGAATCCGAACTTGTATCATCGGTCGTTTTACAGCCACAGTATCGGTGCTTCCCTGATTGCAGGAGCTATTTTCGGGAGCATAAGTTCCAGAATTGATGGAAAAAGTTTCTGGTTTAATTTTTGCCTGTTTACGGGTTTGTATTTTTTACACGTTGTTTTAGATGTTTTTTCGGTAGATACAAGCAGACCCTATGGTGTTCCTATGTTTTGGCCATTTTCTAAAAACTATATTCATTCGCCGGTATCTATTTTTATGGCAATTCAAAAATCGAGTCAAAGTCAGAGTTTTTTGCAAAGCCTGTTTGTGAGACACAATATTCTGGCCGCACTTTGGGAGTTTATTGTTTTTCTGCCTGTCATGGTATTCATAAAATTTATAAAATCGAAAAATAGGATATTCTCCACTTTTTTCCATAAACGTCAAGTTCGGACTAAACAGGTTAATGATAATACATGAAACAGACGGATTATTCAATTGTAGTTCCGGTCATGAATGAAGAGGAAAATATAAAAATACTTTATAATCGCATCTCTGAAGTCATGAAAAAAATGACCCCTCATTATGAAATCATTTTTGTGGATGACGGTAGTACGGACAAAACATACGCGATTTTGAAATCTCTGCATGACAAAGACAACCATCTAAAGGTGATTAAATTCCGACGGAATTTTGGCCAATCCGCGGCCATGGCCGCAGGTTTTGAACACACATGTGGCAAAGTTGTGATCTCCATGGATGGTGATTTGCAAAATGACCCGGCGGACATCCCCAGTCTGGTCAATAAATTGAATGAAGGAAATGATATTGTTGCAGGATGGCGAAAAAACAGGAAAGATAAGCTCATTATCCGCAAAGTGCCGTCGAAAATTGCTAACAAAATTATCCGTAAATTGACTGGGGTAAAATTGCATGACACAGGATGTTCTTTAAAAGTTTACCGATCCGAGATTATTCATAAGATCAGGCTTTACGGTGAACTGCACCGGTTTATTCCGGTTCTGGCAAGAATTGAAGGAGCACGAATATCGGAAATAGTCGTTAATCACCATGCCAGACAATTCGGTGAGTCAAAATATAACATCACGCGTACGTTTAGAGTGATAATGGATTTAACGACGCTTAACCTGTTTATTAAATATTTAACGAAACCGATCCATTTTTTTGGGATGCTTGGTTTTATTTTTAATCTGATTGGCACAATCGCATTAGCGATCAGCGGGTATTTTTTGCTGACCCGGGTTTACGATCTCACGGAATTGAATGTGTTCGTTTCTTTCGCATTTTTAATGCTGGCATCCGGCTTTCAATTTATTTTTTATGGGTTGATCGCTAATCTGGTAGTGAAAACCGGCGATAAACATAATAGTCAATTAAAAGAGTATTTCTCCAGAATATAATCATGTTTTTAGGGAAGGTAAATGGCTAAGGAAACCGCAGTAAAGGACATTACAACCGTGCAAAAACGCACGAATCGCGTGAACGGGAAAAAAGTGAGGACGTCTGTTATCGTCAACGTTTTTAATCTTGAAAAAGATATTAGGGAAGTTTACAAGTCTTTGGTTGAGGGATTGAAACGTAAAAGTTATGAAATTGTTTTTGTGGACAACGGAAGTCAGGACCGGTCGTGGGATCGTCTCAAAGAGTTGGCCGAAAAGGACAAAAAAGTGAAACTGATCCGGTTCCGCAGTGCGTTTGGGGAATCAGCGGCTTTTGACGCCGGGTTGAAACAAGCGCAAGGTGAAAATATTGTCTTCTTTACCATGCGGGTCAGGATAAATGCAGCCCAAATCGGTGCTCTCTTACAAAAGCTGGACGATGGTTGTGACCTTGTGATGGGCTGGCGGCATCCGCGCAGGGATTCTTTCTTAAATCAGTTCATCTCCAGAACATTTAATAAAATTATCCATTGGGTATCTAAAAGCCAACTGCACGACGTTAATAGTGGTGTGTTTGCTGCTAAAAAAGCTGCCCTTCAGGATATCCCAATTTACGGAAATTTGAATATCTTTCTGCCTATTTTAGCAGCAGGTAAGGGGTATGTAGTTGGTGACGTGAAGATTGAACAATTACCGGGTGCTTTTCGTCAATCAAACTCTCTTATTGAATATATTCAACGGCTTCTTGATATCTTGACGGTTGTATTTATTACGAATTATTCAAAAAAGCCGTTACATTTTCTTGGATTTGTCGGTTCAGTCTTCACCATTATCGGTCTTGCCATGAATGGTTATTTGTTTTTTTACAGAATTTTTCAATTCGGGCCCATTGCAGGACGACCGTTGCTTCTCCTCGGTGCTTTATCATTGGTCATTGGTATTCAAATGATTTCCATCGGTCTCATTGGTGAAATGATTATTTTTATTCACGCAAAAGAAATTAAAGAATATAATATAGAAGAAATATTGGACTAATGAAGCTAATCATTCAAATTCCGTGTTTGAACGAAGAAGAGACTCTCCCCATAACGTATCGTGATCTACCCGGGAAAATTGATGGGGTAGATGAAATCGAGACATTGATCATCGATGACGGCAGCACAGATCGAACGGTAGAGATCGCCAGAGAATTGGGCATCAACCACGTTGTCCGCCATACCAACAACAAAGGCCTTGCAGAAGCATTCATGACCGGTGTTGACGCCTGTTTGAAATTAGGCGCAGATATCATTGTTAATACAGACGGGGATAATCAATATCCGGGAGAGAGCATTGCCGATTTAATTGAGCCTATTCTCAGTGGAGAGGCAGACATGGTCGTCGGTGACCGGCAAACCAATGAAATTCAGCATTTTTCTTTTTTGAAGAAGCAGTTGCAGTCGCTGGGTAGCTGGGTGGTACGCCATGTATCCGAAACCGATGTGCCGGACGCTCCCAGCGGATTCCGTGCCTTCAGCAAGGAAGCGGCTTTACGGATGAACGTTATTTCAAAGTTTTCATATACACTAGAGACAATCATCCAGGCTGGCAAGAAAAATCTCGCCATCAGTTCGGTTCCGGTAAAAACGAATAAAAAACTCCGGCAATCGCGATTGTTCAGCAGTATCCCCAAATATCTGAAACAGTCATTATCGACCATCATGCGTATTTACACCATGTACGAACCACTGAAAACATTTTCGTATATTGGTGGTGCGATATTTTTTGTCGGGATTGTCATTTCAATGCGGTTTATCTATTTTTACTTTATTGGAAGCGGTGGCGGACATATTCAATCATTGATTTTTTCCGCAGTTCTTTTGATGATTGGGTTTCAGGTCATCATGATGGGATGGGTGGCTGATTTAATCGGCGGTCTCCGGCGACTGGTTGAAGACAGCTTGTTTCGGATTAAAAAACTGGAAATTGACAGTGAAACAACGAAAAAATCCAAATCTGCAAAAAATAATTCACGAATGAAAAATAATGTAAAGAAGGTAAAGGAATGAAAGTTTCTGTCATTGGCATTGGTAAAATGGGCCTCCTGCATGCAGGAATTATGAACAACCTGGAAAATGTGACTTTAACAGCCATTTCAGATACATCAAAAATGCTGCTGAGTTTTACCAGGAATTTAAAAAATGACGTCGGAGTTTACGATAACTACGTCAAGATGCTTGACAAGGAAAAGCCTGATCTCACAGTGATTACCACGCCGGTTTTTTTGCATGTCCCCATGGCAAAAGAATGTGTTAAACGCAATATTCCGTTTTTTGTTGAAAAACCGTTGAGCCCGTTTAGCAGTGATGCTGCAGAGATGGTTGAAGCGATTGATCAGAAAAATTTAACCACGGCAGTGGGCTACATGATGCGCTATGTGGAGACTTTTGCAAAGGCAAAGGAAATCATCGACTCCGGTGTTCTCGGCAGGGTGATCAACTTTCGTTCTACAATTTATGTAGCACAACTTTTCAAAAAAGGTAAAGGGTGGCGCTATGATAAAAAAGAATCCGGCGGTGGCGTGGTCATCGGACAAGCAACGCATTTGATCGATTTGCTGAAATGGTATTTCGGGCCCGTGGAGACGGTTTCTGCTCACACGCAGAATTTCTATTCTGAAGAAGTGGAAGATTTTGCCCATGCTCATTTTGAGTTTCAAAGCGGTGTGACAGGCTGGCTTGATTCATCGTGGAGTATGCGTCATCACCGCCTACTGGAAATCGTTATCGAAGTAAACGCAGAAAACGGTAATTTGACGGTTTCGGATGATGAAGTGAAATTCTTTTTGGATAAGCCAGCAAATGGAACAGCAGCAGGCTGGACGTATTTTGCCCGTCCGGATTTGTTCGAAGGCGTGGAGATAGACCTGGGAGGTCCGCAATACACACGTCAGGATGTGCAGTTCATCGATGCCGTCAAGTCCGGCGGCAAAGTTGGCAATGACGTTCGAAGCGCCTACGAGGTGCAAAAAATCGTCGACGCGGTTTACATGTCTGCAGATAAACATGGTGAACCGGTGAAAGTTCTGTAAAGGCCTATAGGAGAAAAACATGCTTGATAAGATCATTTTAGGACACAATCAATTTTTTGGCGTCAATCATCTGGTGGCGAATCTTGGAAACCAGAAGGAAGCTTATTTCAGTGATGTTGAGCGAATCATGGATATTATCGAATTCAGCTATGACCAGGGAGTACAAGGTCTTATGATGTCAACACACGAGCGCGCCGTTTTTGTTTCCGATGAGATTCAAAAGAGGCATGAGCGATTGAGCGACCTGGGCGTTTATTTACTGGTTCCGTACGTTGCCAAATATATCAAACAGGCCAATGAAAAGGGTCTTGTAAATATCGTGAAAGACTCGCTCGGTGGAACCAGCTTTGGCGAAAAATTCAGCATGTTTATGCGTGGGGGCATAGGACTTATCACAAAAGACATTCGAAAGATGATCACCGCCCTGATGGATTTCGAAATCGCACCGTTTAGAGGCTTGAATTTAAGAGCTATTTTTCTCCACGATGTGATGACTGATTTAATATTGGGCTGGCAAATGGCAGATGTCCTGGAGCTTTATTATGATCATATCAAAGAAAAATATGGCACAACGCCGGCATTTTGCACAAAGAATCTGCCAAAACTCATGCAGTTGCTGGAAAAAACGCATATCCAGAATCCACTGATTATGGCCTCCATAAACAAGGCGGGGTACCAGGTAAGTCCGTCACGAGAAGCATTTGAGGATTGTTTAAAGGAATACGATCTGCAATTGTTGGCTATGAGCACTCTTGCGGCCGGTTATCTCAAACCGAAAGAAGCGTACGAATATTTGTACTCACTGCCGAAAATAGATTCTGTAGTCGTCGGTTTGTCGAAAAAAGACCATGCCATTGAAACCTTCACGGAGATTCATTCTCAAATTGAAAAACGTGCAGCAAAACACAATGGTGCAAATGTTGCCGATAAGCACATTACAACCGAGACCGTTTAGAAGATAGGGAGTTTTTTGTTTCATGAGAATTACTATGGTCGGCAGCCTGCCGCCAATCAAAGGAATGAGCGCGTATTGTCTATCGCAGGTGCAGGCTTTATCTAAACTCATCAAAATAGATTTCATCAATTTTAAGACTATTTACCCGCGCATAATTTATCCCATCGAGGAAAAAGAGGACGATAAAGTTTTCAAAGCAAAGCTGAACGGTAACGTGTCTGTTGACGAGCGTTTACGGTGGTACAATTTGCCTGGTTCAGCTCTTGCCGGTTATCAGGCTAAAAACAAGTTACTGCATTTTCACTGGTGGACCTCCTTTTTATTCATCGTTTTCTTTCCGCTCACTATTTTAGCGAAATGGCGTGGAAAAAAAATTCTCTGTACAGCTCACAATGTGATCGGCCATGAATCAAGCCTGTTAGATCGACTACTCTGCAGATGGATGCTGGCTGTCCCGGATCATTTTATCGTTCATTCAGAAAAAAATAAAAAGCAGCTCACTGAGCACTTCGGCGTACTCCCTGAACATATCGATGTGATTCCACACGGTCGTTACGATTTTTATATCGACGAAGTGATTGAAAAAAAAGCAGCACGACACTATTTGCAGTTACCGGAAAATGCAAAAGTTGTTCTTTTTTTCGGGCATGTGCGCAATTACAAAGGCGTAGACACACTATTAGAGGCTATGTCTCAACTCAAAAATGATTTTGCTGAATTGACGTGTATCATTGCTGGAAAAAATTGGGTTTCATGGGATCCGTTTCAGAAAATTATCGATGAGAACAAATTGCAGGACATTGTTGAGGCGGATCTCGAATATGTTCCGTCTTCGAAAGTTAAGTATTTGTTCTCAGCCGCCGATGTGGTTGTGCTTCCATACAAAAAATTTGATTCTCAGAGCGGTCCGGGAAATATTGCTTTGGCATTTAATAAAGCCTTAGTCGTAAGTGAAGTTGGCGGTTTACCCGATCTTGTTTTAAATGAAGAAGCGATATTCGAGCCGGGGAATGTCAAAAATCTTACCGAGTGCTTGCGAAATGTTCTAAAAAACGACACTCACAGAGTGCTGCTAGAAAATGATTCAAAGGAACTGGCAAAAAAATACAGTTGGGATGAAATAGCTAAACAAACGGTTGAACTCTACCGGAGGCTGCTGAAAGACGAATCATGATCGCACGTGGAGCAGTTTTAATGATGATCGGGCAGGCGTCTTTTCTCTTGTCTGCCTTTGCGATTAGTTTCGGACTTGCCCGCTTGTTCGGTCCGGAGGACTACGGGACCTTTGGTGTGGTGATGTCTGTATTAATTGTTGTCGAACTTTTTGTGATTACAGGAATACCGGAACTTGTCCAAAAGTTTGGCGGTGAAAATCCCGAAAAAATGTATTTGCTGAAAAGAAAAACCCTGCCGTGGCAGATTGTTTATTCATTTTTAGTATTTGCGCTTTTCTGGTTTTGTGTTCCGTTGATTTCTGCCTCCTTTGACGATGAACACCTCACGCAATTTATTCGTATCGCTTCGTTTGATATTGTTTTTTACGGGCTGTTTAAATATTACCAGGGTCTGCAAAATGGACTGCATAAATTTGATAAGCACGCGGTTCTTGGAATTACGTATGCCATATCGAAGGTAGTCGCTGTTTTCGGATTTGTTTTATCCGGTTATTCTTTGAATGGTGCACTGATCGGCAACGCCCTGGGGTCTGTTGGGGGGCTCATTGCCGGACTAATCATAACACGAATCCCAAAAGGAACAGGTGATTTACAGGGCATTCCTTACTTAAAATTTATCGTTCCGAATATTCTGTATTTCGTTAGTTTATATTTGTTTTTCTGCATAGATTTATGGTTTGTGAAAATTTATACGACTGGCACAGATGTTGGTTATTATGTGTCAGCGGGTGCTCTTGCCAAAATACCGTATGTTTTTTCGATTGCGCTATCTGCGGCTTTGCTGCCTTCAATTGCGAAAGCGACGAAGATGAAAGATGAAAAACAAGTCAAAGAGCTAACTGGTGAGTCAATGCGCTATGTGTTGATGTCCTTAATTCTGTTTGTCGTTGTTGTGAACAGCACGTCCGTTGCAGTGGTTCGCCTTTTATTCGGAATGGCTTACGAAGGCGCTGCGCAACCGCTTTCCATTTTGATATTTGGTTTATCCTTTATTACAATATTTGCTATACTGAATACCATTTTACAGTCACGAAACCGTATGACGTTGAGTTTTGTTCTCATGCTTGGCTTGGTTCTTCTGGATATTATTACGAATTATTTTTTAGTTCCGAAATATGGAATTGTTGGCGCCGCGTCTGCAACAACTCTTGCATCCGGGATCGGGATGCTATTGGGTTGGTATTTTGTGAACCTGGAAATAACATCTTTTTTACCTTCTGTTTCAATTTTGAAAATGGCTGGATCAGCTATCATTGTCTTTACTGTTTCTGTTTATTCGCCGTTTCTTGATGCACTGATCTTTCTGAAAATAATTGTCCTGACTGGAGTTTATTTTGTTTCTCTGTGGTTGGTTGGTGAAATCAAGCGGGCAGATTTTCTACGGCTAAAATCCATGGTTTCAAAATCCTGATATGATGGGAAAAATATCAGTTATCGTGCCATCTTATAATTCATCAGAAACGATTATTCCCTGTTTAAAAAGTCTGAGTGAGCAGGATTTTGATGACGATTACGAAATTATTGTTGTGGATAGTTCGTCGGATGGGACGGAGAAAAAAATATCAGAACTTTTCCCGAAAATTAAATTGATTCATTTGGCAGAAAAAACGATTCCGGGAAAAGGGAGAAATATCGGCGCCAGGAAAGCTCAAGGAACTATTTTGGCATTTACGGATTCGGACTGCATTGCTGATAAAAAATGGTTGAAAAATATATATGTGAATATGCAGGAAAACCATTTTATTGTCGGCGGAAGTGTCACCAATGCACGCCCTGAAAGCGCCATTAGCAGAGCCGAATTTTATATCGAATTTCGGGAGTTTTCAGTACATTCCCCAAAACGTGATATTCGGTTTTTGCCATCATGCAACTTTGCAATTAATAAGGAACTGTTTTCTAGTGCAGGGGGATTCCCGGATGTTCGTGCTTCCGAAGACACCCTTTTTGCACACAAACTGACGGAGAAAAATCATCACATTTATTTCGACCCGGATGTGAAAATCAGGCATCTAAATCGAAATAAATTAAAACCATATTTGAAGAATCAGTACATTCTTGGTAAATATGCAGCGTTGGTACGAAAGATACTGCCAATGCCCGGCGGATCTTTTGTCAAATTACCTTACGCGTTTCCCATATTGCCGTTGGTACGCTCGTTGAGAACATTAGAGTTTATTTTTCAAAATTCCATGAGAAAGGCATTGCATCAATTACTAGATTTTATCTATATTTATCCCATTTTTCTTTTGGGGTCTATGGTCTGGAGTTACGGATTTTACCGTGGCATCAGGACAGATGAAACGTTAGAAATACATTCATAGGAGAAAAAACTGCAAGTACAATCATCCACAAAATCTTTTACCGTACCTTTGGCCTTGTGTCTAATCTTGATTTGCGCAGGTTTCTTGCGATTTTACAACCTCGGCGGTAGCAGCTTTTGGGTAGATGAGTTAAATCATGTTTTTGCCGGTATGTCTTTAAGTAAGGGTGAAGCACCGATTTTCCCATCCGGTGTACCAAATGAACGCGCCTACCTGTACTCAAAATTTGTGGGATGGTCGTTTTCGCTTTTCGGGGTCAACGAAACTTCTGCCAGGGTTCCCAGCGCGGTTTTTGGGTTGTTGTCGGTTTTGCTTGTGTTTTGGATTGGTAAACGCTGGTTTGATGAACGCGTCGGACTTGTGGCAGCATTTTTATTAGCATTTGCTCATCCTGAAATTGGTTGGTCCCGCACATGCCGGATGTACACACTTTTTCAATTTTTATTTCTGTCAGGTGTGTATTTGTTTTACAAAGGATTTGAATCACCTGCGGATAACAGTGATAAGGAAGGATTATCTGCTAAAGTAATAGAATTTTTCCGTACGCGAGGTATTCAACTGCCTTGGTTGTTGCTCAGTGGTTTTATTTTTTTGATTGCTTTGAAAGTTCATAAACTGGCGGGATTGTTCGCAGCTACTCTGTTTATCTATTTTTTTCTGGGAACAATAGCCATTTCCCTGCGGGATGGCTTGAAACCCAGCCTTGTGTCGAAATATTTTATCGCATTCAGTATTATGCTCATAACAATTTTTATCGGTGTGGCCTTTTTTCATCTTGGAGATTTTATTCGTTATGCCTTGGATTTTCATCCTAATTGGGCTAAGTACGGGCGGGCGGAAGATTCACATTTCTATTTTTGGTTTTTAGCATCAGGAGACAAGTTTCCAATTGCTGCATTTTTTTTAATTGGCGTTTTGCAATCAATTGTAAGATTGGAGAAACGAACGCTATTTACCGTTCTCGTATTCATGGTTCCCCTGTTTTTTCATTCATTTGTGTTTTCTTATAAAGCCAATAACTACATTTTTAATGTTTTACCCTTCTATCTTCTTGTTGCAGCGTACAGTATGGTTAATTTATACGATATGGAGATCGTAAATGTCGAAAAATTTAACTCGAAGTTAGGTCGATTTAAGCGGGTCATGTCACCTTCCCGAACCAGGTTTGTCGTGACTATAGCGCTGATCATTTGGATACCGTTGACGGTTTGGTTTCGTATTGCAGTGAAAACACCATTTGTACAACCCGGTGAAAATAACGGAGCTGTGACATCAAACGATTGGCGGGATGCGAGCCGGTTTATCCGTTCTCGTCAACAAAATGGCGATATTGTTGCTTCCACTTTGCCATTAACGACATTTTACTATTTGGGAAAAGTAGATTACAACTTGAACCTGGCTCATTTGGATGAATCCTTAGAATGGACCACACCGGCAACGAACGGGAGACACAATGAGTTTTATACAGGAGTACCGTCTGTTGAAACAGTGGAAGAGTTAGAGAATCTAATGAAAAGTAGGTCGAGTGGTTGGATCATGGCAGATGTTTATCGGTTTGACCGTCCGCAATATGTTTCTGAGGAATTAGCAACGTACATCAAAACACATTTGCAAGAAGTATGGACAGATAAAAACCATACGATGGTTGTCTATTTCTGGTCATCTTAAATAAAGGAAAGCGAGCAAAAGAAATGAGAATTGCGATTTTGGGAATCCGGGGAATTCCGGCAAATTATGGGGGATTCGAAACGTTTGCAGAGGAAATTGCACCCAGACTGGTACAAAAAGGCCACGATGTTACCGTGTATGGCCGCAAAAATAGCATTAAGTATGACGATGTGTATTATAAAGGTGTCCGATTGGTGCTCCTGCCAACGATTTCTCACAAATATTTGGATACGGTGGTGCATTCATTCTTGTGTGTAATGCATGCATTGAAGGAAAGATACGATGCCATTTTAGTTTGTAACAGTGCCAATGCATACTGTTCGTTCATACCCCGGCTGGTTGGTACATCCGTTGCAATTAATGTCGATGGGCTGGAATGGCAGCGCTCCAAATGGAATAAACTCGGTCGCTGGTTTTATCTCATTTCGGAATGGCTGGCTACATTTACTGCCAATGAAATTGTTACGGACGCAATCGGTATCCAAAAATATTATTTGAAAAAGTTCAAAAAAAAGTCTACTTTTATTTCTTACGGTTCTCCCGTGGAAAAGGTCGGGACAAAAGAAGTCCTCGAGAAATACAATCTGAAACCAAACGGTTATGTTCTCTATGTAAGTCGCCTTGAGCCAGAAAATAATGCACACCGGGTTGTAGAGGCATTTGAAAAAACGAAAACCGATAAACCGTGTGTCATTGTGGGTGACGCGCCTTATAATTCTGAATATATCCAAAATTTGAAAAAGACGACCGACCAGCGGATAATTTTCACCGGTTATGTGTTCGGGCAGGGGTATCGCGAACTGCAATCTAATGCTTATTTTTATGTACAGGCAACGGAGGTGGGTGGAACTCATCCTGCTTTGCTTGAGGGTATGGGGTATGGAAACTGTGTACTGGCAAATGACGTTCCGGAGCATCGCGAAGTTTTAGCCGACACCGGCCTCTTCTTCAGCAGTTCAAACAATGGTGATCTGACCGAAAAAATGCAATATTTACTCGATCATCCGGATGTGGTAAAAGAGTTTGGCAAAAAAGCGGTGAGCCGTATCAAAAAACGTTATTCCTGGGACAGAGTCACGGAGGACTATGAGAAACTTTTCCTGAGATTGGAGCAAAAATAGCGTGTGACAGCCAGGTTGCCTTACCAAGTGCACCTTGATGAATATGAAACTTCGACTGATAACATTTTTTGTTGTTTTATTCGTTTTTTTTTGTATTTTTTGTTTTGCTGTCGGTGAACTTTTTGTCCGTGTGGTAGGGCACTATGATATCGATGGCAATTTTTATATTCGCAACCGGGTATTGAAACCTTACCATCTGCCTGTTCATTCCTTAAAACAAGAAATAGATGAATACCTGCGAACGGATGATGCATTTATAGTCTTTGATTCGCTTCTGGGCTGGAGACCGAAACCGAATAGTGTTTCGCAAGATAAAAACTATCGGTACAACTCAGCTGCGATTCGCTCGGAACCGCGGGAGTATTCGAGACATCCGGAAAAGGATGTGCTGCGTATTGCCCTTTTGGGAAATTCTTTTACCCATAGCAGCGAAGTAGATTTCCGGAGTTCCTGGGGAGTGCAACTGGAACAAGAACTGCTTCAGAAAGATGTAAAAGCGGAGGTGCTGAATTTCGGCGTAGCCGGATATGGCATCGATCAGGTGTTTCTGCGCTGGCAACTGGAAGGGAAATATTTTGAACCGGACATCGTCATTCTGGGCTTTGCCCCTGTCGATGTGAAGCGTAATGTCAACGTTATACGAACCGTTCTTTCCCCGACTCTAGGCTTTCCATTTACAAAGCCGAGATTTATTTTGCAGCAGAATGAATTGCGTGTCATCAACAGACCGACTCCTGCACCGGAGCGGATTCCACGACTGATGCAAAACATTGAGAAGTGGCCGTACACAAAATATGAATACTTTTTTGATCCCGACGATTACACGAAAACGATTTTACAACATAGCAAGCTTTTCTCGTTAATCCAGAATTTTGTCGAGCTAAATCGCTTTAATGTCGACCGTAAGAATGCAGAAAAATTACAACAGTTGTACGATTTACGCCGTGAACCTGCACAGGTTACCGAAGCGATCATCGACGAGTTTGCCCATGAAGTACGTCAAACGGGCGCAAAGTTCATGATTGTGCATCTGCCGGATCAAATCGGTTTAAACATTCTTTTGCGCGGTGACACATTGCAATACAATGCACTGCTGCAAAAAATAGAGCGAGGACAGCCACTTTTGCAGACAGAAAATGATTTTGCTAAGGTTCTCGGACAACAGTCCCTGGCGGATTTGTTTGAGGCCGGCGGCCATTACTCGCAAGCGGGCAATGCAGTGGTTGCTGCCGTGGTCGCACGTGTTATTATTGTGCAAATAAGGAAATGACATGTTCGCTCAATTGATTTTGGAAGACGGGACCATTTATGAAGGCAAAGTATTTGGTGCCCCAAATTCCATTTCCGGAGAAGTAGTATTTAACACCGGAATGGTGGGGTATCCTGAATGTTTCACAGACCCTTCTTACAGCGGGCAGATTCTCTGTCTTACCTATCCGCTAATCGGCAACTATGGTGTGCCGCAATATAAAAAGTTAAACAACACGTTAATATCAACATTCGAATCACAAAAGATTCACATCTCAGGGCTTATCGTTTCTGAAGTGTCTGAATATTTTAGCCACGCAGATGGCTACATGAGTTTAAACAACTGGCTGACTGAATGTGAAATCCCCGCTATCTGCGGAATTGATACCCGGGCCTTGACACAGAAATTACGGGAAAAGGGGTCGTTGCTCGGAAAAATAATTGTGGGAAATAATCGGAATATAGATTTTTTTGATCCGAACCTTGAAAACCTCGTGGCTAAAGTGTCCCCTCCTGAACCACAAATTTTCGGAGAAGGGAACAAAAAAATTTTGCTGGTTAATTGCGGGTGCAAGTTAAATATCATCCGTTCGTTAGTAAACAGAAACGTGGCCGTGAAATCAGTCCCGTGGGATTATGATTTTTCGGAGGAAGAATTCGATGGTATTCTGCTTTCGAACGGTCCGGGTGACCCAAAAATGTGCGACCAAACCATTGAGTACATTCAAAATGCTTTTGCGAATAATAAACCGATTTTTGGTATTTGTATGGGGAGTCAATTGTTGGCGCTTGCGGCAGGAGCCAATACGTATAAACTTAAATACGGCCACCGAAGTCAAAATCAGCCTTGTATTTTAGTGGGTAGCAAACGCTGTTTCATTACTTCCCAGAATCATGGATATGCCGTGGATGAGCAGACGTTACCGGAAGATTGGGAACCGTGGTTTTTCAATGCTAACGACGGAACCATTGAAGGTATTCGTCACAGTCGTAAACCGTTTATGGGGGTCCAGTTCCACCCCGAGGCTGCGCCAGGGCCGGTTGATACCGGATTTTTATTCGACGAATTTTTGAGCCTTATTTAAGCGGTTGCATTCATAGATTGCTGTTTGATGTCTGCTCTTTGCGTAATTGGTCATTTCGAACCGGTCAAAACACAGTCCCTTCTAAAATGGTTTGTATCTTTTTCAACATGATAGACTTAAAAGCAAAGAGCTTCTTTTTGTGGCGAATTTTAGAAACTTTGCTACAAAATTGAAATTTGTAATTGATAATTCGCAATTTATAATTTATAATTGACAATTGCCGTCAGGAGTTAGGCACGTTCAAAATATGAATCAATTTCCCCAAAAAGTTATTATCCTTGGCAGCTCGGCATTGAAAATTGGTGAGGCTGGTGAATTCGATTATTCCGGGAGCCAGTCGATTAAGGCGCTCAAAGATGCCGGTATAAAAACCATTCTGGTCAATCCTAACATTGCCACGATTCAAACCTCGGAGCATCTGGCAGACAAAATTTATTTTCTGCCGGTCACTGCTGAATTCGTGGAGAAAATTATTGAAAAAGAAAAACCTGACAGCATTTTACTTTCCTTCGGCGGACAGACAGCTTTAAATTGTGGAATTGAGTTGCATGACCGCGGCATTCTCAAAAAGAACTGCGTAAAGGTCTTAGGCACACCCATCCAGTCAATTAAAGACACAGAAGACCGTGGTCTTTTTGTAAAAAAACTAAATGAAATAGATGTCTCAGTCCCGCGTAGTTTCACAGCTCATTCTTTAGATGAAGCTGTTGAAACAGCAGAAAAAATCGGTTTTCCTGTCATGATTCGCATTGCCTATGCCCTGGGTGGCCTCGGTTCCGGTATTTGTGTTTCGCCAGACGAGGTACGGGCGCTTGCTGAAAAAGCATTTTCGTACACGAATCAGATCCTCATTGAAGAATACCTTGAAGGCTGGAAAGAAATCGAATACGAGGTTGTTCGCGATAAATATGACAATTGTGTCACTGTGTGCAATATGGAAAATTTTGATCCGCTCGGAATTCACACCGGTGAAAGTATTGTTGTAGCCCCGAGTCAAACATTAAATAATTATGAATATCACATGTTGCGCGAAATTTCTATTCGCGTGATACGGCATATCGGGATTGTAGGTGAGTGTAATATTCAGTTCGCGTTGAATCCGGAAAATAATGCGTACAGAGTGATCGAGGTAAACCCCCGCCTGTCGCGCAGTTCCGCATTAGCGTCGAAAGCGACAGGTTACCCACTTGCATTTGTGGCGGCAAAATTGGCTTTGGGATTGGGTTTGACCGAATTGAAGAATTCCATCACGCAGACAACGATGGCATGTTTTGAACCGGCATTAGATTACATCGTCGTGAAAATACCACGTTGGGATTTGAAAAAGTTTAAACGGGTATCCACTCGAATTGGCTCCGGCATGAAATCCGTTGGCGAAGTCATGGCAATCGGCCGCAGTTTTGAAGAGGCACTGCAAAAGGCGCTGCGGATGCTCAATATTGACGTAAACGGTCTGACCGGGAACAGGGATTTCAAATTTGAAAATATAAAAAATGAATTGGAGAATCCCACTGATTTGCGCATTTTTGCAATCGCCGAAGCGCTGAAGGCAGACTATTCCGTGGAGGACGTTCATAAGTTAACCCATATTCAGAAATGGTTTTTGTATAAAATTCAGCATTGTCTCGCAATTGAACGCGTGTTAGCAAAATATGCAAATGGTATTTGCCCGAGAGGGACGCTTTTGGAGGCAAAGCGGAACGGATTTTCCGATCTGCAGATCGCCTGTGCATTGAACACTACGGAAGATGACGTGCGTGGAATGCGTAAAAATTATGGCCTGCGCCCGTGTGTGAAACAAATCGATACCCTGGCCGCTGAATTTCCTGCACAGACAAATTATCTTTATCTTACCTACAACGGTTCAACGGACGACTGCGATTTTTATCCGCATAAATCGGTCATGGTCCTGGGATCGGGTGCCTACCGGATTGGCAGTTCGGTTGAGTTTGACTGGTGTTGTGTGAATGCAGTCTATACCTTACGACAACTTGGTTATGAGACGATCCTCGTTAATTACAATCCCGAGACTGTGAGTACGGATTACGATGAATGCGACCGGCTTTATTTCGATGACCTCAGTTTCGAAACGATTTATGAAATCTATGCGAAGGAAACTCCTTTGGGAATGATCATTTCCATGGGTGGGCAGATTCCCAATAATCTGGCGGTTAAATTTCATCAGGAAGGGATGAAGGTTTTCGGCACCGCAGCGGAGAATATTGACCGCGCTGAAAACAGACACAAATTTTCGTCTCTATTGGATGAATTGGGGATTGATCAGCCGAGTTGGGAAGAGTTGGTTTCAACCGAAGAGGCAAAAATGTTTGCCGGCAAAGTTAGTTATCCGGTGTTGGTAAGACCTTCTTATGTGCTTAGTGGCGCTGCAATGGGTGTCGCTGCAACGGATGAAGAATTGACAAAATTTCTTGAAAAAGCTGTGGATATTTCACGCGAGTACCCTGTGGTAATCAGCAAATTTTTGGAGAACGCCAAGGAAATTGAATTTGATGGTGTCGCTCAGAATGGTGACATTGTGCTGCATGCCATTTCTGAACACGTTGAAAACGCCGGTGTCCATTCCGGGGACGCCACACTGGTTTTACCTCCGCAAAGAACTTACCTTGAAACGCTCAGGCAAATTCGAACCATTTCAAAGAAAATTGCCATGGCATTAGAAATTACCGGTCCCTTTAATATCCAATATATCGCCAAAAACAATGACGTCAAAGTCATCGAGTGCAATTTGAGAGCATCGCGTAGTTTTCCTTTTGTGTCAAAAGTGTGCAAGGTGAATTTCATCGACAATGCAGTACGGGTTATGATGAATGAGCCGGTAAAAGATAAAACGAACGCTTTTCTTGATTTACAATATGTCGGCGTGAAAGCCCCGCAGTTTTCCTTTACCCGCTTAATTGGAGCGGATCCTACTTTGGGCGTGGAGATGGCATCCACCGGTGAGGTCGCATGCCTGGGGGATAATTTTGAAGAAGCATTTCTAAAGGCCTTGATATCAGTGGGCTTTAAACTGCCCATTCGTTCGATTCTGATTTCCACTGGACCTCTGGAAAACAAAGCCGAGTTTATCCAAAGCGCCAGACAGTTAATTGAGCTTGGTGTTAAGATTTATTCAACAAGTGGAACGGCAAAATTTATGCGTCAGTATGATGTGACGTGTGACGTTTTGAATTGGCCCCTCCAGAAGAAGAGTCCAAATGTTTTGGATTATCTCGGAAGCCAAAAAATCGACATCGTGATCAACATCCCCAAAAATTATCAAGAAGAGGAATTAACCAACGATTACATTATTCGCCGGAAAGCAGTGGATTTTGGTGTGCCGTTGATAACAAACCTGCAGCTTGCGAAGCGGTTTGTGGACGCTATTTCTATTCAAAAAACTGCAAAACTGCAAATAAAAAGTTGGGACGAGTACCAATAAACATTTTAAGAATTCGTCATTTTTCTTTGAATTGTAAATGAAATATCTATCTTAACAAAGCCTTAAAATACTTTCCTTAAGCCCTCCCTTTAAGTGTGTAATTATTATATTAGCTACTCAAGTTTTTTGATTTTTTTGAATATTTAATTAAAGGTTTTAAAGGATCTGACCGCAATTAATAACATAACCACTAATCTATTGAAAAAAAAGCGCTTAGTTAAACAGCAAAGACATTCCTTTTGAAACAAACATCCTGCGTTAAAACTAGTTTGGTACGGTGATTGCATAGATTAGGTAATTTTCTTGATATGTCAATTTGATACATTTGTTTTCTCGTTTCTTTAGTGTTAGATAACTGTTTAAAATATAGTGTAATACAGATAGTTATCTAAAGGATTCTTGTGTTTACAAATGGAGAATAGGAGTATCTATATTTTTTAGTTTGTAACAGAATGAATCAAAATGTTTCAGATTGGACGGATATGGAATGGAGCGTATGGAATTAGTAAAGCTTCCCGGAGTTAAAAAGTATACAAAGAACAATACTGCCGGATTAGGTAATATCAATATAAATCTGGTACTGGTGATCTTATTTGTTGCAGGTTTTGCATTTCGTGTATTTTTAATGCATTACAGATTTGCTGTAACATTTGATGAAGTGAATTATTTAAAGCTGGGAGTCAGTGCATATAAAAATGGATTTTCCAGTGCTTTACATACATATTGGTCACCTTTGTTGCCGGTCCTGATTGCAGTTACATGTAAGTTGTTTTCTAATTATGAATTGGCGGCTCGTTTCGTTTCCATCTTTGCAGGTTCGCTTCTCATTTTTCCCGTCTACTGGTTGGGGGAATATGTCTATAGTAAAAAAGTGAGTTTGTTGGCTGCGTTTTTCGTTGCGTTTTATCCGCCTCTGGTTTTTCAATCGACGCAAATTTTGACAGAACCGGTTTATATGTTGTTGGCCACAACGGTAATGTTTTTCGGGCTGAAAATGTTGTATGAATATTCAGTTGCTTATGCATTTTTTTCAGGATTAATCAGTGGGTTGCTTTATTTAATCCATCCTCTGGGGTTCGGGTTTACACTTTTGTTAATATTCTGGATAATAGCAGGGACTCTGTTTAAATTATTTTTAATCAATAAATTCCGTTTAATATATCTGATTTTGTCGTTCTTGTTTGGTTTTCTTGTCATTGCTAGTCCTTATTTATTTTATTTGAAAAACGTTACCGGCACCTGGACACTCAGTGCGAAAGCTTCGGCCAATCAACAGATGGAAGCGCATGTGCCGGGTGGAGTGGATCTGTTTAGATCGTTAGATGAACAGAACAAACACGTGGTTATCGATCAAATATATCATCAGGGAGATTTTATTCAGGCGACACAAGCAGGTAAAAGGCCGGTTGAACATGTTGCATTAAAACCTCTGCTTGTTAAGTATATTGAGAATGTGTCGAAAATGTTTAGTCAGGCGATCCCCCAATCTTTAACGCTCATCCCATTGATGTTTTTGAGTCTTGGTCTGTTAGGCCATACCTGGTTAAATAAACAGGGCATAAAGATTCTATATTTGTTGAGTTGTATCGTGTTTTATTGGCTAATCGTCATACCTTTGTTTCATATTAATTTACGATATCTGTCACCACTCCTGCCATTGTGTTCAATATGGATTGCAGGTGGAGCCTATCATGTCTACGATTGGCTTAGTGACTATTTACCTTTAGCAAAATTTTCATATAAACAAAGAATAGCGCCGAACCGGATTGCAATGGTGATCATTCTCTTTGCATTTCTGGGGGGTAGCTTTTTGCCTGAATTGGGCAAGGTACTTCATTTAAGCCCAACTTCAAGCGACTATTACGCAGATCCTGTTGGTCAGAAAAGAGCGGGGCTTTGGCTCCAGAAAAATGCTGACAAACCCCCCGTTATCATGAGCCGGAATCATGCTGTTGACGTTTATGCAGGCAATTACAATATAAAAGAATCTGTGACAATTCCTGTTAACAAGATTAATCGGATTATTGAATATGCCAAAAATCGTGGGGTAAATTATCTCGTTTTAAATGAACGTTATGAAAGAGATTATGAACAGATTGCATTTTTGCTCGATGGTAAAAATATACCAGATGGATTACAATTAATTTATCGTGAAAAGGATCCGTCCGGGTTAATTACAGTAATTTATGAATTCCATAGTTAAGTAAATGTTCACAAGAAATAAAATTGTTATAAAACTTTTGTCAGGATTTTCAATTCTGTTTTTGTTGGTAAACTCCACCGGATCTTCTAAGATGTTTAAATGGTTGATAGCACTTTTCGTTTTACTGTTTTGCATCGTAATATTTCTACAGATGAAAAATAAAGAGGAGGTGCTATTAAAAGCAGCCTTGTTTACACTGCCTTTTAGTGTCGGGTTTATTTACGACGGTGTACTTCAGGTAGATTTAATATTCGTTACGGATGCACTGTTATTTTTACTCTGGGTGTTTTGGTTGTCGAGAGCAGATGCCTTCTCAGAAGGGAATATTTACTTGGGTAGTTTGGGAACTGCTGGAATCATTAATGTGTTATGGTGTTCTCTTACATTTATTGTCGCCATTTCCCAAAAAGCTTCTGGGTTTGGTATTTATATGCTTGTTAAATCTCTTATGTTTTACATTTACCTGGCTAATAATATTAAGACACGCAAAAAACTTCAAATCGTGGTCTATTGGCTGTTAGCAGGGTTGTTATTTCAAGGGGTATTGGGTGTTGCACAGTATTTTACGCGAAGCAGCTTGGGTCTGGGTTTCTTGGGTTCAAGTGCAAAAGCCTGGTCAACACAGATTTTCAGGGTAAGAGGAACGTTAGGTTACCCAAATCAATTTGGAGCATATTTGAATTTTCTTATTCCCTTGAGCTTTAGTCTTTATACATTCTCACGGAAGTCAAAATTAAAAACATTCTATGGGCTTGCCAGTATTTTTGGTTTAATGGCGTTAATGTTTTCTTTTTCACGGTCTTCCTGGGCGGGTCTAATTGTTTGTGCTGTGGTTTTTGTTGTTATTTTAATGCTTAAAAGAATGTTCTCTGCAAAATTGTTTGCAGCCATTCTGCTGGCGATTTTTGCGGTTGGAGTTATCGTCTTTATTAATTGGGATTTAATTCTAATAAGGTTTGAAAATGGTTCAACTGGTGAATATAGGGTTAAAATGGTTGACATTGCATTTAGCTTAATTAAAGACCACTGGTTTATTGGAGTCGGCCTGAATAATTACCAATGGTACTCTTATCCGATATTCAAGTTTTGGCATCCCGTTCACAATACGTATTTACGCCTGGCTGCGGAGACTGGAATACCTGGATTGTTGATATTTTTATTTTTAGTTTTTTCATCACTTAGCAGTGCTTATCGCGGATTGAGATATCGGGATCGTCTCTTATTCGCCACATCATTAGGTGTTATAACAGGTCTTGTCGGTTTCCTGATTGCGATCAACTTTGGGCCGGAGTACCAACATTACCGAATTAAACTGTTGTTTTGGATCTTTGGTGCTTTAGCGGTTTCTGTACACAGGATAAAGCGCTCCGAGGCTATTTCACAAAAAAGAAAGCAAGCGATAAATTCACAAAATTCAATGCTTCCTTTAAAGCCGAATAATGGGCGGGTAGCTCCTGATAGATTGTCGTATCAACGATAGAGATGAGTTAAATAATCTATAAAATGCTATTTGGGAAGAGTGTATGAAGATATTGATGATAGACAAGTATTATTTTATAAAAGGTGGTGCTGAAACCTACATGTTTGAATTGAGCGAAATCCTTGAGTCCAGAGGCCATAAGGTGATTCCTTTTGCAATGAAACATGTAAATAATTTTGAAACCCCGTATGAGCGATACTTTGCACAAAACATTGACTATAATATTAAGTCTCCATTACAAAAAGCAGTCGCTTTTTTCAAAGTCACCGGTAGAATGATCTACTCTAGGGATACACGCCAGCGATTAGAAGAACTGTTGCGAGAAGAAAGGCCGGATATTGCTCATCTGCATATGATCGATCATCAATTGTCGCCATCCATTCTGCTTGCTCTTAAAAAGTTTGGTGTTCCTGCTATTCAAACCATTCATCAATATAAACTGGTTTGCCCCAATTACAGACTATACAATCCCGGTACCGGAAAAGTATGTGAAAAGTGCCTGGATGGAAATTTGTTTCATCCCATTTTTGAGAGGTGCCATAAGAATTCCACTGCTGCCAGTATTGCTATTGCTCTTGAAAGCTCCATTCACAGGGCCATGCGAATTTATGAAAAGAATATCGATATTTTTCACGTACCCAGCAGGTTTATAGGTGAAAAAATGAGACAGGCCGGTGTAGGTGAAGATAACATCCGGCATTTATTTTACACCATCAAGATGGATAAATTCACACCACATTATAAAAGTAAGAACTATTTGTTGTATTACGGCCGTCTTGCGGATGAGAAGGGCATATTAACTTTATTAAAAGCGATGAAAGGTCTCCCGGGTGCACTATTAAAAATTGCAGGCGATGGACCACAAAAAGGTAAGTTGGAATTGTTTATTGCAAATAACGGTATGGAGAATGTCGAATTAGTAGGAAAAAAATCCGGTGATGAGTTGGAGTCGTTGGTGAAAAATGCCCGCTTCATCGTTGTTCCCTCAGAGTGGTATGATAATTCCCCCCTCGTCATTTATGAATCGTTTGCATACGGCAAACCTGTGATTGCGTCTAAAATGGGCGGGATGCCTGAATTGATTGACCATGATGAAAATGGACTTTTGTTTGATGCTGGAGATGTCGACGATTTGAAGCGCCAGATGAAAATACTTTGGGAAAGCCCTCGGTTGGCAGTTAAATATGGTAAAGCTGCACGTGAGAAGGCAGAACGTGAATTCGATCCGGATGTTCATTATCAAAAAATTCTTCAGTGGTATGATGAATTGCTAAATTATTCTGCTGTATTGGCCACTAATCATCTACAATGATGAATTTACCATTCAAGAGAAATTTGGAAATTAGCGGATGAGAAATCGTCATAAAAAAGCTGGATTATGAACATAGGTACAATGTTCATTTCCTTATTGGATGCATCTAAGTTAATCATGTTGGGACCGGGTATTTACCCGAACGCATTAGGACAGCATTTAGTTGCGACCGGACTGTTTAATTGGATTCAAGATTATTGGATGAATCAGAATGAGTTTTAAAAGGGTTTTCTCAAATTCGGCTTTAGTTTTAGGAGGGGAAGTCGTCGAGCGGATTCTGCGTTTGGCGTTGGTCGTTTTTTCGGCCAGACTTTTGGGTGATGTTCAGTATGGTAAATTTGCGTTCGCTCTTTCCTATGCAAGTCTGTTTTTGATTCTGGCAGATTTTGGATTACACCAATTAATCGTCAGGGAGATAGCGCGAACGCCCGACAAAACAAAACTTTATTTATCCAACGGTTTGTTTCTAAAACTCATTTTCTCTGCATTAACCTATGTTTTGATTATTGGTATTGTACAGTTTACTGGAAAGGGTCAAAATGATTTAACTGCCGTATATGTTATTGGTGCTGCTTTCATCATTGGATCATTTGCGGAATTTTTCTCTTCCGTTTTTCGAGCCCATCAAAAAATGACCTATGACGTCACAGCCACGTTGATTTTTGGCGCTTTTGTAAATTCCGTAGGAATTACGATTCTGTTTATGGGTTTTAACTTTGTCGTGTTGGCGTACGTTTATCTTGGTGCGCATATCCTGCGTGTTCTTTATTGCATTCTTATCGTACAGTTTAAATTTGTGCCGATTCGAATAAGTTTTGATTTGTCTACGATGAAATTTCTCATAAAAGAAGGCTTTCCTTTTGGTATCCTTTACTTTTTCGCTCTAATGTACACCTATATCGATTCCACCATGTTGTCCCTGATGAAAGGTGATGAACCGGTAGGGTGGTACAATGCAGCTTATCGGCTCGTTTTCGCGATGATGTTTATCCCTACAGCTACGATGAAGGTTGTATTCCCGGCGCTTTCACTTTATTATAAACAGTCGATGGATTTATTCAAATCACTGTTTGAGAGAAGTTTTAAGGTGATGTTTCTTCTGGGGTTTTCTATCGCAGCATTGATATTCTCCCTGTCCGATCGCATCATTGCTCTTTTATTTGGAGAAGAATATTTGCCTGCTGCAAACGCTTTGAAAATACTGGTCTGGTCAACGGCAACAATATTCATTGGTACCGTCCAGACCCATGCTACCCGTGCTTCAAATCAGCAAGGTTTTACGGCTAAAGTTGTTTCCGCAAGTGCTGTTTTGAATGTTGTTTTGAATTTTATTTTAATTCCGAAATATAGTTTGTATGGCGCAGCATTTGCTACACTTGCGTCGGAGTTGTTTACATTCTTATTACATAGCCGATATTTGGCAATACATTTGGTCATGCCGCCGATATTCAAGTTAGCTCCTAAAATTGCCATTATCTGTGCGGCTGTCATGCTCTATGTCAATGCTGTTTCAGGAGTTAACCTGATGATAGTTCTTATAACATCGGGTTTGCTAATTGTGGTCATGGCACTTATAACACGATATTTCACAAAAGAGGAAATGCAATTTATTTCCCATTTTATCAAACAACCGCGTAAGTTTGCTACAACGTAATTGTAAGAGGGTTGACAGTGGTTCAGAGTGAAACAACTATGTAAGGATTTTTAAGCCTATGTGCGGAATTGCAGGAATTATACACTTTGACGGGAAACCGGTTGAGAAAGAATTGTTGAAAAAAATGACCGATGTCATTCATCATCGGGGGCCTGATGATTACGGGCTGCATGTTGATGGGTCTACGGGTCTGGGACACCGCCGATTGAGTATTATCGATCTTTCAAAAAACGGTCATCAACCCATGTGTAATGAGAATGGGAAGGTTTGGATTTCTTTCAATGGTGAAATATATAATTACAAAAATGTCAATGATGTTTTAAAAGCTAAAGGGCATGTTTTTAAAAGTAATTGCGATACGGAAACAGTTATTCATGCTTACGAAGAGTTTGGCAAAAACTGTGTCGATCGTTTGCGTGGCATGTTTTCTTTTGCCATCTGGGATGCGAATAGAAAACGATTCTTCGCTGCTGTTGACCGTCTCCGAATCAAGCCATTTTATTATACGATTGTCGGAAACACGTTTATTTTTGCTTCAGAGCTTAAGGCGATTTTGGCGACCGGACTGGTGAAACCTAAATTAAATTACGAAGCGATTCATCATTATTTGTCCCTGCAGGCTGTTCCGGTACCCATGACGATTTACGAGGATATCTATACGCTGCCCGGAGGGCATGCGCTGGAAATAGAAAACGACAATGTCCATGTCTACCCCTATTGGGATATTGAGTATACCGGGTTGGAAAGCTATGATGAAACGACCATTAGAAATCATGTGAAGGATATTCTTTGGGAATCTATTGAAATACGAATGATGAGTGATGTCCCTTTAGGCGCATTTCTCAGCGGCGGTATCGATTCCAGTTCCATTGTTGCGATCATGCATCAATTGGTTAATCAACAGATTCAAACTTATTCAATCGGTTACGACGTCGGTGGTTCTGAATATGACGATACTTATTATGCAAATCTCATTTCGAAAAAATTTAATACTGACCATAAATCCGTCACTATTACGTCTGACGATATTCTGTCGCATCTTCCGGGTTTTCTTTACTATTTGGATCAGCCATCCAGCGATGCGATAAACAGTTATTTTGTTTCTGAACTGGCAGCAAAAGATATTACAGTTGTCTTGTGCGGACAGGGAGGGGACGAGCTTTTTGCAGGATACAGTTCTTTCACCTATCTCAACAAATTCCTTGAACGGGATGCTAAATGGGAG
>CAYVXE010000022.1:28314-52404 GCA_964455375.1 uncultured Calditrichaceae bacterium
CGTAACGAACTTTACCCATTAGTGGATCATGTGTTATCCCGAGAAACTGTTGAAGCACGGGGAATTTTTCAGTTTGAAGCTGTGGAAAAACTAAAAGAGAGATTCCGGACAGAAAATATTACTTACCGGCGAGTATGGGGGCTGGTTTTACTTGAGTTGTGGTTGCGGGTAATTCATGATGGGGATAAAGATTTTTTAAACACGTTGCCTGAACTAAAAAAGGCGTCCGCTTAACCCGGACAGAAATTATTTATGGATATAGAACACGTACTGGAAAACGGAAATTGTCATCAATGCGGCATGTGTGCAGGAGTTTGTCCGACAAATGCAATTTCCATTCAACAACATCCTAAAAAAGGGTTGTTCCCCGTTTTTGAAAGAGACGCCTGTACAGATTGTGATTTGTGTTATATAACCTGTCCCGGAGAAGCATTCGATTGGAATGCGTTGCAGGAAGATACATTCGGACACGTTCCAGTTGATAAAGATCTTGGCTATATCCGGGAATTCTGGAGTGGGTACACCACGATGCACGATGTCCGTAAGTCCGGCGCCTCCGGTGGAATCGTTTCGGCCATTCTCATCGCTCTTCTCGAGAAAGGAGAAATTGATGGAGCCGTTGTGGTGAAAATGGATGAAGAGCATCCCTTACAACCGAAGGTATTTATTGCCAGAACCCGCGATGAAGTGTTAGAGGCGCAACAGTCGAAATACTTACCGGTGCCAACTGCTGCAATTATTAAGGAAATTCTGAAAGAGGATGGACGCTTTGCAGTCGTAGCATTGCCATGCCATATTCACGGCATCCGATTAGCGCAACAGAAAATGCCTCGTGTCAAAAAACGTATTGTATTGCAAATTGGTTTGATTTGCGGTTTTCATCCTTCCTTTACAAATACAACCTATTTGGTGCGGCGTGCCGGAGTCAAAAAATTTGATGAAATTAAGGAAATCCGTTACCGGGATGATACCTGGCCCGGCGGTTTTAACGTCATTAAAAAAGACGGAACAAATAATATGATTCATCCGGTGCAAGAATTCTTCTGGGCACATGCCGTTTTCGAACGCGAACGCTGCACCACTTGTACGGATGCGGTCGCTGAGTTCGCGGATATCGTTGCCGGTGATGAATGGCGGGGTGACGGAGTGGTGAGGGAAGATTATAAAGCAGGTTGGTCGTATGTGTTTACGCGGACAGAAGAGGGCTCGAGAGTGGTGGATGATTTAGTCGCTGAAGGGATTCTTTATGTGGAACCTGTCGATCGAAATATCGCAAAACTCGGCATGCTACCAACGGTAAATTTGAAAAAGAAATTGGCGTACGCTCATATTCGAATTCGTAAATTTCTTGGCCTGGCAGTACCGGATTACCATAATTTAAAGCCGCATTCACAGTTGAAGTTGAAACATTACATCGGTGCCGCCATCATGATGACCGTCTCGAAATTGTTTGAGAATCCGGTTATCAATACGATTTTTTTACACGTTCCAACTAAGATCATGAAACAGTATTTGCGGGTTCTTTACAAATGCTTATGTGATATTGAAGAACTCGATCAACTTAAGGATCCCGGCTTTTGCGAAGTTCCTGCTGAAGAGTGGGTCGTCAGAGATAACCGAAAATCATATACGGAAAAGAAAAATGGCGTTTCGAAAGCTCAGGCAGAATCCGAACTCGCTGGAAAATCTGAATAAGTGAAATTTTACGGAATTTGGGGGATCATAGAAGAATTAAGATGAGCCGGTATCTTGAAACTGCCAAAGCACTTCAAATCTGGTTAGCTGGATTACAGGTGAAACCAGATTTTTCGGACGGTCACAAAATTAGCGATCGTGTCGATTTTCAATTGAATCATCCGGTTGATGGTAAGGTTACGGTTTCTAAAAAAAATCTGACAGAGCAGATTTTTACGGCAAATGGTATTGCCTTAAGAGGGATTAAAGATGGTTCCTCGAATAAGATTGAAATTGTCGATGCTGGCGGAATCTACGATCCCATCGATGGCAGGGTTCAGGGTGAGCACTACAGTACGAGCCATTTTGCCCTCCTGAGCGCTATTCTGTACAATGAAACGAAAGATGACCATTACTTAGACCAGGCAAAACAGGCCGTTGATTTCCATTTGAGGACATCTCCAAATGAATACGCACCGATTTCCAATTGGATGTACCACTGGGATTTTCAAAATTATGCTTTTGTCCTGACGTACGGTTTGCTGAATGACGTTTTGTCTACTGAGGATAGAAAACGTTGGCAGAACGGGTTGAAAACCTGGAAAACGAATTATAAAAATAAACTGACCAACTGGGCCGCTATGCGTGCCTGGGCGTTTTTGGAACGCAGTCGCCTGTTCGATGGCAAGCTTGACGTCCTCAAAGCGAACTGGAATCTGAGAATAGTCCATAAAGCTCGCAGCAGCGATGGCTGTTTTGATGACAATCTGAATCTCAGCCGGCCTATCCAATATCATATTTTTACGGTTGCTGTTTTACATAGAGTCTATTTGTTGAATCGTAGTGAAAAATTGAAGGAACGGTTCATCAAAGGAGTGCGGTATTTTTTACCGTTTGTTGACCCTGATGGTGATTTTAATTATGTGGGCCGCGGGCATGAACAAATCTTTGGTTATGGTGCCGCCATTTATGCCCTTGAAGCAGCTTTTAAAGAAACCGGTGAAGACGTCTTTCTGACTACGGCGGATCGCCTGTTCGATTATTTGTTGAAATTCCGTAAAGGGAATTACTTCCCACTGGTTCTAAATGATCGTCCTGATGAAGAACGCAGCGGCTGGTACGATTATCACCATTTAACGGTTTACAATGCATTTCTTGGGGTTTGGCTTGCCCTTGCTCATTTGCTGAAAAATGAGCGTCCGCCATCCGCTCTTGATGAAAATAAACCTATTACCTGGATTTCAGAGCCTACACAAACGGCAATTTTTTCAAATGAGAATTACTTTACTGCTTTCTATGGCGGTTTAGAGGAGTATTTATCCGAGGCCGGCGTGACGCCGCAACATATCTGGTGGAAGGATATTGGATTTGTTTACTCTTGTCCCGGCGGGCCCTCATTGGAGCGTTTTGGGGAGAAGAGTCCCCCTGGAAGCGAACAGAACATTCTTGCCCCTATCGCAAAGAATAGTACCCGATGGTATGTTCCGGCAAATGGAAAAAGTGAGCAGTTTACGCAAGACGGGAAATCGTTACGCATTCAATACAACTGTGGCCGGTTTGACCTGAAGCGATATGTCCGTTTTGAAAAAGACGCGATCGTGTTTGACGATGAAATTATATTTTTACAGGCTGGTGAGTTCGCTGACTTTCGATTTTTCAATTTTCCGGTGGCCTTTGATAAATTCGAAATTGAAATCGAAAGCGCAACGCGGGTGATTTTAAAATCTGATCGTCGGTCTTTATGTTTGGAAGTAAAAAGCTGTGACGTGCCTTTTGAAACACTGGGCATCATCCATACGGCTAAAGGCCGAATGCAGTTGCTGGTAAAGCGTAAACAGCAATTCCGGGCGAGAGAAGGCGAAAAACAACATTTGCAATTTACCTTGAGATCAAATAACGAATGAAAGTCCTTTACATCAATTATCTGTTTGACAGAAAATTCAGTTCGGTGGGAGCCGCAGTTCATGTGGAAGAGTTTGTTCGCGCAGCTCAAAAATGCGGCATTGACATCAAAGCCTGCTATATGAATAAATTCGGAAGCGAGGAAGAAGCCGTGGGATCAAAATCCCGCGCATGGTTTAAACAACGGTTGTCAAAATATGTCGGTCAGTTGAACGCATTGATTTCGAATATAGGATATTTTCGCAGGGAATGGGCTTTAGTAAAACAAGAAAAGCCGGATGCTTTATTGGTTCGGTATAATCTTTTGAATTTTTCTGTGGCTGTCATCGCCAAATTAAAAAAAATTCCATTGATCCTGGAAGTAAATTCACCAATGGCATTGGAAAATAAGGAATTTAATGATAAAGTTGTAAACTTACCGTTTATCCCGAAATGGATTGAGTTGTTGAATCTGAAATTATCATCAAAGGTTTACACGGTTTCAGAAGCTTTAAAATCGTATTTCATTTCCAACGGGATAGATGACCAGAAAATTGAGGTTATTCCCAACGGTGTAGATGTGGAAAAATTTCGGCCGGATTTGGAAGTAAACGGCTTTAGAGACAAATATTCACTTAATGGCAAATTTGTTATTGGATTTGTAGGGTCCTTTCATTATTGGCATGGGGTTGAAGCCCTGGAGGAATACGTTGAGCACCTATGTTCAAAATATGACCAGGTGGTGTTTCTGTTTATTGGAGACGGACCGCTAAAATCTGATATGGAAAGTACATTCAAAACAAAAGGTCTTAGCGATAAGGTAATTTTCACCGGTTATACGGAGCACCAGGAAATTCCAACTTATCTGGCGGCGATGGATGCGGTCATTGCACCGTATCCGGCTATGACATTTTTCTATTTTTCCCCGTTGAAGTTATTCGAATATATGGCTGCCGGAAAGCCGGTGATTGCCAGCCGTGTCGGCCAAATCGAAGAAATCGTGACCAATGGTAAAGACGGTTTGCTGTATGATGCGGGTAATATGGAGCAGCTTATTGAATGTTCGTGCAGGTTGATAGAAAATGAAAATCTTAGAAAAAATATCGGGCGTCAGGCTCGTGATAAAGTCTGTGGGCAGTATTCATGGGAAATGAATGCACAGAAGGTTGTGGACCTGATCCAACAAAGTTTGAATTGAATGAGAGAGTTCTTAGAATCGAAACCGTTAACATTAAAAATAAATGACAAAACGAAGACTATTTATTGCCGGTATTGCATTCGTCGCGCTGGGAAGTGTTACAGGTTTTTTCGCGCTGCAAAATAAATATTATGTAAAAAAATATATTAAGTCCAATGCTTTTCTCTACGGGTTAGCGCGAAAAGTCGTTGTCATAAAAGCAGATATCCAGCAGCACTTTGAGGAGAAAGCCGTCTTAAATGAACCTGATTTTACAAATAAGGAGTGGCACCTTACAGTCGATGCAGAGAAAAGTCTGGGCCGCTTGCATAAATTCTGGGGCGGTCTTGGGTACGAATCGTTTAAGGATGGCGTCTTGACATGGCGTAATCGTTTTCTCTTTAAAATGATAAAAGAATCAAATAAGAAAACGAATAAAGCGTTTCGGTACATCCGTGCCCACAATTTATTCAGCGATGGAAAACCGCCTTACGGGGAGGGACTGAATATATATCATGTAAACGATAGCGGTGAAATTCAGTACAACTGGATATTACTGGATGAAGCGTTTGACAGAATTGTCTCTGAGGATTTGACCCCCGTTGTAGAGTTGGGTTTTATGCCGGATGCACTGGCTTCTATACCGGATCGAAGACAACGCTGGGGTAAAGCAAATATTTCTCCTCCCGGAGATTATGACACATGGTACGATCTGGTTTTCAATACGGTTACACATTTGAAAAATCGTTACGGACTTGAGAAAATTCGGCAATGGTATTTTGAAGTCTGGAACGAACCGGATTTAGGGTACTTGTTCTGGATCGAGGACCCTGAGAACAAATCCCAGGGCGATATGGGGGAATACTTTAAGCTGTACGAATATACCGCGCGCGCAGTAAAAGCAGTAGATGCGAATTTGCACGTTGGTGGCCCTGCTACTGCCGGCGGGTACATCGATGCATTTTTAGAGCATTTCGAAATCGAAAAGAAAAATTCAGCACCCATCGATTTTGTTTCAACACACGCTTATGGCGAACTGGGCTATGACTACCGTCAACCGATGAAAAACTCGATGGTTGCTAAAATATTCTGGAAAATTGGCCGAGCCGTAAACCATGATGATAAAAGGGTACAGAAGGCTATTGCAAAGAAGCAATTTGTTTTGTCAGAAGTTGGGCCTGGCGTGTACAAACCCAACAAATACAACACTAGATATTATGCGGCGTGGTATGCCAAAATGGTAGACAGCTTTTTATATTTAAAAGATTCGTTAGGCGATGTTTACGTTCCCGCAGTATCTATATTGTGGTCGAATAATCAGATCCCGAAATATTTTAAGGATGAAGGCGGGGTGGCATCAGTTTTACCGATAGTAAACGGACATGAACTTGTTGTGAAACGGCCAGTCTATAATGCCATTGAACTGCTTGGGTATTTAGGAAACGAAAGACTGCAACTGTCCGGAACTGCAAAGTTTGGCGATTTAGTACATGCAATTGCCACAAAGTCAGGCGATCATGCTGTTGAAATAGTTGTTTATAGTTTAAATGAAGAGGATTTTGATTTTACGCAAACAGATACAGCGCACGTGAATTTATCTGTGAAAAATCTTCCATTTAATGATTTTGTTGTAAAGCGGTTCCTCATTGATGAAACCCATTCCAATTCTTATACTGCATGGGACAACATGGGTCGCCCGAGAAAGTTGACTGTTAAACAGGCTAAGACCATGGACAGCAAAGATGATTTGAGGATTCTTAACCCTGTACAGCAATTCCGCAACATAAATCAAATTGATTTGGATATTGATTTGCAACCTGGAAGTGTTGTGCTTTTTATCCTGGAGAAAATGCAGGATTAACAGTTTTTGAAAATAATTAATTTTAATAATCAGGGGTGTTAACATGTTTTGGAAAAATACAACTGTGACATACATTATTCTACATCGGATTGTTTTAATAATAATGTTATTTCTTGTGACTCAAACCGGAATTGTTTTTGGGCAAAATGGCCCTTCCTACCCGAGAACTGGTGTGATGCATTTTGGTAGAAATGCACCTGCGGAGTGGTATGCTAATTTTGATTTGGTACTAGTGCGGACAACGAGGACGAGTTTAGTTCAGGATATAAAAAGCAGAAATCCTGATGCCTTTGTGTTTGGTGTTTTGGATTGGAACTTCGGTGCCGGCATCGAGGGTACGAATGTTCCATCTGAATGGCGCACGTACGACTCAAAAGGTAATTCCATGAATATTTATAATGCCAACGACCGATATACGGCGAATTTCACCGATTTTTGTAGAACAAGCCCTAACCATAATAACAAAAAATATAATGAGTTTCTGCCTGGTTATTTGGTAGACAGGCATGATCAAAACTTTTTCGACGGTATTGCCACAGACGGATTGTGGATTCGTCCGCGGGAATCTGAGAAATTATGGGATATCGATTTGGACCGAAACGGGGTGAATGACTATGATGAGCATGGAAAGGATTGGGTGCGAGAAAAATGGAAAGCTGGTGTCAACAAGGTTGTAGATGAAATAAACAGAATCAATAATAATCGTCCAATCATCATAAATTCAGGAAGATTTCACACTGAACGTGAGGGTTATAATTGGGTTGATACCAATGGTATGGTACTGGAACACACTAAAACCGTTTCTGATTTCAATGGGTTTTATAATTTGTACAAAGACTGGATGAGTAAAGCACGACAACCGCATTTACTGCTTTTTGACGGAATAATAAACAGCAAAGATGATTTTTCACACATGCGTTATTTATTGGGAATTACCATGGCCGGGGATGGATATTTTGCCTGTGCAGAACGCGACCTTCATCATTATTACAGCCTTTATGATGAGTTCGAATTAGACCTCGGGTTTCCTACAGGAGAAATGCTGGAAGTCAATGAAACCGGCAGCAATGGTCAAGGTGTCTGGGTTCGTTTTTTTACCAAAGGTGCGGTTATTTTAAATACGAGCGAATCACCACAAACCGTTTCAGCGAGTCAGATTTCTGCAGTAAATGGGTACAATGGTCCTTACTACCGTTTTCAGGGATATCAGGCCCCAAATATTAATAACGGACAAGAATTTAACCAAGTCATGTTGGATGGCCATCGTGACAGCAAAGATAGAATTATTGGGGATGCTATTTTATTAACAAGGGAACCAACCACGGCGGTCACCGATGTTATAATTGACAGCGATGACGAAGGCACAAATCCCGGTTCGAGAGAGGCCGTTTATACGGGAAATTGGACGCAGGAAAATGATTTGACAGAAAATGCCTGGGCTATTGCCTACAAAGCTCATAAAGATCGTTGGGCGATGGCTTATACAACTGCGGGAGACGGCAGTAACACGGCAAAATTTACACCGAATATTGGTCTTCCAGGCAAGTATGTTGTTTATGAATGGCATGGCAAATTGAATGGTTTTAATCAGGCAAAAAATGCACCTTACGAAGTCAAATATGCGGGTGGCTCAAAATCGTTTTCTATCGATCAGAGTATTAATCAGGGACAATGGAATCTTCTCGGGGAATATCAGTTCAATCAAGGCCAGTCCGGTTATGTGAAAATTGCGAACAAAGCGGATGGTGTCGTTGTTGCCGATGCTATAAAGTTTGTTTATGCCGAGGGTTTTAAGTCGGATAATGTTGCACCCATAGCGCCAGGCGGGGTCTCGGTGACGCCTAAATAAGTGGGGAGTATCATCCTATGAAGTAAATGTGGAGAGGATTTTATATTTAAGATATGAAAAATATTGCACGATTATAAGTTTAGCACAAGAAAAGAATGTACAAATATATTAATCATAAAATTTAAGGATAAGCAACGATGAGCTACAGATTATTGTCTTTTAAAACCGGTTCCGAACACGATCTTGATCAGTGGAAAAATCGCAGTATTGAAGGTGAATTGGAAAGTTTCAAAGGACGCACACTTGAACGCATATTTGAAAAATATGTTGGTGATAGCGACGCCAGAATTCTGGAAGGAGGATGTGGTTTTGGCGCCTGGTGTGAATGGTTTCAGCGAAGAGGCAATGAAATTATCGGTATTGAATATGATGAGAAAATCGTTAAACAAGCAAAGAAATTTAAAAAAGATGTGGCAGTTGAATTGGGGGATATTACGGATTTAAAATATCCGGACAATTCATTTGACGCCTATATTTCGCTGGGTGTAATTGAACATTTTGAACACGGTCCTGAGAAATCTTTGCAAGAAGCATATCGGATTTTGAAGCCCGGTGGAGTGGCATTAGTGACCACACCACTTTTGACTCCTTTGAGAAGGTTTATTTCACATCCCCTTCGCACGCTCTATTTTTTCAGAAGAAAACTAAGTGGGAAACCAAACTATTTTTGGGAATATCGGTTTACAAAAAAGGAACTTCGGAATTATCTCGAGAATGCCGGGTTCGAAATTATCCAAAGTGACTATGATGATTATGAACCAACAGTTAAAGATCGCCATATTGGCTTGTGGGCAGATTGGTTCTTTTTGCGAAGCGCAGACGAACAAATTTGGAAACTAAACTCGCTGGGTAAGTTTATTTTGAAACTATTGAGAATTTTTCCACCAACCTGGTATTGTTCCGGTTTACATCTGGTAGCGAGAGCCAACAAACCGGAAGTAAAAGCTGTTACTGAGGAACCTGCAACCACTGAATTGCTAAAACAGGATTAATAATCAACCAAGAATAATATTTTAAATCATAGTGGTGGAAAATGTCTGAAAAAAGAAAAGTAAATGTTTTGCAACTTGTGGAAGGAATGAATTGGGGAGGTGCCGAAACCAAACTCATGGAGCTTATTGCGCACATGGATAATGAGCGTTTTCAAACGACGGTTTGCAGCCTTGGTATGGGTGACCGGATTAAAGAAGAATTTGACGCATTAAATGTTTCTTATGTCGGTCTCAAACGGCGAAACCGCATTGATCCAAAGCTGATCTACGACGTTTCAAAAATTATTAAAGAAAAAAAAATTGACGTGGTCATGACCACACTTTTTTATGCGGATGTGATCGGAGCACTTGCGAGCGCCATCAGCCCCAATAAAGCCGTCTTCTCCTGGGAGACAATTTCAGCCCCGGAATGGCTGCTTACGCACAGACTTTGGGCCTATCGTTTTGCTATGAAATTCTGTACGAAAGTAATTTCTGTTTCAAATGCTACGGCGAAATGGTTGGTGGATAAACGTGGTTTGAGCGAAAACAAAGTTGTGGTTATTCCTTATGGAGTAGACCTCAGTTTGTACAAACAGGGTAGCAATCCTGAATTGCGTGCTAAATTAGGGATTAATCCTGAAACGCTAGTTATAGGTACGGTTGCGAGATTGCATCCACAAAAAGGTCATCAGTATTTAATTGAGGCCGCCAAAACCATTGTTCCTAAATTTAAGGATATTCAATTTGTGTTTGTCGGGGACGGTGATACAAGACCAAATTTAGAGAAAAGCATCAAAGAAGCAAATTTAACTGAAAATTTCAAATTACTTGGTTTTAGGAGTGATGTAAAAGAACTGTTGCGCACATTTGATTTATTCGTTTTACCATCACTGTATGAAGGCCTTCCTAATGTTATACTTGAAGCAATGGCTTCTGGATTGCCGGTTGTGGCTACAGCTGTGGACGGGACAGTTGAATTAGTGGATGATTGCAAAACGGGGTATTTGGTTCCTCCTGAAGAACCCGAAGAATTAGTTGAAAAAATATCCGCAATGCTCAGCGATGCAAAAAAGAGAAAACAATTTGGTCTGCAGGGAAGAAAGATGGTGGTGGGGCAGTACTCTTTAGACCTACAGGTTGAAAGATTTCAAAATCTTTATGAAGAATTTACTTTTAACCACCGGCTAAATTAGATTTTTGTGGATTATAACTTATTAAATTAAGTATCATTAAAGTAGGTGATATTTATTTAAAAATGTTTATTAGCAAAGGATTGCATGTATTTTTTTAGCAGGCTAAAAATTAGTCTATATTGGGCATTTTTAGTCGCCATTTTCACAGGTACAGTTTTCGTTGCTTATTTTACGTACGTCGAAAATTATTCTTCATTTGAGCTGCACCGCTTTATCCTCTATTTCATCCAACGCCAGTTAATTATCTATATTTTCCGGGCTTTTATAGGCGCGTTAATTTTTACCTCTATTTGGTCTTTTTTCCCACAATTTGAAGGTTTTACTTTGGCATCTTTGCTGGTCCTGCTAATCATGGTTCCGATGGCAATTTATGCTAATCAACAGCTCTTGCCTGGTATTCGCGAAGCAAAAAGTATCATTGGTAATGCTTGCATTGTGTTAGTTACAGGGATTTCAGTTTTATTGTTATATTTTAAATTGGCTAGAGATTGGCATATTTTTCAACATTTTTATTCCACTAAACTTTTTATTCTTATAGGGTTACTGTTTTTAACTGTGAATGGTTTTTATTTCAAACAGCCAACCTATTCAAAACTAGAAAAAGCCCCTGAATCATTCAATCGGCAATTTAAAAATCTGTTTGCAACAACTTCCTTTGGCATTTCCGATGAAAGCCGGTTAGATGAGCAGTTGTTCCTATCTTATTTTTCTCAGAGAAGAGATTCAGTGGTTGCCGAAGTTCGTGCCAGACTTTATCGATTGTATCCGGATACGGCTGAAGTCATTCAATGGGCAAATGATGATCTTGCAAGAAAGTTCACCCTTTGGGATGTCACCAAGCAACTTCCCGAAACCATCGACTGGTATGATAATCCCACCGATGATGATATCTGGCTTTATGCACTCAATGAATTTGAGTGGATGTGGGACATCATGGCTGCTTACATCATGACAAAGGATGAAAAATATGCCGCTGATTTTGATAAAATAATGCAGAATTTTTTTGATCAGATTTCTCTGATCCAATGGAAGGACGAACGGGATCCGGTGTGGCGGCTCATTGGCGTTGGCTTGCGCCTTAGTGATAGTTGGGTCGATGCGTTTTATGTTTTTTTGAATTCGCCAAGCGTGAGCAACGATGTGAAAATAAAAATGCTTAGCTATATTCATGATCAGGCTCAATTCCTTTATTTCTTTAGATCACCGAGACGAAATCACCTCATTCAGGAGAGTTTTGGTTTAATGAAAGTGGGGATTATGTTTCCTGAATTCAAAATGGCAAAAGAGTGGCTGAATATGTCCGTTTATCGGTTGGATAGAGGCATGAAAATGGATGTTTACCCTGATGGAGGTTACACCGAAGTTTCCACTTTTTATCATCGCTATGTTGTACGGTTATTTGATGAAATCGTGAATTATGCGGAAAAACATGATGTACATCTAACGGATGATTTTTACAAACGATTTGAAAAGATGTATGCGTTTATGATGTACACTGCATGGCCCGATGGACGTATGCCGGCAGTAAACGATGGCTTCCATGCAAAAAAACTGCAACCGCTTTTTCATAAACCTGCTAAACGATTTCACCGGGAGGATTTTGAATATTTTGCGACAGACGGTGCATCCGGCAAAAGGCCTGACACAACGTCAGTCGCTTTCCCTTATTCCGGTCTTTATGTAATGCGCAGTGACTGGTCACCTGACGCACGTTACAGCATTTTTGACGGTGGCCTTTTTGGCTCAGCTCATGGGCATGAGGATAAACTTAATTTTGAGATAGTCGCTTACGGAGAACCGTTTATTGTCGAAGCAGGGACGTTTACTTATGTTTACAATAAATGGCATAAATATTTTGAAAGTTCTTTCGCACACAATACCATTGTGGTTGATGGCAGCAGTCAATTAAGACAGCCTGACCAAAAGCACTGGGATTCCCAACCTCAAAAAAAACTGCCAAATGTGTGGTTCTCAAATGCTTACATTGATTATGTCCAGTCAACTTACGATAAGGGGTATGGAAATCATAAAGAGAGTATTAGCCACGATGTAAAGCATACACGGCGGTTGTTGTTTGTTAAACCGGATTATTGGATATTGTGGGATGTTCTAATTGGTGCCGGTGAGCATAAATATGATCAACTTTTTCATTTTGTGCCGGGTGAGATAGAAATTTCAGAATCGAATAAATCTGTTCAGACAAAAAACGAAAAATCAGCAAATTTTATGATCTATCCGGTTCAAACTGAAAATCTGTCGGTGAAGATTGAAGAGGGAGAATTACATCCTATTCAGGGGTGGTACTCACCGAAATACGGTGAAAAGGTAGAGGCGCCGGTTGTTATTTATTCAAAGTCAGGCAAAACTCCTACGGTTTTTCTGGATGTCCTTTTTCCGAAGAAGGAATCTGAAGATGGAATATTGCAGATATCGAAAAAGCGTGTGTCGATAAATGGGAAGATCGTCGATGAAAGTGTTGGTATCTCTCTCGTTATTAATCATGCAAATTGGACTGATTTTGTTTTGATAGGGCTTGGTAATAATGAAATTAAAAAATCAAATGGCATCGAAACTAACAAGAATTTTCTTTTAATTAGAAGGAATGATAAGGGTCAAGTATTGAAAAAAGTCGAAATGAATTTTCAATGAGAATATATTAAATATTTGTTTCAGTCCAGGGCTATTGGTTGTTCATTTTTGGAACAATGTACGGATTTCGTACAGATGATTCCTGATAGTACTGAATAATCAAGTTGTTTAAATAGAGTAAAATAGTTATATAAATAAATGTTTGTTTTGGTATTGGCACAAGTTTTGCTATAGTAAATATTTGATTCTTTTCAGCTAATAGCTAATATTTTTCACTGGTTTGAGGTGTCATTCCTCCCTGGAAGCCGCAACGGAGGAATCTGAATCCCTGCAGGCTATCAATAGGATTTTCTCATAGAAGCGATTGTTGTTCGTGCTCATTGCTCGTTAGATTTTTGTTAGGTCACCAGTTATTTTAACGAAGTGAGAAGTGTTAGTTACGATAACAGGTAAAGTATCACGCGCTGCCGCACGATATTTAATTAGATACAAGTATCTATTAGGCGAATATTGGAAATGGAAAATACAAAAAAAGTTGCTGTATTAGTTCCTGCGTATAATGAGGCTGATTCAATAAAAAGAGTTATTAAAGGGATTAAAGCAGTAAACCCGCGATATGATGTTGTCGTTATTAATGATGGCTCGGTCGATGATACAGAAAAACTGGCAGAAAGTGCAGGAGCTACAGTCCTTTCTTTGCCGGTTAATTTAGGATATGGTGCTGCTTTACAGACCGGTTATAAGTATGCGGCACTAAACAAGTATGATTACACCGTGCAAATTGACGGCGATGGTCAACATGATCCTAAGTTCATCGAGAAACTGCTGAAGAAACTTGAGAATGGTGCTGATGTTGTTATCGGTTCCCGTTTTTTAGGTAATCTCGGTGATTATGAAAATCCTGCTATGCGGCAAATTGGGATGATCTTTTTCAGGTCGCTTATTTATCTGTTCATTAAACAAAAGATAACTGATCCAACCTCAGGTTTTCAGGCTTTGAATAGAAACGTATTTCAATTTTTTGCACAGAGTAAACAGTATCCTTCCGATTTTCCCGATGCAGATATTATTATATTACTGCACTATGCAGGGTTTAATATTGCTGAAATTCCTGTGGTTATGTACAACAGTGAGACCGGAAAATCCATGCATAGTGGCTTAAAACCAATTTATTATATTTTTAAAATGTTACTGTCTATTTATGCTGTTCTTTTCGGAAATGAAAAATTATTGAAAGTAAAACATGCCTCTTAAAGCAAAGATCATTATTATCATTCTCAGCCTATCGCTGTTTCTATTTGTGCTGAATTTGATTCGAAAACGTAGCATAAAAATTGAACATTCCATTTTGTGGCTTGTGGTTAGTGCAGTCATTTTATTGGTATCAATTTGGCCACAAATAGCTGATAGTGTTGCACACTTTTTGGGAATCGGATATCCGCCGGCTTTATTTTTATCCGTTGCAATATTCTTTTCATTGGCTATCCTCATGCATTTCTCCATCGAATTATCCCATCTGAAGGATCAAAATAAAATCCTCACCCAAGAATTGGCAATTTATAAAAACATAATAAAAAAAATCGAAAAGAAGACAGAGTTCATTGATGAAGATAAAACCGTTAACTGAGGAATCGGAGTCACTTTGGCAACAATTCGTTAAATCGTCTGCTAATACGAATTTTTATCAACTTCTCGGTTGGAAAACAGTATTTGAATCGGTGTTTGGTTTTAAGCCTTATTATTCTCTTGCTTTTAATGATAACGGTGAAGTAGAGGGAATTTTGCCGATGTTTTTGATGAATGATATTTTTCGCCGAAAATATCTAGTTTCAAACCCATTTTCCAATTTCGCCGGAGTCAGTGCCAACTCGACACAAGCTGAATATGCATTGTTAGAAAGTGCACGAAAAACTGCCCATCAAACGCGTGCACATTATATCGAATTTCGCCAGTTGAAAAAAGTGTTAGCTGTGGATTTACCTAGCAAGTCATCTTTCGTGACTTTAATGCTGCAACTACCTGACGATGCGGATATAATATGGAAAAATATCTCATCCAGAAATCGGAATAAAATTCGCAAAGCTGAGAAAAGTGGCCTGACTGTCGATTTCGGGATGCAGTACCTGGATGAGTTTTACAGAGTTTATTCGAAAAATCTGCGATACCTGGGTACGCCGAATTTCCCTTCGAAAATGTTTGAGTCAATCGTTGCGGCTTTTCCTGAGCAAGTTGAACTTTTGGTGCTGAAGTTAAACGACAAACTGGTATCCGGAATGTTTTTATTTAAATTTCGGGATATGATTTCAGAGCCATGGGTTGCTTCGTTGAGAGAATATAATAGGATTTATGTGAATAATTATTTGTATTGGGAAGCGATAAAGTATGCCTGTAAACTAGGGTTAAAAGTTTTTGATTTCGGACGTTCAACCATTGATACAGGCACATATAATTTTAAAAAACAATGGGGTGCAGAACCGGTTCAGCTTGAGTATCAATATTATTTGCACAGAGCAAATTCTATTCCTGTGGTGGATGCGAAAAATAATAAGTATCAGAGAATTATCGATATTTGGAAAAATCTTCCTTTGCCTTTTACAAATTTTGTTGGTCCGAGAGTGGTACAATATTTGCCTGAATTGTAAAGAATAAAAATACGATAATTATGGACAATATTCTGACTTTTGACATTGAAGACTGGTATCATCCGAATTTAGCCAATAAAGAGGCATTAGCTAAATTGGAAATGGAAGATCGTGTCGTAGAGCCTACATTAAGAATTCTCAATATGTTAGATGACACAGAAAACTTTGCAACTTTTTTTGTTCTTGGTGATATTGCGGAAAAGTTTCCGGATTTGATACTCGAAATAGTAAATAGGGGACATGAAGTTGGTTCTCATGGGTATCGTCATAATCTGGTTTACAATTATACAAAGATCCAATTTGAAACAGACATTAAAAAATCGGTTTCAGTACTTGAAACGGCAATTAACAAAAAAATAGTGGGTTATCGTGCTCCTTCGTGGTCTTTCAACGAGAAAACTCCGTGGGCCTGGGATGTGTTACACGATAACGGATTTCTGTATGACTCAAGTATGTATCCCTTCAAGACGTTTTTGTACGGATGTAATGAATCGCCCAGGTTTAAATACAAGAAAGAATTACAAAATGGTAAAACATTTACAGAGTTGCCTCCTTCAGTTGTAGAATGTTTTGGTAAAAGACTTCCTTTTTCCGGAGGCTTTTTTTTCCGGGTGTCACCAGCGTTGTATGTTAATTGGTGTATCCGCAGGATAAATAAACTAGGTAAACCGACAGTGGTCTATTTGCACCCCTGGGAAATTGATGTTGAGCAGCCACGAGTAGATGTAAGTACCAAAGACAATTTTATTTTATATGCGAATCTTCATAAAACTGAAAAAAAGTTACAGACATTATTGCGACGACATTCCTTTATTTCGATTGCGGAATATTTGTCTTTAGATCAAACAAAGCTTTCTGCGGGCAAAAAGATGATTTCGACGGAACCTATCGAGTAGTTCTCGAAAATGCGTTATTTTTTATCTGACAATTATAGCAAACTGGCACTTTATTTTAGTGCGTTGATGCTGTTGTTCCTGTTGGCTATCAGTATTTTCCATAAAATGGGCAACTTTGGGGTCGAAACAGATTTTTATTGGTCTTACGCCCCGGATGCGGAAAGAATTATACATGGACATAATACACTAGAACCCGGTGTCGGTCCGGTTTATCCATTATTATTAGGTGTTATGAATCTTGTTTTTCATGATTATTTTATATCCGGGAAAATGCTTTCTATTATCAGTACAGTTCTAGCGGGTTTGTTTATTTTTAAATTGATTCAATCGCTTTTTGATGGCAGGCTAGCGTTTTTTACAATGGTTTTATTTTATGCGACTGTTTTGCCATTTTCAATAATTGCCGGAACGGATATGTTTTTTACCTGTTTATTTGCGGCCTCCATTTACGTCTTTTTTAGAGGTTCTGAAATAAATAATTTAAATTTAATATTGAGCGGTATATTTATGGGATTGACCTTTTTGACCCGACATAATGGGGTCATTTTGCCAGTTTGCACGGGGTTAATCTTATTATTCGTAAATCCAGATAATTGGTCTTGGGTTGAAAGGATAAAACGTTTCTCTTTGTTCTTTTCAGTTTTTCTTTTAGTGAATTTACCATGGGGTCTTGTGCAGTTAATGGCAAGTGGGAACGCGGTAAGAAGCGATAGTTATTTAATTATTGCCAGTAATTTTTATGGTAAATCTGGCGTTGTATCTTCAGAAGATATGAGATTAGCCACACAAAAATTCGATTCATTGCGTTCAGTCATTTTTTTTAATTTCCCTCATTTCGTTAAACATTACTTTTCAAATATCTACCATCATTTTTACGATTTTCTTATTGAATCTTTGAAGTTTCCCTCGTTTTTATTTGTTGGAGCAGGCGCTTTATTGCTTATTCCCAAAATGAATAAAAAGCAGCTATCATTATTTATTTTCCCCGTGCTAAGTTTTTTGTTGCTTTGTCTTGTTCATTATGAACCAAGATATTATCTGTATCTCATTTTCTTTTTCGTCTTGTTTGTAGCGTATTTTATTTTCGGGGATCATTTTCAATCAAATACAGGAAACCCGATTGCAGCAAACTATCTTATGCCAGTTGTCTTTGTTGTAACCATTATGTTTTTATCTGTTTTTTCAACGAAAGAAATTCGACGAAATATTAGTGAAGAGCCTCGTGAATTACTTGAAATTTCCCAAATACTTAAAGATAAAATTTTACCCAATCAGTCTATTATAGCGCGAAAACCACATCTTGGTTATCTGACACATTTAAAAACGGTTTATTTCCCGGAATCTAAATCTGTTTCTGATTTGTTGAATTTTGCAAAGAAGGAAAAGGCCGATTATCTTATTTATGGAACCGAAGAATTTAAAAGGAGACCTGCCTTAAAAGACTTATTAGAGCCTGAGAAGACACCGGCTGAAATGGAAGCAATCATTGTTTGGAAAAATCCCAAGACGATCATTTATAAATTTAATTTTAGTCAGTCAGTCAATTCTGGTTGAGTGGTCGCTTGATGGCAAGGATACTATGATTCTATGGTAATGAGATTCAAAAATGTTATTAACTGGAGAAGGAACATGATATTTTTATTAAATTTTCGTGAGTTTTGCAGAAGATGGTTGTTTACTGTTGCGATCATTCTTGTATTTACATCTGGAAGTTTTGCTCAGACAACGTTCAAAATTATGCCTCTGGGAGACTCCATCACCCGAGGATTTTTTGGATCTACGGATGGTGCTGGATATCGAAATGACTTGTCAGACTCTTTGAACGCAGAAGGTGTGTTGTTCAATTTTGTCGGCTCTATTCTAAATGATCCTGCCGGTGCAGGATTTGATTCGGATCATGAGGGACATGATGGTTTCAGGGCCGATCAGATATTGGCCAACATCAATCTATATCTTGGCGCAAGTCCTGATATCGTTTTGTTACACATTGGAACCAACAATAATCTGACGGTTGCAGACAGTATTGCCAAGGCAAGGGATGAAGTTAGCCAGATCATCGATGCCATCGATGCCAATGATCCTACCACTTTGATTATTTTAGCCAGTTTGATTCCGAGAACCGATATAGAAGATGCGGGTGCTACGGCACTGAATAATTTGCTGGTTGATCTATATCAGACAAAACAGGCAGCGGGAAAAAAAGTGTTTTATGCCCCCATGAATGAAATATTTAAGAGTAACGCTAACTGGGCAACGGATTATTATTCGTCTACGGATAATGTTCATCCCAACGATACCGGTTATTCGGTGATGGCAAGCGTTTGGATAAACTCCATTATGACGGCAATAAACATCGGTAGCGACATTACAGTTACTGATAATTTCACACGGAATAGACTTGGTGCAACATGGGTGACAGACCCCAATATTATCATTCAGAGTAATAATTTAGTGGATAACTCGCCGTCAACGGTTAGCCCGAGCACATGGAAGGAAATGGCTGTTTATAAAGGCTTGCTTAACCCATCAAGTGTTTCATTAAAATGGGCGGCAAGCGCAGATGCTGCGGGCATTAACGAGGGGGGGCTGGCACTTTTGCTTGACAGTGCTTCGGAAACAGCAAATGGTTACCTTGCCTGGATTACAACAGGTGATAATATGTTGCGGTTGTGGACTATTACTGGCGGGGAGTCGGGTTCAGATTTAAATCAGGAGATTGCAAGTCAAACTCTGACTCCGGGGCAGGGTGATATTTTTCGCGTCGATGTAACGGTCGATCCCAGCAATTTGCAATTTAATTATTACGTGAATGATGTTTTTGCAGGCAATATTACTATTGCCAACCCGGGTGTGACGGGACAGTTGTACTCAGGGGTTTTGTTGCGGCACAATCGCAATAACCAGGTGAATGAGTTTACCGTGAAACGAGCGGCTGATGTCATACCTCCGGATGCCGTCGCTAACCTGCAATCAACAGGAGGAACCGCTACCAGTGTTACACTTTCGTGGACGGCTCCCGGTGACGATGGAAGTGTGGGACAGGCTTCAAGTTATGACGTCCGCTATTCAACGGGGACAATAAATGCGGATGGCAGTAATTTTGATACTGCTATGCAGGCCACAGGAGAACCTAATCCTTCGGCTGCTGGTGCTATTGAGTCATTTACTGTGTCCGGCCTTGCGGCTGGTACGACGTACAATTTTGCTGTTAAAACCTCTGACGAAGCTGGAAACACAAGTACGATTTCCAATGTTATCACTGCGTCAACCGTTGCAGGGAATTTATTCGTCGATGATTTCAATCGAGCTGCTCTTGGTTCTAATTGGACGGCGGATGCCGATTATGCAATTGTCAACAATCAACTTGCCAATACATCAACCGGTGCCAGTGGGTGGAATGAAATTGCCGTTCTTAATATCCGCAAGAAACCGGTAGAAATCTCCTATACGTACGTCCCTGCTCCGGATGCAGATGCAACTGGAATCGATCAGTCTGGGTTTGTGATTGTTACAGGCGCTGCCAGTGAATTATCCAGTGGCTATGCAATTACACGAAGAACAGGGGTAAATAACGAAATTCGTCTTTGGACTTTAACAAATGGTCTAATCACCAGTGTCATCGAAAAAGAGATTGCGCCAAATTTAAGTCCTCCTGGCCCCGGTGATGAAGTGAAAATCGTCATTTCAACAGATGCCAGTGGAAACCATTTTGATTATTTTATCAATGGGGTCTCTGACGGCCGGGTTTCTGACGTAGCAAAAACCGTCGATTTGTCTCTGGATTATTGGGGAGGGGTTTCCCTCAATGGCGGTTTGAATAACAATATTGATAATTTTACAGAGCTTCTTGAAGTCGGGCCGCCTGCAAGTTTTGCTATTACTGCTGGTGATGCTCAAGTTGATACGGTCGGCCAGACATTGCCGATTCCTCTAACGGTGCGGGTTACCGATGGTGGCGGAGCGCCCATTGAAGGTGCGAACGTGGGATTTGCAGTTCTAACGGGTGGTGGTTCCGTGGATGTGCCGCCGCAGACAGGTGAAATTGTGCTTGAAACGGAACTGGCATCTTTAAACCCGCCAATGCAGCTTGGAAGTGATGCGCAAGCTTCGAATGGTCAATTCATCAGTGTGCCAACTGGCAATGGCGGTGCACAGACCGGAACAGCTATCATTACATTTAATGTAGACCAGGCTGGTGATTATATTGTATGGGGTCGGGCAATTCATCCAAGTGCAGTTAGTGACGCATTCTGGGTGAGTGTAGATGGGGGTGTTGAAGGGAATTGGGATATTGGACAGGGACAAACCTCTTCAACTTGGGACTGGGATGTGGTGTCTTCCCGCGGTACCGGTACCAGAACGACCCCTGAACTTGACCCGGTTGTTTTTACGCTGTCGGCCGGGCAACATACCATCAAGTTTCGTGAAGGGAAAGAAGGTGCACAATTAGACCAAATCGTGATCACGCAAGTAGGCTCGGGATTTGCTCCTCCGGGTGATCAAAGCGCAGTCGATGCGGGTGGTACATTAACCGACGCAGCAGGTGAAGCAAGAACAAATTTCACACTTGGAACGGTTAGCGGCACGCAGACTGTTCAGGCGAATTTTAGTGGTTTTGCTCCATTGACATTCAATCTAACTGCTACTGCAGATGCACCAGTTACGATTACAAAACTTTCCGGTGATAACCAAACGGCGCCACGTGGGACACAATTACCTCTTCCTTTTACTGTGGAATTAAAAGATCAGTATAATAATTTATATGCCAATATGCCCACGATCTGGACAGTCATTCGCGGTGACGGTACGTTAGATAACTCTGCTCCAAACACAGATGTTAATGGACAAGCCCAAGTTACCATGACAATTTCGCCCGATAGTGCTTTTAATATCGTCAAAGTTTCAGCCCCCGGTTACACTGGTACTGACGTTACCTTTACCGCATTAGCCGAGGCTGGAAATGCTGCTGCAATGTCAGTCGCTGGCGGAAATAACCAGACCGGCTCTGCAGGTCAACCATTAGCCAATACAATAGATGTCATGGTTACAGATGACATTGGGACTCCAGTGCCGAATCACAGCGTAACTTTTACCGTTACAAATGGCAGCGGAAAAATTAATGGAGGCGCTCAGGCTACGGTTCAAACGAATGGGCTGGGCGTTGCATCCGCAACGTGGACGCTCGGGCCTGCTGCAGCCGCAGCAAACGAGGTTCAGGCAGTCGCTACCTTTAACAACAACCCGTTGACCGGTTCACCTCTTGCTTTTACTGCAGTTTCTGCTGATCCCAATGAGTTGGATGCGGTCTCGTCATTAACCCAAAACGGCATTGCCGGCGCCGCACTTACCGACTCTATTGCAGTGCGTGTTCTCGATGCTCTGAATCAACCTCTTGGTCAATACCCGGTCACGTTTACCGTTACTTTAGGCAGTGGCAAAGTCAACGGCAGTGTGAATCCGATTGAGGTGACGACAAATGCAAGCGGTCTTGCGAAAGTGTCATGGCAATTAGGCCCGATGTCAGGGACATCCAATAATAAGCTTCGTGCTACAGCCACATTTAACAGTAATAATTTGACGGGCTCACCCATTGAGTTTACCGCATCTGCCCAAATTGGTAGTGCCGCGGAAATTCAGTTGGTTTCCGGAAATAATCAAACAGGTCAGGTTCTCACGACTTTAGCCGAGCCGTTTGTTGCCAGGGTTACGGATGTGAATAATAATCCGGTTTCCAACTGGCCTGTTACATTTAATGTGATTTCAGGCGGTGGTAATTTCAGCGGGAATTCTTCAGTTGTGATAAATACAGGTACTGACGGAACCGCTTCTGTGCCATACACGCTTGGTAGCGATGCGGGTACACCAGGTAACGAATTTAATAATCTGGTAGAAGCAACTTCTGAAAACGGTACTGAACCACTATCCGGGTCTCCGGTATCTTTCCAGGCATCTGCAGTAGCCACCGCTGCAACGACATTAGAACTTGTTTCAGGTAATGATCAGACAGGGCCTGCCGGACAACCACTGCCGGATAATATTAAGGTTCAGGTGAGTGATGCACAAGGGAATGGAATTTCCGGGCATACTGTTCTTTTCGAAACAAGCAGTGGCAACGGCACTATTGATGGAACAACCTTAACAGCAAAAGAAGTCACAACCGATGGTTCCGGAGTTGCAAGTGTGAGTTGGTACCTCGGCGGTGATATTCAGAATAAACAAAATATGGTTGTGAGTGCCACGGATGGCATCAATCATTTAAGTGGGTCACCATTAACCGTTCAGGCAACAGCAGGGACGGGGCCCGTAGATACTGATTCATCAATGGTCATTTCAGACCGCTCGAGCTTGCCTGCTGATGGAACAACTAATGCAGCCATAACGATCAAGTTGACAGATAAATTCGGTAACCCCGTTCAAGGTAAGGCCGTTTTAATTACATCCACCGGAAGTAATAATGACATTACGCAGCCTCTAAATACGACGAATGCAAATGGTGAAGCATTCGGGAGTATTTCTTCTACTTCCGCGGGAGTTAAAACAATCAGCGCTCGAAATGTGACAGATGGATTTGACTTAAACAGTTTTGTAGTGGTAACGTTTAAGTCGCAAGCAGCGGATAGGATGCAGCTAAACGGAGGTAATAGCCAAACTGCAAATGTAGGAACCGCTGTGCCAATACCGATTTCCGTAAAGGTTCTCGATGTAAATAACAATGGTGTAGAAGGTGTGGATGTTAATTTTGAGGTCACAGGTGGTAGTGGATATCTAATCAGTGGAAATGATGTTCCACAAGGTGCATTGGGTAAAGTACAAAAGAAATACAGTACAGACTCGCAAGGAATCGCAAGCGCTTTCTGGGTTTTGGGTTCTCAACCCGGAGTCAACAGTGTCGAAGCAAGCGTTTCGGGGTTAACCGGCTCACCCATTCAATTTTCAGCTACCGGGGAAAGTGCGGTTGCTACGACCTTGATTGAAGTGGCGGGAAATGGCCAGACAGGTATCCGTGCGGGTGACGACTTACCAGAAAAATTAAAAGTGAAAGTGGTTGATTCGCAAGGAAATCCTGTAGCTGGCATCAATGTTTTGTTCGAAGAACAACAGGGTGGTGGAGTTTTCAAGAATGATGCATCGAGTATTTCCGTTGCAACGGACCCGTTCGGTTTAGCTGCAGCAAGGTTTACTCTGGGTCCGACGGTCGGTGTAAATGTGGTGCACGCCATAAATGCCTCTCTCGCTGGTTCTCCGTTACCATTTACCTTTATCAGTGTCCTTGGTCCGCCGGCTATTCTTTCGATTAACTCCGGCGATGGCAGCAGTGGCCCGGTGCAGTCCTTAGTGCCGATTTCCATCAAAA
>CAYVXE010000023.1:0-51628 GCA_964455375.1 uncultured Calditrichaceae bacterium
AGTTAAATTGTGAATATTATCGTTTTGAAACACCACTCATCCCTCTTCCACAGCATAGTTCCATTTCAGGAATTAAAGAGCTTGAGCTGCGGTTAAAGTCAGAACTTTCGCCACTCCTGCAGTTTTAAGTAATTTTGCACATTCAAAAAGTGTGGAACCTGTGGTTAAAACATCATCGATGAGAATAACCACTGAGCCGTCCAACCCGTTTGATTCAGCTAACCGAAACGCGCTGCGGACGTTCTGCATCCTTTGTGACGCATTTAATTTTGCCTGTGCTTGCGTATAAACTACACGTTTTAACAAACGATCATTTACAGAAATTCCTGTCATATTTGCAATGGATTCCGCAAGAAGTTTACTTTGATTGTACCCCCGCTCCCGAAATTTCAATTTGTGCAGTGGTACCGGCACAAGGTAATCCGCCTTTTTATATTCCGGATCGCTGAACACAAGTGCGCTCATTTCATTCCCCAATCGCTTTGCGATTGATTTTTTTCGGAAATATTTCATTTCGAGGATGATTTTCTGAAATTCATTTGAATATTTATAAACGGCTCGAAACCCATCTACAACGGCAGGGTTCGTCGAAAAAACAGGCGGCGTTACCGTTTTCTCCCCTTTTTTAAGGGGCAACTTCTCCCAACAACGATTGCAAACCAATTTTTCATTTTGAATTAGCCGCTCTTCACAAATGACACATATCGGAGGAAAAATAAAATTCAGAATGGGTTGTGTTATTTTTTCAAACCGTGTAAATATTGCAGGGGCATCAGTCATAATTGTAGCAAAGATATAACTCAATTAATACACTTCCCACTACGATTTGAGCTTGTTTTAACAGGACTTAATTATGAAGAAAATGAAATGCAAAAATCAGCGCAGCATATTTTTACGTTAGGCAAGGCAGCGTTTAAAAATGCGATGGCGATGCTCACTGACTTTCAAACTTTCACCTCACCGAAGCGAGAAATATTTGTCAATGACAATTTTTATTATCTGTTTTATAAGAATAGGAAGTCTAAACCAAAAAGTCAATTCAGAACTGGGAAGCATCATTTATTGCCGTTTATATTATAGAAATTTATTAACAAGCTCGAAGGGGTTTGTATCCCAAAAACGGGCCTGAGGTATAACCACGAGTGTCGAAAAACCGCAAGGCTGGGTTTACACAGAATTATACGCCCGGCGACGATCCGATTCTTAACGTTGAACTTTGGATAATCTATGAACTGGATATGAACCCATTACAGGCTACTATAAATCAATCTATTATAATGTCATTTCAATCACGACGTTTTTTGTCGGGTGAGGAATCTGCAAATGCACGGAGCGGGCGCCATAACAGATTTCTCACCTAAAAAACAGGCTCGAAATGACAACTTATAAGGAAAGTGCTCAAAATAGTAACTTTATGAATTGTTCACACCACGCTCGACCGTCCACATTTCTTATTCGCAGGGAATTTCGTGGCAAAAAGGCATGCGGGAATAAATCCCCTGCGAGCTTGTGAATGACGCCTCAAACTAAATTAGAGATGTTCGTTATTTCATTAGATGACCATCCGTGGCATTGGCAACAGCATCTTCACGGGAAATCACCCCGCGTTCCAGCCAATGCTTCAATGCCTGATCCATGGTTTGCATGCCGTAACTGGCACCTGTTTGGATGGCAGAGTGAATTTGATGTGATTTCTCTTCACGGATCAAATTTCTTACGGCAGCGGAGGCAATCATGATTTCATGCACGGCGACGCGACCGTGGCCGTCTTGTGTGGGAATTAAACGTTGTGCCACAATCCCTTGAACCGAATTGGCAAACATGGCCCGAATCTGTCGCTGTTGTTCGGGAGGGAAAACATCTACGATACGGTTCACCGTTTCCGCTGCACTCATCGTGTGCAGGGTTGCAAAAACCAGATGGCCGGTTTCAGCCGCCGTCAATGCCAAGGAGATCGTTTCCAAATCGCGCATTTCACCCACCAGGATCACATCAGGGTCCTCACGCAAAGCGCTTTTAAGCGCGTTTCCAAATGACTGCGTATGTTCACCCAATTCCCTCTGGTTAACAAGGCAATTTTTATTTTTATGAACATATTCGATGGGATCCTCAATGGTCAAAATATGCTCACGTCTTTCCTGATTGATGAGATCGATCATCCCGGCTAAGGTTGTGGACTTTCCGGAGCCCGTGGGTCCCGTCACCAAGACTAATCCCTTTTTATGACGGCTGAGCTCATAGATCCCTTTCGGTACCTGCAATTCCTGCAGCGTTCGCACTTTATCCGGAATAGTCCGGAAAGCCGCGGCCGCGCCACGCATTTGAAAAAACAAATTCGTTCTAAACCGGGCCACGCCCGGTACCGCATACGCGAAATCCAATTCTAAAGATTCTCTCAGCACGGCGTATTGTTTCTCAGATAAGATTTCTTGAAAAAGGTTTTGCAATTCAGAACTGGAAATCGTTGCATTTTCAAGTTTACGCATTCTGCCATGAATTCTGAAAACAGGCGGACTTCCTGTGCTTAAATGAATATCCGAGGCATCTTTTTGCACCGCAAAGGTAAGCAACTGATCTAATTGGGATTTATTCATCTTTCTCTACTTGAAATCTCTAACCAACCGCGGTGTAATGAAAATAAGCAAATCCGTTTGTGATTTGGTCTTATGCGTATTCCGGAAAAAATTACCTAATAAAGGAATATCCCCCAACAACCAAACCTTATCCGTCTGCTCGCTGGTGTTTTCTTTAATCAACCCGCCGATGACCATGGTTTCATCGCTTTTTAGATTCACCACCGTTTGCACGGTTCGTTTGGACGTAATAGGCGCGCTGTTATCCCCTGCCTGTACCTGACCGATGATTTCCTCGATTTCAGGATTTACAAAGAGTGTAATGGTCTGGTCGTCGCCAATATGAGGCGTCACACTTAATGAAATATTCACATCACGGTATTCAAATGTCACAAAATCTCCCTGTCCGCCTACACCGCGATTGATTTGCGGTATCGGGAATGTCGTTCCCACACTGATATGTGCCTCCTGGTTATCGCTCGCCAAAATCCTTGGATTCGACACCAATTTTGTGTGCGTGTTTGTACTCAGGAAATTCAACACAGCATCATATTCCTCAATATTCAGGGTGCCGTAATTGATACTGCCGCCTTTAAACGGTACCTCCAGCGCATTCCGTTGAGGTGTTCCGGAAGGCAGAATAATCTCTTTGAAAATTTTTGCATTTACGGTTTTCGACCAGTCGATACCGATATTCCGTTCGTTTTGCGGCGATATCTCAATAAGTTTTGCCTCAATCATAATTTGTGGAGGCGATACGTCCAGTGTAGTTAGCATGGCATCTAATTTCTGAATATTGGGCGGGGAATCAGTTACCACGAGAACGCTGCTGCGTTTAACGGGAATTTCCGCTTTGTCCTCTTCCAATTTTACTGACGGCTGAAAATTTGCATAAAAGACCTGAATTTTCGCCTGTTTGGAAAGCACTTGTGACACAATGGAACGAACATTGTTCGCGTCGATATATTTTAGACGATAAACTTTCGTTTCTAATTCATTCTGTTTAAATTGGTCCCGCGGTTTTACTAAAATCACATCGCCATCCGTAATGTAGTCGTACCCGTTTGCTTTCACGACCATGTCCAGGGCTTCCCGTATGGTGACATGGGCTAAGCTCACCGTAAGGACACCTTTGACATCTTTGCTGGCGACGATATTTAAACCGCTTTGTCTTGCCATGAGCCGCAGCACGTTTCCTATCTCTGCATTTTTTACATCCAACGTGATGGATTCTTTACTTTGCAATGACATAGGAGCTGGCGTCCGTTCACTTAAGCTGCGTGACTTCGGAAGAGATATTTTTTCCAGTTTCAAGGGTAACTTTGCAGAACGGTCTGTCACATTATGCGTTGTTTTAATTTCCTCTGATCCGAAATCAGACGCAGCGCTGCCGGCATCGCTAAAAGTCTCCATTTTAAAATCCGATGCTGAGACAGCGCCCTTAACTTTAAAATCAACATAATATAAACCCTCAACACCCTTATTGACTTTATAATTCACTTTTTTCGTTAAATAAATACTGACTTTTGTCGCATTCAGAGATCCTTTAACCGGAGTTACCGTAATGTCTTTTATCAGCCCCGTTTTTTTTCTGAAGGTTTGATTTCTCAGATCACTTTTTGTGTCCACGAAATAAAGCACCAACTGCAACGGTTCCTCATTTAATTTGTGAACGACTTTGGCCGGACCGTCACATTGCAAGATCACCCGGTAGATATCGCCGAGATTGTACAACTGCACATCCTCAAGGTGATATCTTTGTGCAAAGACCGATTTCCCCACACCCAAAAATAACAAACACAAAACAGTCGCAATCCATTTGTTCATCACAAATTTATTCATTGTTTTCTCTCAACATCAAAGTTATGATTTTTCTGCCCTTTTTACATACGACCCGATCTTTCTTAATATCGAGAATCGTTAAATGCTCGTTACTCTCACCCTCTTTCAAGATTGAATCCCCTATTAAAGCATGCGCACTATTCCCCTTCCAAATAATACCGCGCAAAACGATGTCGCTGGAATCTATCTGTGTGGAATCGATTTCTGCAAGCCGATCGGCATCATAAAAAGGATCCCTGCCCCATGAAGAGTATTTCGGTCGATGCAATACCGGCCGTTTTTCAATCATAATTCTTTGGGGATTATTGCCGTCAACAGACTTAGGCTGCACCTGAGTTGATACCACCGCCTGCTGTACCTCCTGAGACGCAGCTTCAGGGTTGGAACCACAAACAAATTGATTAAAAACAAACGTAATCAGGATTCCCACCGCATTGCCAAGAAGTATTTTTTCTCTTTTTTTTAAATCCGCCATACTCGCCGAACCATTTTAGTTAAAGTGACGCTTGCCTTGACTGCGGACTTTTGTCATCCTTCAAATAAACAACGGTATCCAGAAAAACCTCCAATTCCGGGTGAATCGCATGTTTATAATTGATGTTCAATTCCTCAATTGACAAATAATACGGAAGATCATTGAGCGCAGCGATAAATTTTCCCAAACTCTTGTAATATCCCTGCAGTTTTATATGCAAAGTCAACTTAAGTATATCGGCTTGAATCTCGTCCTCACTGTCAGCATCTACCAGTGAATTATAATCAGGAATGATATTCTGAAACTTCAGACCGAATCGCTGACCTTTCATTTTGATTTGGTTCACCACGACCGGCAATTGATTTTTAACCACAATTCTTTTTTGCTTTCTGGCAAGTTCGTCCTTTAGACGTTCCACCTGCTGTTGCAGAGCAAATACCTGAGCATCCGTCACTCGCAAGCTGCGTAATTGCAGAAGTACATGATTTGTTTTATCTTTCAGCAACTGTAATTGGATGTTTTCCGGACGATATAACAACACAAACCAGCATGTCCCGATAAGTATCAGTAAAACAGTAGCAACAATGATCGACTTCAATGAATCCGTCATCTTCATAAACTTGACGCCAATTATTACAATTCACATTCGATGGTGAACGCCATACTTCCATCTTTGCGTACTTTTTGTGATCTAAGCCTGATGGAATAAAAATAACCGGAATTTTCCAGGTCGAGCATAAATTTTGCTAAATTGATCCCTTCCATGGAATTATTTTCAAATGCAACCCCAGCCATTGTTAGCATCTGCTGTATCGTTTCTTTCCGATCTTTACCATCGACAGGTTTTCTCACAAATGCAATTTTTAGATTTGTCAATGCAATTTGTGGCGGGACAAGATGGCTAATGGCTTTTAAGTGATTTACCGCGCTCAAATCGACATTCACTTTACCGTAAAACGCTTTTTGTCTCGATGTTAAATATTGCATTTCCTTTTGCAAGGTCAGAAACTTCCTGCGCTTAGGCTGGCTGGCGATAAACTGGGCATTCGTCCGCTGAAAGTCTTCCTGCAATTTCCCGAATTCTCTACTAACATCCTGATACAATAGTATCATAACCAGAATTGAAATTAAAAAAACGTACTTAAAAATTCGTTTGGCATAGGTCAGCGCTTTTGAGCTTTTATGTGTATCAGGAAGCAAATTCAATTCTTTACTGCGGTCGATTGCCAAGCCAATGGCCACTGCGTACTGTGGGCCAATCTTATGAAGCTTCGTCTGATTTTCAAGTTTTTTGAATGATATAAAATCAAACGGATTTAGAACGTGAACATTGATATTTAATTCCTGTGCCAGGACAGCAGGCAGGTTTGGCAGGAGAGCGCCTCCACCGGTAAGAAAAATTCCCCCAATGGAATCAACGACGAACTTCTCTTTATAAAATTCGATGGTTCGATGAATATCACTGGTAAGCCGTTCCACGACCGGCATCGTCATCTCAGCTATTTCCTTCACCGGAATTCCTTCTGGAGTAGTGACGCTATCCTCATCTGACTGCGGAATACCGTAAACCATTTTCAGTCTTTCTGCCTGTTCAAACGAAAGCTGCCTGTCATCACCACTAAAAAAGATGTCTCCGGTCAATGCTTCGGTAAAATCATTACCTGCAGTTGAAATTTCCCTGGCAAACTGCAATTGATTTTGATTGATGAAAACGATGTGACTCGACTCAGAACCCACATCCAGCATCATGTGACAGCCACGGAGCGTTTTGTCCTTTCGTTCTTTATAAAGTGAGCACAACGCAGCAGGTACTGTGGATATTTTTGTAGGGCTAATGCCGGTACTTTTTAATACATTCAAAAAATCAGCAACCAGTTTTTTCTGCGCGGCAACGACAAAAACATCTACTTTGTTGGTCGACTTGTCTTTTTTATTTTCAATGATTTGATACTCGAACTGCGTGGTCTCTATTGGAAAAGGGAAATCTTTGCGACAGGCCCAGGGGACTGCCTTATCCATTTCTTTCTTTTTTAATTTCGGGATTTGAAGATTCTTAAAAATGACTTCAAGACCGCTCACCGCTGACGTGATACACGCATTCTTTAGATGCTTCGGATTTACGCAGTTACGAATATTTTTGGCTGAGATGACAGATTTTTCTTCATCATTAGCATCCAAAAGCGGCCTTTCAACAGAACGTTTATCCAAACCGAGAAGTTTGTAGCCACCTGCGATCTTCTTCAGATGCACATATTTCACACTGGAAGCACCGAGTTCAAGGCCAAGTAATCTCTGGTTCTCAAATGCCAATGTTAGCGACTGTGTTGATTTCACCCAAAAACTTTTTTTCTTGTTCTGTCTGCGACTACTCTTTTTCCGCTGACTGGAATCGGTTACTTTCTTTTGAATGACAGGACGCTTTGCCTCGGATTTCAAGAATGCTTCTACACTGCTCAGTGCTTCGCGTTCGGACGATTTATTACCGGACTCTACCGATACCGGTGGCTCCTCTTCCGTGGAGGGGGGGACAGCTTCACCTTCTAATCTCAGCGTTCTTTTCGACTGATCTGCCGTCTTAAATAAGGTCTGATTGAATTTATCTGTATTTTCAGGATAGCCTGCGACTGACAATTGATCCTGGTCAGATATCTGAATGCTTTCCACAGGTTCTTCGGAAATAAACACGATATCCCCGGAAGACAAATTATCCACCTGTTGCTCCCCTTCGACAAAAAATCCGGTATTTTCATCATTCGGGGTGTCGCAAGGCTGTAAAAATTTCTTACTGCTTTTCCTTTGCAGTAAAAATTCTATGTCTAATTTCTCAGAGTTCAAATTGGTCACTCAAAATAATTCTTCCATGAACATTTCGTTTCAGCCCTTCTCCTGATAAAGAGCAAATCTGAAGCGGGCGGAAAGATAACTTCGGAATAAAATGGCGTACAAGAATTTAATCTTAGTCGTATATTATATCGGCAGGAAATCTGAAGTATTAAACGTGTGCTTACCATCGGAGAGGTCTTCCAGTAACCTTTTTACCTCATATTCAACCGGTACCGGAACACCCAATTCTTTGAGGTGCTGAACGTTTTGAAAAACGTTTTGCGGCATGTCATCATAAACAATTTCACCTGCATGCAAAATGAGCAGGCGATCCAAACCCAGCACTTCCTCTGGATATTGTGTTATTAAAACAGGTGTGACTTTGTGAGTTGTCGTGTTCAAACCCTGAATCAGTTCGATCATCATTTGACGACCGGCAGGTTCCATTTGTGAGGTCGGTTCATCAAACACGATAAATTTGGGAGACATTGCAAGAACAGAAGCAAGCGCCAAACGCTGCATTTCTCCGCCGGAAAGCAGATGCGGTGGGTGCTCACGGTATTGCTCAAGTTTCATTTTTTTCAGCATTACTTCAACGATTTCATGCATCTCGTCGTGAGGAATCCCAATATTTTCCAGCCCGAATGCAATTTCACGTTCCACGGTTGTGGAAACGATTTGGTTTTCAGGATCCTGAAAAACCATGCCAACAAGGCGGCGAATGGTTTTAACATGTTCTGGATCTTTACTATTCATCTCATCCAGGAGAACATCTCCACTGCTTGGAAGAAGTAATCCGTTCAAGCACCTGGCCAGAGTGGTTTTGCCAGAGCCATTCGCCCCCATGATACCAACCGATTCCCCTGAACGAATGGTCAAATGAACATTTTTCAGAACAGTCGTCTGCTGACGATTTTCAGTTCGGTAGCTAAAATGTAATTTTTTAACCTCAAGCATAACTTAATTCCTTGATGTGTCGCCACAAAACAATGTACACTATTCGCTTTAAAATAAAAACAAAAAAGGCCGTCCCTTTTGACAGAACGACCTTTAAATTTTGGGAAAGTCACAAAGTTATTTCAAAAATAACATTTTCATTGTTTGTGTTTTTTCGCCTGCTTTCAATTTATAAATGTAAATGCTGCTGCTGACGGAATTTCCAGCGTCATCTCTACCATTCCACTTCACCTGATAAGCGCCGGAAACCTGTGTCGAATTTACCAGGGTTCGTACTTTCTGACCGAGCATGTTAAAGATGCTTAACTCCACACGGCTGTTTTCCGGTAACCGGTATGAAATTGTCGTTGCCGGGTTGAACGGATTAGGAAAATTTTGTTCCAGCAAAAACTCGTTCGGCACTGACGGGTTGTCCGCAACACCGGTGGCGTTCCCGGGAATACTCCAGCCGGCGCTGCCTGTGATCATACCAGTGTCAGCCTGCAACGTGTCAGACGTGCTCACGGTGACAACTTCACCGGATTTTGCGATAAAACTATATTCGAACATTGCACTTACGGTGGGAAATCCCGGAATGAATTCCATCGTAGTAATCGTCTTCGTCTTTATTCTGAGAGCATCCACGCTCTTTCCTCCCGGCAACGTCATCTGTCCATAAGCATCAACGACGCTTGATGTCTCTACAAGAGAACGAATTGTTTGACTTGGTAATCCTGTAAGCCCGCTTACCGTAATCATCGAATCGGTTTGCGACCATTGTGACCCGAACGTCATTGGAAACGGAAAGACTAAGTCAGGCGGGTCGTAGGTTGTGTGAGTCGTTGAACTGAATTGATTTGAGGTAGTCATACCTACACTACCAAGATTTTCAAACTTATTTGAACCTAAAGAACTGTACGAATAATTTTTAATTAAGGCAGAATCCAAATCAATGGTCGTCAAACTCACAACATTCGCACTGGGAAAATCATTAATATTCGGACTTGTTGCAGGATCGACAAACTCTGACTGGAATGACGTACTATTTACTAACCCGCTAAAATCCCAGGATGTCATTCCCAACGAACCAATGTTTGTCTGCGTGGTCACAGAATCCGCAAACCCCTGAAATCCGGAACCGACAACAGCCGTTTGTTCAAAATCCGACTGATTGATTGTAATTTGTGCAAATACAGAAACAGGTAAAAAAAACAAAACACCACCTAACAATAGCCGTATCATTTTAGACATATAAGCCTCCTCTTCGCTTAATGTGATATAAAAAATAAATTGAAATGGGAATTAATAATTAGATTATAAAACAAAAAATGCCAAAATCAACACCTTATTCTCCCAGTATTTGCAAAATAATCGTCCGTCGCCTGGAACGGTTATCAAAATCGATGAGGACAATTTGCTGCCAGGTTCCCAAGATCAGATGGCCATCCTTAAAAGGCGCTGAAAAGGAAGGACCCAAGAGCGCGGCACGCACATGCGCATAACCGTTGCCGTCGCCCCAGGTGGCGTCATGGTGGTAAGTCACTCCGGTAGGAGAAAACTTCTCAAAAGCTTCAGGTAGGTCTTTTAACAACCCAGGCTCATATTCAATGGAGGTAATTCCGGCTGTGGAACCTGCAACAAACAAGGTTAACATTCCTTCCTTCAACCCGGACGTATCCAGAATCTCACTTGCCTGAGGTGTAATATCGATAATATCCGTGTGACCACGGGTTTCCAGAGAGAATGTTTCAGTAATGATGTTCATAACGATTTTAGCGGGTGAAATTCGTCATTTTCCAAAAATCATAATATCGTTCATCTATCTCATTCTGTGTTAATTCTTTCAAGCGATCCATGCTGAATTTTTCAACACAAAATGAGGCCAGGGTACTGCCATAAATCACGGCTCGTTTTAAATTTTCCAAATTGAGGTCTTTGCATTTTGCCAGGTAGCCAACAAATCCACCCGCAAATGTATCGCCTGCTCCGGTTGGATCAAAAATGGTTTCGAGGGGAAAAGCAGGTGTAGCAAAAAAAGCATCTTTTGTAACCAGCAACGCACCATGTTCGCCTTTTTTAATGATTAATATTTCCGGCCCCATCGTTAAAATCGATTTTGCTGCTTTCACAAGATTGACTTCATTTGCCAACTGCTTTGTTTCGGAATCATTGACGATCAAAATATCCACTTTTTTCAGGGCTTCCTTTAATGGTGCGAGACTGCCTTCAATCCAAAAATTCATGGTGTCCAGGGCCACAAGTTTGGGGGAACTCACCTGTTTCAAAACCTCCATTTGCAGCTCCGGGCCTATATTCGCTAAAAAAATGTAGTCGCTGTTTTTATAAGAGTCGGGAATATTTGGATAAAAATCTTCAAATACATTTAAATGGGTAAAATTCGTATCGCGGGAGTTCAGGTCTTCATGATATTTACCACCCCAGCGAAATGTCTTCCCCGGTTTAACTTCAAGTCCGGTTAAATCGACGCCCTTGGTTTTCAGGAAATCCAGATGTTCCATCTTAAAATCTTCACCGACAACACCAACCAAGTTTACGGGTGTAAAAAACGAGGCGGCGGCACTAAAGAAAACAGCAGCACCACCTAAGGCATCATCGGCTTTACCAAACGGTGTTTCAACGGTGTCATACGCAACAGAGCCAACAACCAGGATACTCATTTGTCCATCCTTGAATTTTGTTTAACTGTCTTAATGCTACTTATAAATTTATGTTCAAACTACACCTGATTTCAAGAAATTACATTCGTTCGGGAGCATGAATTCCCATCAATGTCAGGGCATTGAGAAAAACGATTCTTGCACAGTCCACAAGAAACAAGCGGGCGCCGGTGAGGTTTTCATCGCTGGAAACCACTTTGCAATGATGATAAAACCGGTGAAACACCGCCGCTAATTCCTGCAAATAATTTGGCAGCCTGTGCGGCTCCATAAATTTTGCGGCACCTGAAACAACATTGGGAAAGTCCAGCAATTTTTTAATGAGCAGCATCTCCTCATCTTCTTGCAGTAAAGACAAATCTGCATGATCTGCCGGTATTTTCCTTCCATGCTCATCAGCGTGTTTCAGAATATTGCAAATGCGGGCGTGCGCATATTGCACGTAGTAAACCGGATTTTCCTCAGAGGTGTTTTTTGCCAAATCCATATCGAAATCAAGCGGACTCTGTGTACGGCGGGCAAGAAAAAAATATCGTGCGACATCCACACCGACCTCCTCGATGAGCTCGGCCATCTCAATAATCTTACCTGCTCGTTTTGACATCTTCACGACTTCCCCTTCATGAAGCAAGTTTACCTGCTGAATAATCAACACGTCAAAACTTTCAGCCGGAAAACCCAGTGCTTTTAAGGCAGCCTTCATCCGCTCAATGTACCCGTGATGATCGGGACCCCAGAGATCGTAAAGCTGTTTAAAACCGCGCTTATATTTATTGGCATGATACGCAACATCCACAAGAAAATAGGTCGGTTCACCCTCGCCGGTTACCAGCACCCGATCCTTTTCATCGCCAAACTCAGCCGCTTTAAACCATTTTGCGCCATCCTTTTCGTAAACATGTCCATTTTTTGTGAGTTGCTCAAGAACAGCGTCATGTTCATTTTTCTCACGCAACTCTTTTTCGCTGTACCACACATCGAAACGGACACGATAATCATCGAGTGTTTTTTGCTGAGAAGATAATATTTTTTTTAGCGCGATGTCTCCTAATTTTAGCCACCTCGCTTCCGCATCTAAATTTGCAAGTGCGGGGCCCATTTCATTCAGAATTTCCTGTGCAAGGTCTTTAATATAATCCCCATGGTAGCCCTCTTCCGGGAAGGGCTCATGTTTACCAACGAGCTTCATATAACGTGAACTCACCGATTTGGCCAACAATTTTACCTGGCGACCGGCATCGTTCACATAGTATTCACGTCGTGCATCGTAGCCAACCGCATTGAACAAATTGGCAAGAACATCTCCCACCGCTGCTGCTCTTGCGCTTACCACGTTCAGCGGACCGGTGGGATTAGCGCTGACAAATTCGAACAGAACTTTCCGACCGCACCCCCGGCTGCTTTGACCATAGGCCGTGTTTTGTGAACGGATTTCCCGCAATGCTTCCCGGTAATATTGCTCATTCAAAAAAAAGTTCATAAAACCGGCACCGGCTATTTCCACCCGTGCGATCAGCCGGTCATCAAGGTCTAATTTATCGATGAGGTCTTGTGCAATCTGCCTGGGATTTTTATGCAATTGGGAAGCCAAAAGCATGGCAACATTTGTAGCGAGGTCGCCATGTTCTGGGTTTTTAGGACGGTCAAAAACGATTTCAACAGCGGTTGTATCAACAGCAATTTTTATTAAAGCTTCCTTAAGTTGTTTCTTTAAATAGTCCGTGGCAATCATCGTCAGGAATCCACAACCTCCTCAATTTCAGCATCACCCCAGAGCCGTTCCAAACCGTAGAAATCACGTTTTTGTGGTTGGAAGATATGCAAAATCACATCGATAAAATCCAGTAAAACCCACTCCTGTTTCGGAGAAATTTCAATATGATGCGGTCTCTGCTTTACTTTTTTCAGTTCATCCGAAACGTGGTCGGAAATAGCTCTCACCTGCGTATTGCTCAAACCACTACAAATCACAAAATAATCCGTAACCGTTGTTAGTGATTTTAAATTCAGGATGACCACATCCTCTGCTTTCTTTTCAAGCGTTAAACGGGCAATCTTTTTTGCTAACTGTTTTGAATCCAAAAATTCCCTTACCTGTTTCAATTCTAAATATCTTTTTGCTGTCGGAACCAATCAATTGTTTGACTCAGCCCTTTTTCAAGAGTGATTTGCGGCTCCCATCCTAAAATGGATTTTGCTTTCTCAATATTCGGTTGACGTATTTTCGGATCATCTTCCGGAAGCGGGTTGTACGAGATTTTACTTTTACTTCCGATTAACTTCACGATGGTCTCAGCTAATGTTTTAATCGTCATTTCATTGGGATTCCCAATATTGATGGGTGCATGTTGTTCCGACATCAACAAGCTGTAAATTCCCCGGATTAAATCATCGACAAAGCAGAAACTACGAGTCTGGGAACCATCGCCAAAAATCGTAATCGGTTCATTCTTTAAAGCCTGCGGGACAAATGCCGGAATTGCCCTGCCGTCCTTCGGTCGCATGCGCGGGCCGTATGTATTAAAGATACGCACAATTTTGGTATCTACACCGTGAAACCGGTGATACGCCATGGTGATAGCTTCCGCATAACGTTTGGCCTCATCATACACCCCACGTGGACCAACTGGGTTGACATGTCCCCAGTACTCTTCCGTCTGCGGATGTTCCTGCGGGTCACCGTAAACTTCGGATGTGGATGCCAACAGAAATGTCGCGCCTTTTTCTTTTGCCAGTCCAAGTGCCTTGTGAGTTCCCATTGCCCCCACTTTTAAGGTCTGAATCGGCATTTCCAGATAATCCTTCGGACTGGCAGGTGAAGCGAAATGAAAAATGTAATCAATATCGCCCGCAATATAAATGTACTCGGTTACATCGTGCTTAACAAATTGAAAATGTCCGCCTTGCAACTGTTCGATGTTCGCAACCGTCCCGGTTGACAAATTGTCCATGGCGATCACTTCGTGACCTTTGTTAAGAAGAAATTCGCAAATATGAGATCCTAAAAATCCCGCACCGCCTGTAACTAATGTTCTCTTCATACGATCCTCTTCCATTTTTCCCTGACGTTTTTGTTGCATATAATAACGTTAATTGATTTTCACAACAGCATTTAACTCTCACGCGTGGTAATAAATTCCACCAATTTCATCAATGACTTTTTGTACGGTGTATCCGGATATCGTTCCAGTGATTTCATGGCGGCGCCGCTGTATTCATGGGCCTTTTGCATGGCATAGTCAATGCCGCCTTTCGCTTCAACAAAAGCGATGATTTCTTTAATATTCTGTTTTTTTGATTTTTTCTTAATTAACCGGATAATTTTTCTGGCCTCCGGTTTCGTAGCATTTTTTAAAGAAAAAATTAAAGGCAATGTGATTTTATTGTCCCTGATATCATTTCCTAACGGTTTACCCGTATTTTTCTCCTTGCCTAAAATATCGAGTAAGTCATCTTTAATTTGAAATGCAATACCCAGATTTTCACCAAAATTTTTCATCGTTTGGATGTCTTCCTCGTTGTCGGAAGACGCCACCGCGCCTAACTGGCAGGCAGCCGCTAACAGGGACGCTGTTTTATCAGCAATAAGACGAAAATAGGTCTCCTCCTCCATCCAGTAATCTTTTCTTCTCTCCAAACCGAGAAGTTCACCCTGGCTCATACGTTCGGCAGTTTCAGAAATAATCTCATAAGCACGCATACTTTTCAAACTCAGCATCGCCAGCAGGGCTTTGGAAAAAAGATAATCCCCCATCAAAACGGAAACTTTGTTCTTCCATATTGAATTGACGGATGGTAACCCCCGGCGCTGGTTGGACTCATCGATGACATCATCATGTACCAGCGACGCCGTGTGCAGAAGCTCCATAATGGCCGCCGCTTTTAACTTCCGGCTGTCCATCTCATGGCTATTGTGGAGTCTACAGGTAAGAATCACCAGCATTGGCCTGAGCCGCTTACCTTTCCTCGAAATGATATAATGAACAACTTTATCTATGAGAAAAACATTTGATTTTAATAAGTTCTTAAATTCTTTCTCATAGGCTTCGAGGTCCTTTTTTATCGGTTTATAAATTTCATTTAAAGCTGCCATCTGGCCTCAGTTTGCAAATAAATATACCTGGCAAAAAATCCGAGGCCAATGTAAGAAACTAATGCCTTATTGTCAAACAAAAACTCTGCCCGGCTCAATTTCGAAATTATGCGAATCTTGACGAAAAATCCGTCCTTTCCAAATAAAGCAATTCCTGTTATTTTTCAATTATTTACAGGAATCGAAATCGTAAAAATTGTGCCTTTCCCTTCTTCACTTTCAACCCCTATTTTTCCCCCTTCACGACTGAGAACCATGTGCGTAATATATAAGCCAAGACCCGTGCCTTCTCCCACGTCCTTCGTTGTAAAAAAAGGTGAAAATATAGTCGCCAAATTGGCCTCCGAAATCCCCCCCCCTGTATCTGAAATTTTAATGTCCACCCAATCCGGCAATGACTCACAGACAGAAACGGCCAGAGTGCCGCCATTTGGCATCGCCTGAACGGCATTCATAAAAATATTCAGCAGAGCTTGTTTCAAAGAATCCTTACTAAAAAAGATGTCCTCTTTCCCGGAATTTGTAAACGAAAAAACAATATTCTTCGCGACTAACTCCTTCTTTATCAGAGCAACCGTACTTTCCACAAGTTCACTCAGATTTACCAGTTCCTTGTTCGAATCGGAATATCGCGAAAACTCCAATAAATTATGAATGATTTTTGATGCACGCTGTACATTGTTTTGAATCATCTGCAATTTATTTGCAATATCCGGACTTTTTTCCGACAAAAATTCGTCAATATAATAGCGAGCGGTGTCAATGATATTTAACGGATTGCGAATCTCATGGGCAATTCCGGAAGCAAGCAGTCCGATGGTTGAGAGCTTTTCAGACTGAATCAAGCGTTTTTCCAAGCTCTTTTTTTCCGTGACATCTTTTGAATAGATAGTCACTGTTTCAACCTCTTTCCCTTCATCAAAAATAGGGTACGCCCAAACTTCATTTATCCGCTCCCCCCTCTGCTGTACGATCATGCCCGACTGATGGGTTGAAAATGATTTTTTCGCCGGACAGTCTTCGCACGGTTTTTTCCTCTGGAAATAAACACCATAACATTTTTCACCAATTAAGTCTTTCGGAAGGCTGCTACAATTTTCAGCAAATTTTCGATTCGCAATAACCAATTCATAATTCTGATTCACCTGATAAATCACGTCCTGAATTCCGTCAAATGTATTTTGCAGGCGTCGTTTACTGTTTAGAATCAAACTTTGAAGTACTTTTTTTTCTGTAATAATCCGAACGGTCGTTAAAATAACATGGTTTGCCTGCAATGGAATCATCCGATGCCGGACTTCAACAGGAATGGCTTCACCATCATCTCCAAACAAATAAAATGAATCGTCTCTCGCTTCCCCATTTTTCAGGGTTTGCTGCAGCAGAGAAGCGCTCCTCGTTCGCAATTTTTCCGGAAAAATATTGCTTAACTTTTTACCGGCGAGTTCTTCCTTGGTCCGGTTCAACAATTCGACGCTTTTGCGATTTGCTTCTAAAATACGAAAATCAACAAAATTGACCAGAAACAGTAAATCGTCCGCATGGTCAAATATAGTCTGATATTTGGTTTCAACATCCAGCCGATTGTCTTGCAAACGACACGATTCAATTGTTTCCTGAACAATTTCGGGTAATTCCTGAAGGTAATCTCCCGCTTTTCGCACGATTTTTATCCGTCTATTTTCTGGCCATGCTATTTCTTTTTCAGCCTCTGTGAGAATAATAACCGGCGTAATGACATTTATTTCACCCAGGTTCTCGATAAATTTCTCGGTTTTTCCGAAGGACTCTTGATGCGTGTAAATTATGGCGGAATAAGATTCACCGGAGATTTTTTTCAGGTCGGTTTCAGCGGAGTGAATGGCCGTTATTTCCGTTTGTGGAGAAAATTGTTGTAATCTCTGTTTGATGAACCCGGCTTCACCGGATTCATCTTCCACAATCAAAATCCGTAAAGAGCTTTCCATGCTCTATTCTCCTCAACATACAACGAAACTGTCGAAAATAAATCTTCCTGCTGCGCGTAGTCGAAGCATAATTTAAAAACAATGGGTTACAGCCTTCGACTCCGCTCAGGCTGAAGTAGGAAACTATTTTTTCCACAGTCTCAACGGATGAATAAAATACGTCCTGTAAATAAATTATCGGTAGAACATTATTTACTGAGAATTTTTGGGCAATGTAAAATAAAACGTTGAACCCTGATTCACTCTGGATTCAACCCATATTTCCCCTCCATGCGCTTCAATTATCTGCTTGACAATGGTCAATCCCAAACCTGTTCCACCAACGTTTTTCTTATTTCGTAATCGGTTGAAAAGCAGAAAGACTTTATTTCTATCTTTTGCACGAAACCCGACACCATTATCACGGATATAAAATTTATGAAAAATTTCATCCGCCAGATACCCAATTTTAATATTCACATCTTTTCGATTGCGAGAATATTTAATTGCATTGCCGATTAAGTTTGAAAAAACCATGGTCATGGCTTTTACGTCGCAAAACAGAACAGGCAGGTCTTGTTCAATTTGAACATTTATTTTGTTTTGGCTTATCTGTAGCCAGTGGGAATCAAGCGCCGTATGAATCAGAGCTTTTGCATCAATTGTTTGAAACGATGATTCATTAAAGGAAACTTTCGCCAATTGCGTGATATCTGTGAGTAAACTCTGCGCTTGTTGAACATTTGAAACAATTCTTTCTAAGAAAAGCTGACCTTCTTCCGGCAGACTTTCCCCGTATTTTTCACGTAAAAGTGTGGCAAACCCCTGGATGGAAACCAGTGGGTTTCTCAGCTCATGCGCAATTGTATGCAGATAAACGCTTAGAGCGTCATCCGCTTCTCCTGAACTCGGACGTTCTTTTTTCTTTTCCATGAACGTTTCTTTAAACTTGCGAAAATTTTGGTATAGTGAAAAAAAAGGTTGTTCCCAAACCTACTCGTGAATTTACCTTCATCAACCCGCCATGCTTTTGTACAATTCGCTTTACGATGGCCAGACCAACCCCTGTTCCCTCGATCTGGTTTGATGCGTTTGCCCGTTCAAATGGATTAAAAATACGATCATGAAATTTTGCGGGAATCCCCATCCCGTTGTCCTGAATCCAAAAAACATAAAATCGTCCCTTATCTTTCCACCCGACTTCAATTTCAGGATTCTTGCTGTCTCCGATATATTTCATAGCGTTGTCAAACAAATTTTGAAAGACTGTTTCCATTTCTTCATAGTCAGCTACAATGGTCGGCAATTCTTCCTTTATTTTTATTTTAATGCCCTTTTTCTTTATTTTGAAATAAGCCTCCGTATAAATATTACTGAAAACTTCACTCAATGGAACTTCAACATATTTTTGATTTTTCTTAGACAGTTTTGAAAATTCCAACAAATCCTGAACCATCATGTTCAGCCGGGTTGCATTTGATTTAATACGTTCCAGGTAATGCAATCTTTCTTCCTCCGGCAAATCCAAAGGGTTTTCAAGCAGTAGGTTTGTAAAGCCCTGAATGGACACGATGGGAGATTTCATATTGTGCGACATCAAATAAAACAAATTTTCCAATTCGGCAGTTTTGTGTTTTATTTCTTTCTGCGACCAGACTTCTTCCGGCAGTTCACAAAATGTAATCAAAACATCCGGCGCAACCTGCATGGAAGAAAAATAAATCTCAACCTTTTTTCTTTTTTTATTGGGTAATACGATTTTTGTTTGAATTGTCTTAGACTGGCCGGGTTCAGAAAGAGATCGCAGAAGATGAGATATTTTTTGCTGTTCCGAATCCGCAAAAAAATCGAAAAAAACGTTGTTTTCCAGATCGTTAGCATCAGGGCTTGCAAGCATTTCCACAAAAGCCCGGTTCGTATTTTTGATATATCCCTGGCGGTCGGCAATTAAAGTTGGCAAATTAAGATTCTCAAAAACGTTTTCAAATAGAGACACGTTTTCAAGTCTGGTTGTGTCGCTGAATTGATTCAGATTTTCCTGCATGAGTATCCAATCAAAAACAAGATGGGAACAAATTAGATTCTTTAGCAAGTTCAATAAAATCTAACACAATATGCAACAAAAATGCAAGTGAAAACTTACCGGCGAAGAATTTTTATTTATGCAAAAAGTGCCAGACAAAAATTTTAATCGTAACGGAAATATCTAAAACTAACGCATCCGTTGCATCGAATGTGAAAAAATCGCGTAACGCTTTTGTGGACAGACGATCGGTTTCAAGAACAACACCGTCTATATGAGTGAAGTATTTCCACAAATCATAAGATAATCTGCTTGGGTACTCCAACTGTGTCACCTTATCCGCCCCGACGCATTGTTCTGCGGAATTCAGCATTTGCATCAGAATGTCGGCCTTCGAGTTTACCAAATTATTTCGCTTTCGGTAATCCATTTCGAAAGACATATCATATACATTGGCAACGCCTGAGACTGATTTCTCGATAATTTGCATGATTTGCTTGAACACACTTTCTTCAAATGTTTCCAGGTTACCGGTTATTTCAACGCTCGGCGGCGAGTCGGCGGTAGCAGGATGGCTTTGGATTGAAGTTAAAGAAATAGCTGCCGGTTTGAGGGGATCAGTCTTTCTTGAAGTGATTTGATTAACGACCGTACTAATCTTGGCGGCGGCATTTATCGTATTCAAATGCTGTCCGTCATCTTCACTACTTCCGTGAATAACAATCGAAAATTCATGCCTGTCAGGAAAAATCGCCTGTGTCGTAAAACCAACTGCTCCAGCGGTCAGAAGTTGGTTGAAATGGAATCCGTACATCGCATGAACATTTGCTAAAATATCGTTCCTGATTAGTTCTTCAGCGCAATATCCACTCAAATATCTTTCCGGCTGAAAGAGAACCCGAATATTTTTTTTCAACAAATGCCTCATTTTATTCAAAAAATGAAGCAGTCCCACAAAAAGGAAGGCCTGGTTCAGGTTTGTCAGATAATTCAGGTTGGTTTGAGAAAGCAGATCGCTGTGGGGAGAATTCAGATTTTCGGTAGCAGCAAATCTGACCAAATTGATTCCGCTACCCGGTGCAACAAGAAAGTCTGCATACAATCCTTTTGTCCCCAATTGTTTTGTTTCAATACCGAGATTGTTCAGGAGGAAAGCTAACCAGTCAAGCGATTGTACGTTTTTCCCATTTACAACCTGCGGTTGCAACAGACGGTTTTTCAGCTCCAGCAGTTCCCTTTGAAACTGTTCAAATTCATTTTCAAATGATGTAAAATTAAAATCTTGCTCTAACATGATGCCGATAACGCATGTGGGTTATTTTTGAAAAAGCAAAGAAACATCGTACAAAATTTTTTTCAAATACTCGTCGAGATTTCCTTCCAACAGGAGGCCTGCCGCAAATTTATGTCCACCACCGCCAAATTTTTTGGCGATACCGTTAATGGCATAATTCCCTTTCGATCTGAAGCTTACTTTAAACCGGTTTTTTTCAATTTCTATGAACATCACAGAAATTTCAACTCCATCAATGACCCGCGGATAATCTGCAAATCCGTCTGTGTCATACGGTTTTGCACCGGTTTCGAGCATCAATTTTTGAGGAATTTTGAACCAGACAACTTTGCCATCTTCCTCAAAATGCAGGTTTCCCAAAACCGCGCCAAAAAGTTTTACTTTACTGAAAGACTGCCGTTCATAAATACTCTGATAAATTTTATGCGGGATGACCCCGCAATTCACTAATTCGCTGCAGATAGAAAAGGCGCTCTTGTTGGTATTCGAAAATTTAAATGATCCCGTATCGGTTAATATGCTTGTATAAAGTGCCACGGCTATCTCTTTTGTAATCGTGCCCTCACAATGTTTAATAAGATAATAGATAATTTCGCCAGTAGAACAGGCATCTACGTCCACAAGCCGCACATCTCCAAACCGCTCGTGAGGAGGGTGATGATCGATACATATCTTTTTTATGCGTGTATCTTTAATGTCTTCGCCAACGCGGCGCAAACGGTGCCAATCACTGATATCCAGTACGACGAGATAGTCTGCTGTTAACAAGGTTTCCTGGTGGGTTTCAGGTTTATACACCTTCATTTCTTTTTGCGGATCTAAAAAACGATAATTCAGCGGTACGGGATTCGAATTATAAATATAGACGTCCTTACCGATGGCATTCAAATAACCCGCAAGCGCTGCTTCCGAACCCAACCCATCTCCATCTGGATTAACATGTGTGGTCAACACAAAACGCTGCCCGGAATGTAAGCACTCCTTTACTTTATCCAGCGATGTCCTATCTAACATATTTATTTAATACATCCTTTCCTCTTCCGAAATTCATCAAACAAATTTAATCATTCTCCTTATCGGTCAATCACTAATTATGCCGAATACTTTTTTTCCCGAAACCAGTGTTCCCTAAAGCATCCGTGGCTTTTACGACAATAAAATTCGTCCCCGTTATCAACGGCCTGGTCTTTACCGCGAACGATTCTCCCTTTGAGTCGCAAATGCCATCAGACGGATAGACCAACTCCCATTCACCTCCATTGACACCAATCTCAACATTGGAAATATTTGAATATGCGTCTCTGACCGTAAATGCAATAACCGTATTTTTCCCGGCACCAGTTACATTTAAATCGCTAACAACGGGACCACTGTTATCAACTAAAAACGGTTGACTCATTTTCTCTGAACCCAGCCTGTTAGATAACGGATTACTGGGCTTATCAGTGGCAACAATTTTCAATAAATAACGCCCGTCCGGAAAAAGTTCACTGTCCCAGGAATAGTTATTTCCCGGGAAATCCTTAACGAGAGATTTCCAGTCATTTTCAGATTCACCTTTGCAATACAAACTAAATTCCAAATTATCTCCATTGGGATCATCTGCTTTCCAACTCACGGAACGAAACCCTTTACGGAAAGTTTTCCGACCCGGGGATTGATTTTGATAACTGCTTTGCCCACCGGCATGATCATGTGATGAATTAGATGCTGCTTGTTCAGCAAAATCCGGGAAATAATCTCCCTGAGGATGGATAACAATATTTTTTACAACCGGCTCGATATTTTTTTGCAGATAAGCAAATGCGATTTCTTTTATCACCGGAGAGGATTTGCCGGAAGCTGATTTCATTTCAGCTTTTATCTGAATGAATCTGGCAGGAGGACTTTCAAGAGATTCACCCGAAGCTTGTGTATATTTTTTTGACCATCCACTCCAGGTTTTATCCGGTTTCTCAGTATTGCCGGACCTGGAGTACAATGCAAGCTCTCCTCCATTTTCACCTTCCCAGCTTAACTCGCCCCAATGAGAAACAACTTTTGCATCAAACACTTTTGAGAGATATTCTCCTTTTTTCGCATACCGCCCGTTCAACCGATAAATGCGGCCGCTATTTGAAGTGGCAAGCATTACATGACCACTTTTGTCCGTTACCATTACAGTAATTTGCTGTTCCGTAAATTGGTTGACCAACGTTTTTTCCCCATCCGGGTGGAGGCGATACAACCGGCCTTTGTTTCCTGTACCAAGCAGAATCTGACTTTTATCATTTAGTGCAAGAGCAAATATTTTATCCCGCTCCGTATTCCAATAGGTGTAAATCGTACCATCGGCAGTGATGCGATAAAGCAAACTATTTTTTGCAGACCTTCCGCCGGCTGCCGGGGCAGCTAACTGCTGAAGGGTAAAATCCGCCAACTCATCGTCCTGCCGGGATTCATTGCTCGCAGGGCGGGCAGCAGTCGTTTCACGTCTGGGTTGTTGTGCTTCCCCTGCAGCAGCCGCATAAATAGTTCCACTCTTATCAACCAGCACGTCTGTAATCTCTGTCAAGGGGGAATCATAGAGTACAAATGGATTCCCGGTGCGGTCAATTCTTAAAATGATGCCATTACCGGAGGTCCCGGCAACAAGATTTCCTTTGCCGTCAAATATAATTTTTCTTATGTGCGTATCTTCAGAAGCGTAAAACAGACTTGTTTTACCGGAAGGTGTTATTTTATAAATATTGCCCTTATCGCCACCAGTGGCCACAAACAAATTATTTTCTCCGTCAACAGCCATAGACCAAATATACAGTTCTTCCGGATCAAAAAACACGGTTTGCCCGGCAGACTGATTTGGTGCTGTCAGTTTGTACACTTTACCTTTGGGGGAACTTGCCGCATAGACTGTTCCCTTGCCATCAACTGCTACCGCATAAATTCCCAGATTTTCAAGTTCAAAATAAATATCCATTTGATTGGTTTTATTGATCCGGAATATTTTTCCCGGCTGGCCACCTGCTATAAAAATCTGTCCATGCGTGTCTGCCGCGCCTGACCAGAAAAATGACATGTCGGATTTACCAATTTCCGTAATTTCCGGGGCCACAAAAAGCCTGCCATACGAATCGATGGAAACTTCTTTTGGTGTTCCTTTTTCAAAATCTTTTTGTGAATGCAAACGAACCGTTTTGGGAGTCGAAGCAAAACTCATCACACAGTAACAAATCGTCACAACAACAAATGTAATAAAATACTTTCTCATAAATCCTTTTCCTTTAAAATGAATCCTTAACTACCTTTAGCCATACGGTTCGTCCGCCATTAACAGCAAAATCGACCTGTTGTTTTTCTTCGGAGAGAACCCGGTCTCTCAGTGTCAACACACTTCCCGATGCCTTTTGGGCTTGCATGACAGACAGAATTGACGGGGGAAGATTGGGTAGCTCTTCACCGGAGACCAGCACACCTTTGTCCCTGGCCCGTATTTGAAAAAAAACAAAATTATTTTTTCTTCGATTATTCAAAAGATCCAATAATTGGTTAAAATTCTGTGGCTTAAATTTTTGCGGCGTTGTACGCGCTTCAAGATGCGTTAACGAGCTGCCACTTCCCACATAAAGGGAAAGCCGTCTGGCGTTCAGATTCTCCGGCAATTTTATCGTCCGCTTAACCTTATGCATCTCCCCTTGATATTCTTGCAAAAATACCGTAATGGTCAAATTGTCTCCCGGTCTGACAATCGTTTTATCCAGTTGCATTCGCTCCACAATTGCCAATTTTTTCTTTGGCAGTACTTGAAAATTCAAATCAACGGATTTAATTTTCGGCATTTCAAAATTGTTTACAAGCAAGGCGCCAAGAGTAGACGCAACATCACCGGCAACTTGCACCCCATCCGTCAAAAAATCGGTAGGCTTGCTCCCTGCATAGTAATTGTTTAAATCAATGGTTTTATCACCCTGTAAAATTATTTTGCCGTTAAGAGTCAACGTTTGATCGCCAACCGAGAGTCGCGCAGATTCCAAAGCGCTGGTCAGGACGATATTAAAAATAAGCGGTGTAATCGAACGAATACTCCGATCCTCAGCGACACGGAAATGATACTCTCCGGGCTCCTGGAATTTCGAATTATAATGTAAATTCACAGGAATCATATCCGGCGCCTCTCCGGTCACACCCATAATACCGGTGGTTCGATCCTGATGAATCGTTCCGACAATATTGGTCAGATTGGCCATTTTGGTAGAGGCCATTGAACTGGAAAGCGTTGTAACAATTCTTGCTTCACCCATGGGTAATCCCATGGCTCCGCTGTTCAAAAATGGATGCCCCATGCCCAGGACTTGCCTTCCGTTTGTGTATGTTACCGTTCCGGTAGCCTGAATTCCTAAATCGCCGTCAACAATGACAACTGAATAAGCAGAACCGGGTTGTAACGTGGAAGGCATTAATTGATTTACAGGAGTTTCTGTCCCACCACCCTGTTGAACGGTAAGTCCCATCCGATCAAACAGCCCCGTTGACAAATCCAGAGAATTAGGCTCAAAACCGGAAAAAAAGAACGGAATTTCCAACGGCACCAAAGATGCCTTAGATGCGGACCGGGTTGTTGTTTTGAATTGTGGCGGCAGCAAGGCCTGCAAATCAAAATCACGGGCGCCTACCGCCATTTCCACCAGATCCTCATTTAAACCGCGGTGTGCCGCAAGCTCTTCGGAACGACTTTTTTCCCGAGCAAATATTTCCATCATCTGCGCAATCGGTGTAACTCCGGCAATCGGTTCCTTCTGAAACAACCCCATGCGGTACGATAAAGCACCGATCAATTTGCCGTCAATGTACATGGGGCTACCACTCATGCCGGCAACGACGCCGGTATGTTCCACATGCTCACCCACAAGCTGTACAAGAATCAGGTCGCGCCGGGGCTTAAAATTTTTGATAATATCGATAACTTTAAAATCGAAATCTTCGATTTTCGTACCGGAAAAAACGGTTTTACCTATGCCCATCATTCCGGTTCGTATGTCACCCACTGGCATCATTTGTTCCTGGGTGTGACCAGCAGAAACAAAAAGGATGACACATAGAATGAAACTATATTTTTTTAAAATCATCATTTCCCTGAAAATAAATGAATAAGATCAACATACGGTTCAAATGAAAACAATTCAAGTAAAACTTAGCGCAGCAACGTTGCACATGCATTCTACGCAAATTTTACCGTTGTAAAGAATTTGCACAGAATCATTGCTTTAAAAAAAGAAAGTGCGTGAGCCATGCCGTTCTAACTCGTGGCCGACCGATGCAAAACTTACCTGGGAATCCCATACTTACATCAACGCAAAATCATCATCAGAAAATTTCACAGAAGGGTACTCCTGCAACTTTGCTTTAAAAATATTGATAATTTCCTGTAACCGTTCACGTGTTTTTGCTTCGAAACGCAAGACCAGCACCGGCTGTGTATTCGATGCCCTCACCAGCCCCCAACCGTCGCCAAACAAGACGCGAACACCATCGATATCAATCGTTTCGTATTGGGCTTTAAAAAATTTCGCCAGTTCCTCTACAATATTAAATTTATCCTCATCTGTGGCCTCAATTCGAATTTCCGGCGTGGATTCAAAACTCGGTATCTCCGCAGAAATTTCCGACAAGGTTTTGTCTGAATTGGAAAGGATTCGCAGCAACCTTCCGGAAACATAGATAGCGTCATCAAATCCGAAGTAATCATCCGCATAAAAAATATGCCCGGACATTTCACCGGCCAGAGGTGCTTTCACTTCCTTCATTTTTGCTTTTAAGAGTGAATGCCCTGTTTTGTACATGAAGGGTTTACCACCATTTTTTTCGATTTCCTCAGGCAGCGCCTGTGAACACTTTACATCAAATACAATTTCCGCACCCGGATTGCGCTGCAAAACCTCCCGACTGAGAATGGCGATCAATTTGTCGGCAAATATTATTTGACCTTTTTCATCGATAACACCTACCCGATCACTGTCACCATCGTAGCCCAAACCCAGATCTGCTCCCACTTCCAAAACCGTCTTTTGTAAATCCACAACATATTTCGGGACAGTTGGATCCGGTAAATGGTTAGGAAAGTGACCGTCTGGTTCACAATAAAGCCGCGTCACATCACAGCCCAGGTCTTCCCACAGCTCCGGAGCGACCAGTCCACCGGTTCCGTTTCCGGCATCGATGACAATTTTCATTTTTTTAGCAAAACTCAATTTTGACTTTACCATAGTCAAATAGTCTTCACGAATATTCTTAATCGTCACTGACCCGCTGCCGGAAGCAAAATCTGCATTTCCAATGATCTTTTTGATTTCCTGAATTTGATCTCCGTACACCGGTGCCACACCTTTTTTAGAAATCTTCAATCCATTGTAATCTATGGGGTTGTGACTACCTGTTATCATAACGCCGCCATCTGCGTCAAAATGGATGATACCGAAATATTGGATGGGGGTGAGCGTCACACCAACATCAATGACCTCGATACCCGTTGACAGCAACCCTTCCAGTAGTGCGTTGCGAATGCGTTGCGAGGACAATCGAACGTCACGGCCAATAACCATATTTTTTGCACCTTGCCGAATCAGGAAAGTTCCGATGCCTTTTCCCAGCAGCAGCACATTCTCATCAACCAAATCTTCATCAGCAATTCCTCTGATATCATATTCGCGAAAAATCGTTGGTTTTAACATGTAACTCTCCTCCATTAAAAAAGCGTTAATTTGATTGCTCATATTCAGCACAAACGACTCGTTCGATATCGTTTAAATCTTTTATGATGTTGACGCATGACAATCGATTTGACATAAAAATTTCTTTCACTTTGTGCGCCTGACCTAATCCGACTTCAACGAAAACCAAACCACCCAGATTTAATCCTACAGGACAGTATTTCCCTATCTGCCGGTAAAAACTTAAACCGTCCGCATTATCCATTAACGCAATTGTCGGTTCGTAATTTTTTATTTCCTCAGGCAATTGTTTAAACTCTGATTTTGAAATGTACGGAGGGTTGGAAACGATGATGTCGTATGAAGAATGAGGAAGAATCGTCTGGTTTCGAAAGTCCGTTTTCATAAAATGAATTTTGGAAGTTTGGTTATTTAATTCCGCATTTTGTACTGCGACATCCAGGGCTTCCTTTGAAATATCAGTGGCTGTGATGTCGCAATCGTTTATGTTTTTTGCTAAACTGACCGCGATGCATCCGGAACCGGTGCCTATCTCCAAAATTGTAATCCGTTTATTGGAAGAAAATTTCTCCTGACACACTTCAATGACAGACTCGACTAGAATTTCAGTTTCCGGCCTTGGAACGAGCACGTTTGAATTTACCTTAAAAGGTAAAGCCATGAATTCCGTCGACCCTAAAATATATTGAAGCGGTTCCTTTTTTGCCCTGCGTTGCAACAATTCTTTGAAACTCTGCAATTCCGCTGGGGTGATCGGTCTCTGAAAATTGAGATAGAGCTGTACCCGGTTCTGATTCAAAACCTTTGAGAGTAGCCATTCAACATTCAGCCTGGCGTTCTCGACATTTTTATTTTCTAAATATTCAGTGGCAAAATTTAGCAGTTCAAGAACAGTCCAATTTTTCGCTCGTTGTTTCAATGCAAAGTTTAACCAACCGTTTTCATCAATTCCGCCTGATCGGCAAGACGGAGCGGTTCGATCACGTCCTGCAAATCACCATCCAAAATTTCCTCCAATCGGTACAACGTCAACCCGATTCGGTGGTCGGTCATTCTGCCCTGGGGGAAATTATACGTTCTGATTTTTGCACTGCGGTCACCGGTACTGATCATTGAACGCCGGCTTTCACTGAGTTTGGCCTGTTCTTCCTGCTGTTTTTTTTCAAACAACCTTGCTTTCAGAACTTTAAGTGCTTTTGCCCGGTTTTTATGCTGGGATTTTTCATCCTGACAGGTTACCACCATACCGGTTGGCAGATGTGTAATCCGCACAGCCGAGTCAGTTGTATTTACGCTTTGTCCGCCGGGGCCTGAGGAGCGATACACATCTATTTTCAGATCATTCGCATCGATGTCAATTTCTACTTCTTCCGCTTCAGGTAAAACTGCCACCGAGGCAGCGGAAGTATGAATTCTGCCGCTGGCTTCTGTTTTAGGAACACGCTGCACCCGGTGCACGCCGCTTTCGTATTTCAGCACGCCGTACGTAGCGTCTCCTTTTACCAGGAAAATAATTTCCTTAAATCCACCGATACCTTGTGGGTTTGAACTAAGCACATCCAGCTTCCACCCCACCCGTTCCGCAAATCTCGCGTACATTCGGAATAAATCCCCGGCAAATATTCCCGCTTCTTCACCACCGGTTCCAGCCCTGATTTCAACAATGGCATTTTTCGCATCTTGCGGATCTTTCGGTAAAAGTAGACGTTTTAACTCTTCTTCAAGCCGGTCCTTTTTCGCACCCATTTCCGCTAATTCCGACTCGGCCATTTCCACTAACTCCGCGTCCGACTCTTCCTTTATGAGGGACTTGTCATCTTCAATGGTTTTCAAAATGTCCAGATACTCCCGGTATTTTTCGACAGCCTCATCAAGACTTCGCTTTTCTTTGGCATAGTCAGCATACTTTGAAGGATTCTGGGCTATGTCCGGGTCCATCAGCAAATTACAGAGTTCTTCGTAGTGTGATTCTATTTTTTTGAGCTGCTCTAACATTCAATAGGCCTAACAATTTTACGATTATTTTTTCTTAGTAAGCATTCGCTTCCAGCAATTCCTGACCTTCTAAAACGACATTTTCATGCATGGAGTAATCTAATTTTAAGGCACATTTTAAAGCTACCAGTGCCACTTCCAACTGTTCTTCATCCGGTTCTTTTGTGGTCAACTTTTGCAGCCACAAACCTGGCAGGATAAAGGGACGCCAGAACCAATTATCCGGATGTTTCCCGGATAAGCGAATCAATTCATAAGAAATTCCGCCGATTAACGGAATAAATGTCAAACGGATCAACCGTTCTGCAATGGTGTCGGGTCTTCCCAAAAACATAAAAACAGCGATGCTTACCAGCATGACGAACAACAAAAAACTCGTTCCGCATCTTGGATGAAAACGCGACATAGGTTTTGCATAAGATGGCTGCAAGTTCACGTTGTTCTCAAATGCAAAAATACTTTTATGTTCAGCGCCGTGATATTCAAAGATCCGTTGAATATCTTTCATCAAAGCAATAATGCCGAGATAAAGTAAAAAAATCGACAAACGAATGATTCCGTCAGCCAAATTAAATAAAATTCCGGACCTAATACCAAAAGAATCCACAATTATGAGCGGAATATAAAAAAAGATAAACATGCCGATCCCGAAAGAAAAAACTAACGTTGCGACCATCCATATTTTTGACCACAAACTTTTAGATGCCAGTTGCACTGTTGCTTTTTTTGACGCTGAATTATGATTTTCCTTCTCATCCTCCATCGCGATATCGCCGGAAAAAGTAAGCGACTGTATGCCAAGAACCAGCGACTCAACCAAAACTGCGGCACCTCTTATCAACGGTAGAGAAAAAAATTTGCTCTTCTTTACGAATGAAACAAACGGTTTTATCCGGACATAAATGGAGCCGTCCTTTCTGCGCACCGCCACCGAATAAGAATCCTGCGACCGCATCATCACGCCTTCTATAACTGCTTGCCCGCCGACCTGAATTTCGGGAGTATCCATAGTTTATTTACACCATTTGAGATTAAACAAAAAAAACGGAATGGGTACATCTTTGCAATAGTACTCATTCCGTTTTGACATTTTCAGCAATTGTGCTAAGAATTTGCAGTTGTCTCTTCTTCCTTTTTCTGATCAGATTTTGCCGACTCCTTTTTTGCTGACTGAGAAGCCATGCCATATTTTTTCATAAATTTCTCCACACGTCCTGCGGAATCGAACAACTGTTGTTTACCGGTAAAGAACGGATGTGAGGCACTAGAGACTTCCACCTGAATAAGAGGATATTCTTTCCCGTCTTCCCATTTTATTGTATCTTTTGACTTTTTTGTCGAACGGGTTAAAAACGCAAAGTCTGAAGCTGTATCCTTAAAAACAACAAAATTATAGTTCGGATGAATATCTGGTTTCACCACTTTCTCCTTAACTTTTTAAACAAATCTAGCGGCATTTTTTAGAATTATAAATATAACACATTTACTGTCTATATGCAAGGCAAATATTGAATTCTTGCATAATTAATACTTTGTTTATTCAACCGATTATGTGTTCATAGCATCGAGAAATTCTTTATTAGATTTAGTGCCGCGCATTCTATCCAGGAGAAATTCCATCGCCTCTACCGGGGTAAGTTCTGCCAAAAATTTCCTTAATATCCAAACGCGGTTCAATTCAAAATCAGACAGCAGTAATTCCTCTTTTCTCGTTCCGGATCTCGTCACATCGATTGCCGGATATATACGGCGGTCTGAAAGCCGGCGGTCCAATTGCAATTCCATATTACCGGTTCCTTTAAATTCTTCAAAAATGACTTCATCCATGCGGCTGCCGGTTTCAATTAGAGCGGTTGCGATGATAGTCAGACTACCGCCTTCTTCAATATTTCTGGCTGCACCGAAAAAACGTTTGGGCCGTTCCAAAGCCGTGGCATCGAGACCGCCTGACAAAATTTTACCGCTATGTGGAACCACCGAATTATGCGCACGGGCAAGACGGGTAATACTGTCCAATAAAATCACAACGTCCTGTCCGAATTCAACCAATCGTTTCGCCTTCTCCAGCACCATTTCAGCAACCTGCACGTGCCGGTCTGGTGGCTCATCGAACGTTGAACTGATGACTTCTGCCTTCACCGACCGCTGCATATCCGTCACTTCTTCGGGACGTTCATCGATTAGCAAAACAATCATTTTAATCTCAGGGTGGTTATCTGAGACGGCGTTGGCTATTTTCTGCAACAGAATGGTTTTACCTGTTTTAGGTTGTGCAACAATAAGCCCTCTCTGACCCATACCGATAGGTGTCAACAAATTCATCACTCGTGATGAAAAATCTCTGGACTTGTGCTCCAGGTTAATTTTTTGCTCCGGATAAAGCGGAGTTAAATTATCAAATAATATTTTCTTTTTTGCCTCCTCAGGATTTTCAAAATTCACCGCTTCAACTTTTAGCAGAGCAAAAAATCGTTCGCTCTCTTTAGGCGGTCGAATTTGCCCGGATACAGTATCGCCTGTACGCAGCCCAAAGCGCTTAATTTGCGATGGTGAAACGTAAATATCATCCGGTCCCGGCAGGTAATTGTAATCCGGTGAACGTAGAAATCCGTAACCATCGGGTAAAACTTCCAGTACACCTTCTGCGAATATCAACCCTTCCTGTTTGGTCTGCTCCTCCAAAATTCGAAAAATCAATTCCTGTTTCTTTAAACCAGTCGCTCCTGTTACACTAAGATCCTGCGCCATTTTTGTCAGTTCTGAAATTTTCAACGACTTTAGTTCACCTATTTCCATAAAGTTCACCTATTTTAAAAATGAAATTTAATAATGCGAACGCATTATTCCCCTTCTTGTTTCAAGGCCATAACCAAAAGAAATGACCACTTTTATTATATATTTTGAATTTATTTAGATACTCTTACTGATTTGCTCTGAATGGAATATTTTGCCTTATGGAGAAGTTTTCGAATTCACAGTTTCTTGTATTTTGTGGCCGTTACAGTTAAAATCCCTTGATTATTGAGGCAATGACATGTCCACTTTCAAACAGATCCTAAAGACATGACTATATTTGGATTTTTTTGAACGACAGGATATTGCTGGGAAATTTTGATTTTCTTGGGCCGGGTCTAATTTTTTGCAAAAGTAAAAAAATTATTTTACATTGTCAAGACTTTTTATAAAAAATTAATGATTCCCCGACAATATAATGTGACCCGGTCATACAGATCAAATCATCTTTATTCGCTTTTGATTCTACACTTTTAATACATTCATGAATATCCGGATAATTATATGCAAATTTATTTATGCGCCTGAATTCTTTTTGAAGATTCGTCGATTTAAGTCCTCGGTCCGAAGCGGGCGTGGTGACGAATATTAAATCGGCGTGCTTAGAAATAATTTTAGCAATTTTCTTGAATTGTTTATCTTCTAACAATCCAACCATGACCAGAAGGCGCTTAAAATGGTATATCCGCCGAATTTCTTTAAATAAAATATCCATAGCAGACACATTATGGGCAACATCAACAATGATGTCCGGGTTTGTTCGTACACGCTGCATTCTTCCTGGCCAGCAAACTTTTGCCAGTGCCGTATGAAGCGTCTTTTTCGTAAGCGCCTGACCGGGGAATGCCAGCACCTTCAATGCGAGAGCGGCTGTGGCAGCATTCTCCAATTGATGCCTGCCGATTAGATTTAGCTGCAAATTGGTAAAAGTCGTTCCACAAACTGACATGTCAAATTTTGAGCATGCTCGTTTGATCTCAATTCTATCAAATTGACACATTTTAGGGAGCTCATAAAGTTTCGCATGATTTTGACCCGCAATTCGCTTAATTACGATCGAAACTTCCGGAAGATTAGATTGACTGATACACGGTACATGCTTTTTAATAATGCCTGCTTTTTCAGATGCAATTTGCGCTAATGATTTCCCGAGGTGTTCCACGTGGTCGAAACTTATTTCGGTTATTATGCTCAGTTCAGGCACGATGACATTTGTCGCATCGTATTTCCCACCGAGACCCACTTCAATAATTCCGATATCAACTCTTTCATCAGAAAAATATTTAAATGCGATGGCGGTTAATGTCTCATAAAACGTACAGGAAATTTTCTCAATTCTCGCCCTGAACTCCGCCACATAGTTTCGTAAACGCACGTCTGGAATAGGCTGCCCATTCACCTGAATTCGTTCAGTCACAGAAAGAAGATGCGGCGATGTAAATAACCCTGTCCTCAGATTGGATTCCCGGCACAACCTCTCCAAAATCGCAGCAGTGGAGCCCTTGCCATTAGTACCGGCGATATGAACGCATTTTACATTTTTCTGCGGATTCCCGATTTCGTCTAAAAGAGCAGTAATATTATGCAAACCTAACTTCCACCCAAACCGGTGTAAACCAAACAAGAATTTCAGTGTATCATTTTTGCACATACAGCCTACCTGTTGATGACAAAATTTACAAAACTGTGCAATTTTTTACCTTACTTTGGTAAGAAATTGCACCTCCCGTGCTTCAACAAAATAAGTTTAAAAGATTTGAGGTCTTTTTTATCAAGAAATTTATGTGTTCGTTAATATTTAATTTTTAATTACTTAATCCTTTTTTATGAAGTGTTTTTCGTATTTCTAATATGGCTCACAAAAATAAAACAAAATTTCTCCTATTTTTCCTACAAATGGCATATAATTTGCAAAATTCTACCAAAAGCTACCAATCTTAGTTTTGACAAACAATTAAACAATTCATTTTGGAACATCCAATAAAAAATTCGTTAACATTAATTCTGCTCCTGATCTGCCTTATTTGCAGAATTTTTCCAGCATACTCCGGCATCACCGGCACGCTCTCTGGAAAAGTGTACGACAAAGATACAGGCATGCTTCTTCCAGGTGCGTCCATTCTCGTCCAGGGAACAACCTCCGGTGCAATGGCGGACAAGACCGGATTTTACATGATTCACAATCTTCCGGCTGGACGCTACGATGTCAGTGTCAGCATGATTGGTTACGCCAAGGTCGTCATCAAGAATGTACAAGTCAACGTAGATTTAAACACCGTATTGAATTTTCATTTGTCCACCGAAGTGCTGGCTTTGGACGAAGTTGTGATTACCCAAAAACGTGAACTCATCCAAAGTGAACTCACGTCATCGACTTATTTTATTTCAGGAGAAGAGATAAATAAAAAATTGCCGGTTGACTCTTATCGGGCTGCCATCTCAACATTACCAGGAATAGTGGGTAAGCATTTCAGAGGCGGTGGTGAAACACAAGTTTTATATCTTCTGGACGGATTACCTTTACAGGGCAGCCTCTCCCGAGAAATTTCCAGTTATTTTCCCAATAGCTCTATCGTCGAAATGATGGTCCAAACCGGCGGCGCAAATGCCGAGTATGGACATTCAACTTCAGGAATTGTTAATTTAGTGACGAAAGACGGCGGCAACAAAGCAGAGGGATCTTTTAAATTTTACACAGATGTTTTTGAAACCGGTCTCACGAATAACGACAATACACGAAGACTGGAGTTTAACGTGGGCGGCCCCATGACAATCGGGTTTGGCGGCCCGGTAATCAATACGAAATATTTCATTTCCGCCGATTTAAATTTGAGCGACACTGCATTCCGGGAGCAAATGCAACAGGCATTCCGTTCACCTATTTTCACGAATTACAACATAAATTCAAAGCTCTCCTTCGATATTTCAAAGACGACCATTTTATCTTTACAGGGTCTAATATCTAACTGGAAATGGCATCGTTTTGATCCACAATGGCGATCAAATCTATCCGGATTAGCAGAGCACCAGCAACAAAGCCACCGGATTAGCGTTGCTTTAACCCATACATTTAATCCGAAATTATTTACAACCTTTCGCTATGCAAATTACAGCTATACCAGAAAAATTCTCGGTGGTCAAAATAATGAACTGCCGGAATTAGTCTTTGAGGATCCCACGGATCCCACCAGTCAGGTGATAAGCGGGCAGCAGCCTTCAAATGAAAAAACCCGTGAAAAAATGAACTTTGTAAAGTTTGACTTAGTGGGCCAGGTAACCGAACATCACCTTATCAAAACCGGATTTGATATCCAAAATTACAAATTGCGCACCAACGCTACAAATTTCAGCTTTATCCCATCCAGAACATCTTTAAACGCCATTACGTTCAACAAAATCAACAATGATTTTGCCTATTCGCCGGATTTTTTTGCTCTTTATGTTCAAGATAAAATTGAATTTAATAAAATTACCGCGAACCTTGGTTTGAGATACGATGTTTTCTCACCCGATATCACTGTGGAGCAACCGTCACAACTTTTTCAGGATTTGCGAAACAAACTTCAGGCACCCAGGTCATCGACTAGTTCCCAAGTCCACAAACAAATCTCTCCGAGAATCGGATTTTCTGTCCCATTGTCAAAAAATGAAAGGTTTCATGTGAACTATGGCTGGTATTATCAAATGCCACCCCTGTATTACCTGTACATTAATGCAAATCGCAATTTAGACAGTTATCTGCCTTTTATCGGCAACGTTAACCTCGAACCCATAAAAACGGTATCCACCGAATTCAGTTACAAAAGAATCATTGCCAACGATATGTTGTTCATCTTTACAGGATTTTTTAAAAAATTTGACAATCTGATTGACAGCCGGTCATTTATTCTACCCGACAGCCTCATAAACGAAAACACCACAATTGCCGGATTTACACGATTCACGAATTCTGCTCACGGGAAAGCCTCGGGTTTTGAAGTGACGTTGCAAAAACATCTGTCGAATGAACTCTCAGCGAGAATAAGCTACACCTATATGAAAGCCAAAGGAACTAACTCCACTCCAGAGGACGGTTTCAATTCTGCGGTTTATGGTACGACATCGAGCAAAGGCAAAGAATTCCCTCTAAGTTGGGATCAACGACATTCAATCGTTTTTAATGCCGAATACGAATCCCGAAGAATTCAAATGAATTTATTATACCGATTATTCAGTCCGTTACCGGTAACTTCGCAGGATAGTAAAACGCCGAATGATTCAAGAATGTCCTGGCGAAATATTTTAGATCTGAAAATCCGCTTGCATTCAACCCATTTGATGAAAGGTCATCTCGACCCATTTGTGGAAATAAGAAATATTTTCGACGATAAAAATGTCATCCACACAACTGATTATGCAGGAGTCCGGTCTTACCGCCTTTTTGACCCGATAAACTCTGAATCCGGAAGGCGCTTACGAATCGGAATGACGATGGACTTCTAAATTTCGCTTGCTTAATTTATCAAAAAAAGCCTGCTCAATCAAAGCAGGCTTTTTAAATTCTGACCAAACATCTTATTTAACAAATTTATTAAACCGGTCGTTAATTCTGCCCCAATGCAGATTATTCAGGAAATTATCGATGTACTTTGCCCGACCGGGACCGTCTTTATGGTAGTAAGCGTGTTCAAAGACGTCACATGAAATCAACGGAATACCACCCCAAATAGCGCCATACTGGTGTTCATCCACCAAAACGTTGAGCAGACGCTGAGAGTAAAGAGAATCGTAAACAAGCAATCCCCAGCCACTTAGTTTTGCTGCAAATGCGGTGGCTTTAAAATCCGCCTTCCAATTATCCACCGAACCAAAATCCTTTTCGATGGCGGCTTTTACATCTGCACCATTGCTCACATCGCCGTCACCACCCAGAACATCCCAGTACACATCATGTAAAAGCGCACCGGAGTGATTCCACGTAAAACGACGTTTTAGCTCGCCAAAATCACTCCAATTCCCGTTGGCAGCCGCAACATCCGCATTTTCAAGGCCCTGCTCAATTTTATTTAAAAATGTCACATAACCTTTATGATGCGTATTGTAATGCCATTCGGTTGTTTCCGGCGAAACGACTTCTTTTAACAAGTCCTTAGCTTCGTCATCTGTATATGGTCTCGCATTGAATTTCCATTCATATGCCATTGTGAGTTCCTCCTGTTTATAATTAATTTATATAATTAAAATAAAGACATAATCTAATTTAACGATAATTAGCATTAAAGCAACATTCTTACTGCATTCAGAATAAAAAAATGCGTGGCAGAATTTAACCACGCACCATAGTAAAATTTATCAAAATAAACTTATTTTTCTAATTTTTTTATCAGTTTAGCTTCATCGATTCTGTATTTAAACAACTTTTTCCCGTTAATAAATATAACGGGAATTTGCTCCTTAAATTCAGAAAAAAGCCGCGCATCTTTTGCTATATCAATTTCCAACAGTTCAAATGCAAACCTGCTCTGATATTTTTTGAGAATGGCTTTCGCATCGTCGCAAAGATGACAGTCCTGCTTAGAATAAATTTCAACCCTTGTTTTTGGCTTCTTCCTGTTTAACAAAGTCATCGAATTTCATGTTCTCATAATGATTTTCAGCAAGATATTTCAGAATGTGGATGAATTTTTCCGGCGGAATAAAACCCGATACCGACGTAATTAATTCACCATTAGATTTCACAAACGCTGTTGTGGGAAACCCGGTAACACCAAAAATTTGGGAAAGTTGCCGACCGGAATATTCCGCTTTTTTAAATTTGTATTTCTTTTCCGTTTCAGCATTGAGTTTCGCCATGATGACTTTTTTCGATGCATACTTAATGATATTTTTTTCACTGTACGTCTGTTTTTCCATCTCTTTACACCAATGACACCAGTCCGTATAAAAATCCACCACTAAGACTTTGTCTTCAGCCTGGGCCTTTGCCAGCCCTTTATCGAAAGAATACCACTGAATCTCAGCGCTTTCCTTTTGTTTCTTATCTTCTCCTGCATATGTAGACGATTTCTTAAATGCAAACCCGGCAAATGCAAAGATCATAACCATTCCAATAAGGATGCTTTTTCGAAACATAATTCTACCTCTTTTTGTTGTTATCGTATTATTGCCAATCGACCGACTGTTTCTTTTTGTTGAGTTCCGGAACTACCCTGACCTCTGGCAATCACTTTATACAGATAAACCCCGTTTGCGGGGACATCACCGTCCGTGTCAAGGCCATCCCATTTAACCATATTAAAACCATTCCGAGCGGAAGGATATTCCAGCGTCCGTATTAATTGTCCGGAAATTGTATAAATTTTAATGGTTACATCCGATTCCTGATTAGAAATAAACGTAAATGTTGTATTATTTACCATGGGATTCGGGTAATTCATCACATCCCTCAAAACCAATCCATCTTCATGAACAATCATAACCTCCACTGATACGGTAGAGGAATTGTTGGAATTATCCCATGCTTTTAAAACCAACGTGTGTTTTTGCTCGCCATCGGGCGAAATGCAACTTACCGTATTGCCGCCAATGTCCAGTTCCCTGGGGAATGTCAATGGAAATTCAACCGTACCTCTCAAAAAGTCACCTTCATTAAATCGGAACAAATCAGTTAAATCTATACTGCTGATTCCCTGAAATTGATTTCGTTCGGAGATACAGGTCTCTTCATTAGGATCAATTTCCAACGTGATGCGGTGACCAATTTCACCGGCAATGTTAATACCGCTTACGGTATCAGCTAACTCTGCGACTAACGTCACATTTTCACCGACGACATCCCCGCTTGTGAAATTTTCGCGGCCTTGAAAATACAACTTAATTGCAGGACCGTCTTTATCCACAAGCGTCGACGATGTGTTGCTCACCTTAATATTATCGACATATCCGATGCCATCCGTACCATTTCCCGAAAAATACGCGCTGATTCGTGCCCGGCTGCCTCCATAGGAAATATCTTTCGGAATGATAAACCGTGCAGAAAACTTGCCATTTTGCACAGGCACGGAACCTCTGTAGATGGAATTCCCAGGCAGACGATAAATTTGCACCCGTCCCGCTTCAGGAACATGCCGCACGAATTTTTCCGAATCAAACGTTTTGATGAATGCCGTGCCGTTGAAATCGCTCTGCAACTGACCGTTTTTTCGAACCTCTCCGCTGACTTTCATAGTGCTTAAAGCGAGAATAGAATCCGGTCGAATGGAGGTAATAACCGCTTCATCTTCCGGCATGGCCAGCCGTAAGGTAGGGTCGCCGTAAATGTGGAATTTTTCATCATTTATCGTATTATTAATGATCGCCCGAGTAGCAACGAAAGCATCACCGATTCTTGCAGTACCGACATCCGGAGCAAATAATCGATCATAAAAGGTTCGATTGAAAGCAGCATTGCCCTGTGAAAAAACCAGCCTCGCAGATGACAAAATGGCAATGGCACCACGGCCTTCAGCCAACAACAATTCCTCTGCCTGGCTCTGCCGTTGCGGATTATCGAACAGAGCCCAGTCACAGGTTGCAGCCACGAAGAAGATCAATTTATCCTGATTTTGTACCCGGGCATTGTCCGATTGCTGAAAAACAACTTCATGCGCCCATTGCGTTGAATTGCCATGCCCGACAAAATTTACGATGAGCGTCCCATCATTAATTTGCCGCACGAGTGTCTCCCGCGCTGCCGGTTTGATCACCCCTCCAACCGACGCACTGACCACTTTCGGAAATTCAGACAGATAAATCTTTTTTAAATCAAATGAGCTGGGGAGGTACCCTCCGGTCACCAACTGCTCTGTTTGAATAATATGCACATCATCAATGGGACTGGGTCTGCCACCGGTAATTAATTCATCATCAGCAACGAGAGTAATTGTATTTCTCCAGGTGTCATACAATGGACGGGTTTCATAAGCGATGATTTTATCCACACCATTTCGGGCATCGGTCAGAGTTTGTGCATTAATCCTCCCGATGGCCATATCCATCACCTTATCGTTACCGATGAGATAGGTAAACCAACTATCGGTGGTACGCGTACCTAATTCTGCCAGTGTGTCGTCAGATTGAAATGTCGGGATCCAATTTTGATCGCCTTTACCGATGATATTTTTCGGATCATAATCGCCATCTCCAAAAAGCAAAATATACGCCGGCCTTGGCGACCAATGAGCATAGGTGTACTGCAAAAAGTTACGGATTCCCACAGGGTCTAAAAGTCCCGCAGAGAAATTTTTGTATATATCTGATATCTGCACAACCTCGGTTATCAACTGGTTTTTAGGATTGCCATTTTCCCGAAAACTTGCCAGCCGTTGCGCTTCCGGCAGAAAATCCTCATGCGTGATAATCACAAATTCCGCTCCCGGTGTTGCATGCTTGATGTCTTTCATTTCTATACGTTCGAGCGCCTGCACATTGCGATATTTATCCTTTGTTAAAGCGATATAACGTTTCGGCGAATCCGTTGACTGAAAGTCCGTAAACGTGACCGTACCGGTTGACTCCGTGAGTCCGGCAAAATGCCGGACGCTGGCATAATCGGTTACACCAAAAAGCTGAATAGGATTTTGCGAAAAATTGTTTACACGGTATGTTTTCAGACCGGAGTCCGGCAACACGGTAAAAGAAATTTCATCATCCACGGCACTCAAGTTGGCCTGGTAGAGAAATTCCACCCAGTCCAAATAAGCCTGACCGAATGACGTGGAATGGGAATAGTCGATACGCAGTGTATTTTCACCTGCTGTGAGGTCGGGGCCGGAAGTAAATCGACCAAAACCTCCCCTGGGACGCAAATACGTTCCCTGGGTTAAGGACAAACCTGTAAATTGTTTTGTTCCCACAAAATTATCATTCAATGATATCGCAAACGTATGCAAACCCGAATTCAGAGCGACAAAGTTTACGGATATGTCTGCTACCGACACCGGCACCGCATTGGGCAGGTTTAGCTTGTACGTTTGGGTACGGCTGGCTTCATCTGTCGCAAACTGTCTCCCAAACCAATCCAACCCTGAGCGTAACGGGTTGTTCAATTCTTCCTCGATAAATGCCAATCCCTGATAGGTCGTGATGACACTACCTGCAGGACTTCCCGATTGCACCGTCTTCATGCGTTTACCATTAACCGTTCCATCCACACTGAGCCAGTAAATATTGGAAAAGTCATAGTGATTAATATAATGTTTAAATTTGCGCTGAGCGGCGTCATAATTCCACCCTTCGAGCCCGCGACCATAAAATAAAATGAAATCATTCGAATCAAAACGGCCGTCACCGCCATCTTCCACTAAAATGGCATTTTCGACCAGACTATCCGGTCGCGGTGTATTGATGTTTCTTGGAAGTTCCAAACCGCCGTTGTTAAACAGTCTGATCTTTGCCGGATCAACATTATTCAAATCGATATTGTTGGATTCCAACAACTTTCCATCAATTCGGTAAAACCCTTCTTCGCTCACCGTGATGGTGTAAAAAATGCCACTCTGTAAGGTTGCCTTTTGCAGACGGTCCGCGGGGCTCACAACTGCCGGTAATTTGCGCCATTTTTTTGCCTGGGCATAATTTAACACCGCACTTTTGTAAAACTCTTCCTCAGTGGGAGAGGTTATTTGCTTACTCTTGAACCCGAGTGGTTGACCACCTGAGAAATCAATTTCAATAACAATCTTTTTGTATTTAATGATCTGATTTTGTGCAGGTATAAAACGGATTCCCGGCACTTTTATTTGCACAATCTGCTGATCACGAAAAAAGGCCGGTTGTTCTATATTTACAATCTTCTCAGGAAAATGCTGTGTACTTGAATAAATCCTTTGGTCGATTTTATAGTCGCTCTCAGGCCACCCATCAACTTTTTTCAGGTCAGGGAATGGTTCCAGCCGCACTCCGGGCTCAATTTCTTCGTCAGTCTCAAGAATACGGGAGGTAACCCTTGAACCCACAGGAATTCCCAACACAACAGAATGATAAGGAATCTTCGGTTCTCCCGGTTTTTGCAGAAATTGTGCATGCGAGAAATCGACGGCTACAAACTTCTTTCCGTCAATTTCCACCTCGTTTTCCTGATAGTCCTTTAACGTAAAGGTAAGGGTCAGACTGTTTTGGGTTTGATTGGACAGTTCCACAGATTTAGAAGAAGGTTCCCGGCTAATGGAATCGACAGGTTGAAAAGCAACAAAAACTACCAACAGGACGACGGTGACAAAAAAAACTGTCAGAACAGAATCTCTACACTTCATTGACTTCATCATGATTAACACTTGTGTCCATGTCTTCCAATACAAAAATGCATATTAAACCAACACCGATGACGATACTGTACATGATCAGGAGAAAGGTTCTCGGTTCATCGACGTAAAATATCTCATAGCCAAGACCAAAACTACTGACAACCGAATAAATGATGCCGCGAATGGTAAATTTGTCCAACTGGCGCCTATTTTTCTATAACACGATATTCAGCTTTCTTTCTTCCAGCAGGCAAGAAAATTAATGCAATATAGGCATATTTGAGGAAAATAAAAAAGTATTTTTTACTCAGGATGAAAATTATTTAGAGGGATGAATCAAACCCTTCGCATTTTTTCTATCTAAAAATTCTTTTTCCAAAGTGATATTCTTGTGGGCGCTCAATTCTTCAATTTCCATCCGCATGGCGCGAATCGTATCCATCACTTTATTCATAATGGCTCTTGCCACGGTTTTGCTTTTTTCTTCTCCGTAAAACTCACTAAGATCAACCGGTTTACCATAATAGACATAAATGCGCTTAAAAATTCTTGGGATAATTGACCCGATGGGCAACACTTTATCCATTCCGGAAATACACACCGGTATGACAGTCGGTTTTGATTCTAAAATAAGCAGTCCCGCACCACCGCGGGGCCGGCCGATTGAACCGTCCCTGGACCGGGTTCCTTCCGGGAAAAGAACCATTGGACTTCCTTTCAAGGCCTCAGCCATACGAAACAGCGCTCCCACGTCTTTACGTCCTTTCTTTATGGGAATGCATTTCCAATTATCAGCGAACCAACTCACGATGGGATTTTTGTAAAAATTTTCCTCCGCAGCAGGATTCCATGGAAGCAAGAAGGGACGGAACAAACTCTGAGGATAAAAAGCGAATGTTCCAACCAGAAAACTATCGACCATACTTTGGTGATTTGAAAGCAGCAGGGTGTTTCCACGATGTGGAATATTTTTCTTACCTACGATGACCGTACGGTTTAATAATTTAAAAAATAAATACCATAATGTAACAAAAAAATTTGTTACGAAATAGTGTGTAACCGGCCACATTTTACAAAACAGCCAGCTCCTTTTTCTCCTGAACATGATTTTGTTGCATCGTTTCATAAATTCAAAAAACATCTTAGAAAAGAATGAATTTAAAATTATTTTTTGAAAAGTAAAGGAAAAACCCCTGTATCATCTCTCAGATTTACTCAGTATGACTTGTAGATTTTTACAAAAGCCTGGTTTGACAGATCAGTCAGGAAGGAACTCTGCCCGAATACTTTCAGGCGATTGAGGAAAAACAACCGAGTGTAATAATGGCATCGTAGCGGTAGAGTAAATTCTCAGTCCATTTTATCTAAAAAGGGGATCACGTGCTCAACAATTTGCCAGTGAACAGTTCCGTTGCTGGCCACAAACCCTTTGTCATTATATGTATTTTCTTTGTTATATGTTAACGGACTTCCCCAGCAGTCAGTAATCTCTCCGCCGGCCTCTTCTAAAATAATTTGTGGTGCACACGTATCCCACTCCTTGGTTTTAGAATTGGGATGAATATAAATGTCGGATTTGTTCTGTACCATCAACCCTACTTTTAACCCCACACTACCGGAGGCAACCTCCTTTTCAATTCCTAAAGATTGCATTATCGAATCCACCAAATGCGACCGGTGCGACCGGCTGACCACCAACCGCATATCAGAAGGTTCAGAAATGTCGGATACAGAAAGTTTCGTTTTTTTACCATTTTGAATGCGGAAAGCGCCCTCACCCTTGACGGCTGTAAACATGGTATCCGTTGTTGGCTGATAAACTACGCCGAGCACAGGATGCCCCTCCACGCTAAGACCAATCATAACCGCAAACTGGCCTACTTTGTCGATAAACTCTCTTGTCCCGTCCATGGGATCTACGATCCAAACACGACGCGTCTGCAACCTGGACAGATTATCCTGCGACTCTTCCGCTAAAATACCATCCTCCGGGAAGCGTCTGTTTAATTCAGACGTAATGTATTCATTTGAGGCTTTATCTGCCTGCGTCACAGGATCATTTTCCCCTTTAAAGCTCACGTCGTACTCTTTATCATAAAAATTCAAAACAATGTTGCCCGCTTCTTTTGCTAATTCCACTGCAACATTTAATTCTCTCAAATATTGTCCCATTCTCTCCTCATTTTAAAATTGACTTAAACATACATCAATTTTGCGCAAAGCGCAACTGGTTATTCTTTCGCAAATCCAGCCTCACGATGTCAAAATTGTTATCAAGCAACTGGGTAAAAACCATACTGGCGCCATCCGAAGAAACGTTCACCGAACCGATATCTCCTTTTACCCAATAAAGTTTTTCAGTAAGCCCGGTTTCAAGATTTAAAGACCATAGCTCTCTGTAACTACCCTCTCTGCCAGCAATTTGAAAAACAATTTCCTCCGTAAACGGATAAAGATTTAACTGCGTGAATGGGTAAATGTCCATGCTTTGAAACACCAAATCAACTTTCTTTGTCAGCAAATTAATTTTTATGATTGAAAACAAACCAAAATTTTTCGGGATGTTTGGATTCCCTAAGTCATGGTAAACCATCGTAAGGATATGCTCCGCATCCAACCACTGTACGGAAGGATACCAGCCGAAATGACTATAGGTTTTCCAACTGTCGGACGTAAATATCCGCTGTGACTGACCATTCTCATTTAATTTAATAAAATGGACCACAACCTTACCATGTTCGAGACTGCGTTGAACAACAATTTGTTCTTTCCCGAAAGGGGATGAGAAGCACAATTTTTCATGTTCATTATCGAACAACTTCGCGACATGCAGGCGTTTTAACCCTTGCTCTAAAGACCGCCCATTTGCTGTTTCTATCACGGTTACTTTTCTGGACACCGGAGCAATTTCCATCAGTTTCCATTTCGTTAAATCCTGAAAAAACTGTTTTTCGGTTGGCTCTGGTTGACCTTCAGGAGCAATGATCAAAAATCGTATTTTATTCGTATCACGGTCAACCACGTATTCGACCACACCTTTTGGCGTAAGTCGTTCAAGATGGTTGCCAAAGCGGTCAGACAACGACAGATGGTAATCCCACATTTGCGGATTCAACTCATCTCCGTCAAAAACTAAAAAAACGATCTGTTGACCGGCATTCACGAAGGTTGGATTTATTTCCATCGTTTCCACGGTTCTGGTGATATTTTGTAACCGGCTTACGTTTTCCAGACCCTGAAACGCGAAAACCTGAGAAACAAACAAACTGGTGACGACCGTGAATAAACGTAATAATCGAGTAAATCTCTGCAAGGAAGCCCTCCTTTCATGTACACCAGGTGTACGTTAACTTGACTTCGTTTAATTATTTAAACCATTTTTGCTCTTGAATTATTCTAAAGAAAAGCAATTTCAATGCCAAAAACCCAAATAACCGCAGTCTGTCCTATTTGAAGAGATTCACAATACCGTTAAACGTCATCTTAATGAAAATGATGTACATTTTACACGCAAATAGGAATAAGCGCCAAGGTAAGGGTCAAATTAAACGTGGAAAATATAAAGAAATGCACACCTTTTAGTTACGCACGGTGTCTCCCAACCGGGCCGGGCTTAGTCAAAAGTGCTCGAAAATTGTTCTTAAATGAAACAACTGTCCCGGCCAGTACAAAAATAGGATTAAAAAACCCTGAGCCGATTAAAAATCCGGTCAGGGTCTCGCTGATTTCATTAAAAAATTACGGCTACTTTTTCGTGCGCTTGTTTGCTTTTTCATCTTTATAGGCAGACATTCCCGCATCGATGGCATCTTTAATGCGATGTTTTTGCTGTTCCACAACGGTTTTGCCATCTTCAAGTACGTGTGTTGCCTGATGTTTGACCTCACCGACTTTGGTTTGTAACTCCGTGCGATATTCCTCAAGTTGTTTTTTTGTTTCAGCAAGCAATTCTTCTGCTTTTTTTTGTGCTAATTCCAGTTTAGCTTCCGCGTCATCCTTATACGCAAGGGATTTCTTTTTCAGTTCTTCGCGTGACTCACGGCCGCTTTTTGGGGCATACAATAATCCCAAAACCGCTCCGACAGCACCACCGAACAACATTCCTTTAAAAAATTCCAACCCACTGTTGTTACTTGACATAGCCTTTCTCCTTATCCTTTATGATTGTTTGTATGATTTTATATTGTTCTACTTAAAACACCCTTTTTCGCTTTGACATTCCGCTTCGGCAACCGAATTTTGTGCGTCAATTTAAGAATGATTCACTTTTATTCTGTCACCTTGAGCGGAACAGCGCGGAGCCAAAAGGTCTGACACGAACATAAACCAGATTTCTCCCCAAGTATGCGCCTGACTCGAAATGACAATTCTGAGTTCACGCTAGCGTCCATGGGTAAACACCAAATTCACACCAAACCATTTTTACAAAAGAACGTCTTTCACGTCAAACGTTAATCCGTTTCCTGTTCTACCATATTTTTAAATTCTTCTTCAGATAAAATAGCAACATTCAATTTTTGCGCTTTCTCAGCTTTAGAACCGGCATTTTCACCTATCACCACAAAATCGGTTTTTGCACTCACTGAAGAGGTGGCTTTTCCTCCTAATTGCTGTACGGTTTTTTCGGCCCCCGACCTGGTATAAAATTTTAATGCTCCTGTAAACACAAAAGTTTTACCGACAAATTGATTATTTTCAATCTTTGGAGCATCCAGTTGTTTAACCCGGACGCCACCTTGTAAAAGACGATCGATAGTTTCAAGATTATGTCTCTCCCGAAAAAATTCATAAACACTTTGCGCAACCTGCGGCCCGATTTCATGTACTGCCTGAAGTTCATCGACGGTGGCATTTTTCAGATTGTCGATGGAACCAAATTCCAGTGCTAAAACCCTTGCCACATGCTCACCTACAAACCGGATACCGAAAGCGTAAAGCAGTCGGTCGAGTTCCACTTCTTTACTTTTCTCAAGAGCTTCGATAATGTTTTGCGCTGATTTTTCAGCCATGCGATCGAGACCGGATAGTTGTTTCTGGGTGAGAGAATAAAAATCAGCCACATTTTTTACATAGCCTTTTTCAACGAGCTGGTCAACCAATTTTTCACCGAGTCCGTCAATGTCCATGGCTTTTTTCGATGCAAAATGATGAATGCTCTCTTTTAACTGCGCCGGACAGGAATGATTCTGGCAGCGATGCACGGCTTCACCTTCAAGACGCTTAACCGGCGCCCCGCAAACCGGACAGGCGGAAGGAATACGATATTTTTTCTCATTGCCGGTGCGTTTGGAAGGAATCACTTTCACGACTTCCGGAATGACATCCCCTGCCCGCTGCACCACCACCCAGTCGCCGATTCGAATATCTTTGCGATCGATTTCATCCTGATTATGTAGCGTCGCCCGTCTGATTTCCACACCTGCAAGTTTCACCGGCCTTAGATGTGCCACCGGTGTCAAGGCGCCTGTGCGCCCCACTTGTGCAACGATATTCTCAATTTGAGTCGTTTCCTGTTTTGCCGCGAATTTCAGCGCAATGGCCCAGCGGGGACTACGAGTTCTCGTACCGGCGCGTTGTTGTAATGCCACGCTGTTGACCTTAATCACCGCACCATCGATTTCATAGTCCAGCGTTTCCCGCAACGCAATGATTCGTTCACAACTTTTGAGTACCGCCTCGATACCTTGGCAAATTTCAATGTGCGGATTTATTTTGAAACCCCATTTCCTGTAGGTTTCCAGCGCTTCATGATGGGTTTTAAACGTATAGCCAACGGCTTGGCCCATACTGTGGATAAAAATATCAAGCGGCCTGACCGCGGTAATCCTCGAGTCGAGTTGACGCAGAGACCCTGCGGCTGTATTTCTCGGATTGGCATACATCGGCTCACCTTTCGCCTCTCGCTCTTTATTCAATCGAATGAAGCCGGAAATGGTATAATAGACTTCACCGCGGATATCCAGCCGCGTTGGGGGGGGAATATCGGTTGCAATGAGTTTCATTGGAATGGACTTAATCGTTCGCAAGTTTAACGTGATGTCCTCACCCACAAACCCATCGCCACGGGTTGAACCTTGCACAAACATGCCATTCTCGTAAACCAGTTCCACTGCGGTTCCGTCAATTTTAGGCTCAACAACATATTCAATATCGTCAGATATGTCGAGAAGTCGTTTGAGTCGGGCGTCAAACTCACGCACGTCATTTTCTCCAAAGGCATTGTCGAGGCTTAGCATGGGAACGGCATGCTGAACGGTTTCAAAGGATTCCAAAGGAGGCGCCCCCACTCTTTGCGTTGGTGAGTCCGGGGTCACCAATTCCGGAAAATCACTCTCGATGTTTTGCAGTTCCCGAAACAAACGATCGTATTCAGCGTCTGAAATCTCCGGATCATCCAGAACATAGTAACGATAGGAATGCAGGTTCAAAAGCTCTCGCAATTGTGCCGCACGTTTTCTTGCAGTTTCTTTATTCACCATCTCTCCAGGCAAAAGTGAATGGGACTTTTATTTCCACAAACAAGCGTTCAGTGTGGTCGTTAAAAATGCTCTCTCCTTTGCGTCACCCCTTTATACAGCCCAACGGACGCAGTTGTGCCACCTTTTTTGAAATGCCCGCTAACTGACAGGCATCCACGACGTCGGCCACATCTTTATAGGCTTCGGAAATTTCTTCATCGATTGTGCGCTGGCTGGAAGCACGAACATAAATACCACGATCTTCCAGCTCGCGGGAAATGGATCTGCCGCGGGCAGTTTTTCTTGCTTTATGACGGCTCATGGCCCGGCCCGCACCGTGACAGGTGGAGCCAAATGTGTTTTCCATAGCGGCCTCCGCACCAACCAGCACATACGAGTACCGTCCCATATCCCCGGGAATGAGAACAGGCTGCCCACTTTTTTTGTACGCAGCAGGAACGCCTTCACAGCCGGGCGCAAACGCACGCGTCGCACCTTTTCGATGCACACACACCTTCATCTTCTTACCATCCACAAGATGTGTTTCAAATTTTGCAATGTTGTGCGCCACTTCATAAACCATTCGCAAACCCACGTCATTCGGACTCAGACGCAACGCTTCCTGAAATGCATCCCGCGTCCAGGCGGCGATAATCTGCCGGTTTGCAAACGCATAATTAATGGCGCAACGCATGGCAAAGAGATAGCTGCGTCCTTCCGGAGAATCGATTGGCGCACAGCACAACTGCCGGTCGGGCAAGTCGATGCCGTATTTTTGTACGGCTCTGTTCATCACGTCAATGTAGTCGGTGCAAATCTGATGACCAAAGCCACGAGAACCGCAATGAATAATAACCGTCACCTGATCGAGTTGCAAACCGAGTATACGCGCCGCGTCGGCGTCATAAATTTCTGCCACATAACCCACTTCCAGAAAATGGTTACCGGAACCGAGCGTACCCAATTGCGATTTTCCACGCTCAAATGCCTTGTGACTGACAAATGCCGGGTCGGCGCCTTCGAAATGACCGTTTTCTTCAATATAGTCCAAATCTTCCTCAGTACCATAGCCTTGTTTTACCGCCCAAACGGCCCCGCTTCTGACAACTTTTTTCTCAACATCGTGGGAAATCCGTAATTTACTTTTCGACCCCACTCCCGTGGGCACATGTTGAAAAAGCGCCATCACAAGCTCCCGAATCCGGGGCATAACCTGCTGTTTGCTAAGTCTGGACGCCATCAACCGGACGCCGCAATTAATATCGTAACCGACGCCACCCGGAGAAATTACGCCTTTGTTCAAATCAAACGCAGCCACCCCACCGATGGGAAATCCGTAGCCCCAATGAATATCCGGCATGGCCAAGGAATAGTTAATAATGCCGGGGAGGTGGGCTACATTTGCGCATTGCACCGGAGCATTGTCCTGACGAATAGCATCGATCATTTGCCGGGTAGCGTAAATGCGCGCCGGCACCCGCATTTTCCCCGACTTTGGAATCTCCCACAAATAGTCCGTAATCTTTTTTAATTTGATTTGAGACAACTCATCTTACCTATTTTACAGATCAAAAATAATCCGGGCTTCCCAGCCTGTTTTTGTTTTTTTAATATACAATTGGTGATACGTAACTGCTTTTACTTCCGTGTAAATTTCATGCTTTTGCAAATTTACCGGTTCCCCGGAAATTTCAGCGGTGAGCCTGTTTTCCTCTATTTCTTTAATGAAAAACGTTGCGTAAAGCTCTTTGTGAATTTGAGACAGATAATTTAGCTCTGACAGCCAGTTCACCAGCAGAGCTTCACGATCATCCGCTTCCACATTTACCGTCCTCCTCACGACCGGGCTCACAACATCAAGATTCGTTATGATGTCGAACAAGCCCACCGCCGCATTCTCAAACAGTAGCACCAGGTTTTGACCGTAAATCTTCAATCCGGCATCTGCCGTATGCTCGATGGGCTCAAACCTGACAGTTTTTTTCTGCATATTTAAATTTAAAAAAAGGAAATCAAACGTCAATAGCCATTCGCAAATAACTCCATCAGTATTTCCAGTCAATTATGAAGTGATGAATTGAATTTACATGACTATTGTGTATACCCAAAAAGCCTGTCCTCAAAACTGATGACAGGCTTTCTTTTTGTCGGGGCGATAGGATTTGAACCTACGACCCTCGGTTCCCAAAACCGATGCGCTATCTAAACATCTACTTACTATCTATAATAAAGCGAAACGGAATTGCCATCCTTTGGAGAACTTGTTATATTTTCTTTTTGTACTCTCGAAAGCCGGCCAGCAGTTCCGCAAACGACTTCGGCTCGTATTTCATGAAACTTTCCTCGTCAACGTAGACAAAATCATACGTCACCTCCGGCTGCATCCCGTTGACGTCCTCGCACCACTGACGCAGCCGCTGGACTTTCAAGGGTACGTCTAAATCTTCTTGCCCCTTGGTCTCCACCACCACAATTCGCCCGTCCGTCAACTTCACCAGGAAGTCGGGATAATAGTTGGAAATATCGCCAGCGGCGTTCACGTAATCGAGCTTGAAATGTACGGCCAGATAGTTCTTTGCGTAGGACAGGACATCTGAGCAATCTTCGAGGAAGCTGGCGAAGCGCAGTTCCAGTTGGCTGTCACCAATGATTCGGTTGAAGACGCTTTTCTTCGGAACCAGGTAGCCCTGATCTTTGGCGATGAAGGGGCGGGTCTGGCGGAGCTTGATC